>NZ_CP096829.1:939368-1252491 GCF_023272795.1 Flavobacterium humidisoli | reverse complement strand
CTATTGGGGATGTAACCAATACATTACACAAAGAGCACTTGGAGCAGATTTACAAACCGCTCGTACAGGAATCTTATTTGCGGGTATGCTAAAATTATTAATGCCACTTATCGTAATGCTTCCTGGTATTGCTGCTTATGTTTTATACACAAACGGGCATTTGCCACAATTAGTTGGAGGAAAAGACGGAGCTTATTCTGCTGTATTGACTTTCCTTCCAACAGGATTAAAAGGTCTTTCTGTTGCCGCACTTACTGCTGCAATTGTAGCATCTTTAGCTGGAAAAGTAAACAGTATTTCTACAATTTATACCTTAGACATTCATAAAAAATACATCCAGAAAGATGCTGGCGAAAAACAACAGGTAAACATTGGTAGACTTGCCGTTTTTGCTGCCATGCTTTTAGCGGTTCTATTTACTTGGAATGACGTTTTAGGAATTGGTGGAGTTGGAGGATTTACATACATCCAAAAATATACTGGATTTATTAGTCCAGGAGTTTTCGCGATGTTCTTCTTAGGTATGTTCTGGAAAAGAACTACTGGAACAGCTGCAATCGTGGGAGTAATTTTAGGATTCTTATTATCTGTTTTATTCAACGAATATGCTCCAGCTTTATTTGGAAATGATACACTTTTATATACTGCTTATAATAACGGAAAAGGAGCTTTCGAAATTCCGTTCCATATTTGTATGGGATTGTCATTCTTATTTACAATGATTGCCATGATTGTGATAAGTTTCGCTGGTCCAAAAGTAAACCCAAAAGCATTCGAGACAGAACCTGGAATGTTCAAAGTACAGCCACAGACTACGGTCTTAATAGTAATTACATTACTGATTATTGTGGCTCTTTATGTTAAGTTCTGGTAATAAATTATCAGTTCTATTCTCTCTATTTTTACAGCTGTTGTTTATCTGAACAACAGCTGTAAATTTTTAAAAATAAACCTAATACATATAAATATCAGTTTTAGAAATAAATAAAAAGAGTAAGAAACTAAATCTAAATTGAAACAAAAAATATTCAAACTAGATAAATGAGATATCTTTTTAGATAAAGTTAGAACTATGATTCTATAGGTTTGAAATACATTTGCTATACCTTTATAGAGTCTTTAAATTATAATAAATAAAAATCATGCAGTTATCATTAACCCAAAAAATCATTATCGTTACTGGAGGCGCAAAAGGAATCGGTTTAGGAATCGTTAAAGTTCTAGCCGAAGAAAATGCAATTCCGTTTATCGTTGGACGTAACGAAAATGACAACATCAAAGCCGTAGAAGAATTAAAAGCCATTGGAAAAGAAGCGCATCAAGTTGCCGCCGATTTGACAAAACCTGAAGACTGCAAAAAAGCCGTTGACACCGTAATCGCAAAATTTGGCCGAATTGACGGGCTTGTAAATAATGCCGGAGTTAATGACGGTGTAGGATTAGAGAACGGAAATTATGAAGATTTCGCTGCTTCTCTTCACAAAAATTTAGTGCATTATTATTTAATGGCACAGCATGCGCTTCCGTATTTGAAAGAATCGAAAGGAGCCATTGTAAACATTGGTTCTAAAACTGCCGAAACAGGTCAAGGCGGAACCTCAGCTTACGCTGCTTCAAACGGAGGAAGAAATGCTTTAACCAGAGAATGGGCAGTTGAATTATTAAAATACAGCATTCGTGTAAACGCTGTAATTGTAGCTGAATGTTACACGCCGCTTTATGAAACGTGGATTAATACTTTTGAAAATAAAGAAGAAAAATTAGCCGCAATTACAAAAAATATTCCGCTAGAAAACAGAATGACAACAGCAGAAGAAATTGCTAACATGGTGGTTTTCTTGCTGTCTGAAAAATCAAGTCATACCACTGGACAGATCATTTATGTTGATGGTGGTTACACTCATTTAGATCGATCTATTTAATTTTTTTTAGCCACGAATTCACAAATTTATTCTCAAAGATTGTCAAAGAATAATTCGTGAATTCGTGGCTATTTTTTGTCTCACGCAGATTTGGCAGATTGAGCAGATTTTAATTCAAATCCTTTTAATCTTTAATCCCGATAGCTATCGGGAGTGGCAAAACTCATCTTCGCATTATTTTTAAAATCAGATGGCGTCATTCCTTTAACTTTTTTGAAAAGTTTATTAAAATTTGAAGCGGTTTTATAACCGCATTCATACGCAATTTCAGACATACTTTTATCGGTTTCCAGCAACAATTTACAGGCATTCGAGATTCTGATTTCGTGCAGATAATCCACAAAGTTTTTCTTCGTTTTAACTCGAAACATTCTGCAGAAAGAAGTCCGAGTCATATTCGCAACAGCGGCAATTTCTTCTAAGGAAATATTCTTCTTATAATTTTTATTCACATATTGAAAAACTTCTGAAAGACGATCTACTTTTGAATCTTTCTGCATCAAAGAATAAATTTCGTCATTGATATAGATTGTATCCTGACTTTCTGAAAGAATAGACAAAATCTCAAAAAGTCCGACAATTACCTCAAAGTCTTTTTTTGAAACTAACTTCTCCAATTTTTTAGCAATCTGCTTATTGGTTTTTCCGATAATCGAAATCCCTTTTCCAGCCTGAAAAAAGAGTTCATTGATTTTTTGCGTTTCTTTTAATTCGTAAAAAGTCGGTCCAAAAATATCTTTATGAAAATATACAACAATCGAATTCGCCTTCAAATCTTCAATTCCTTGATAATATTTCTCATCATTCAGCCAAACGTGCGGAATATCCGAACCTAAAAAAACCATATCTCCAGGTTCAAATGGCATTACCGAATTTCCAATAATTCGCTTGCCGTAACTCTCTTTTACATACACCAATTCCAATTCTGGATGCGAATGAAAGGGCGCCTGAAAAAAAGGCTCAACACGATTTAATACCGAAACTTTTGTATTGAGATAAGACGCTATTTTGGTTTGTTCCAATTTCATTCTGCAAAGATAATTAAAGATTATACACGGATAATATTAGACTAATAACAAAAGGCTAAAAAAACTAATTTTATTTTTCGTTTACTGCCCAAATTTTAGTGAAATCAAAGTGCTTAACTTCTTCCCTAACTACAGCAAACGACAACACAAAAAAGAAAAAAAACAACAAGACAATGCTTGATACAACTAAAAAATTAGTCGTAAAACTGCACCCAGACGATAATGTTCTGGTAGCTTTAACCGACTTACCAAAAGGAGAAACCATTCTTTTTGAAAACGAACCTTACGTTTTACAAGACCTCATCAAAGCCAAACATAAATTCTACATGCAGGACATGAAGCAGGGAGAAGAAGTAAACATGTACGGTGTTTTGGTCGGAAAAGTACAATGTGATGTGGCAAAAGGAAGTTTAATGACGACCGAAAACTTAAAACACGCCGCAGATCCTTACGCTTACAGAAACGCTTCTTACGAATGGAATGCCCCTGATGTTTCTAAATTTGAAAACAGAACTTTTAAAGGTTATAAAAGAAAAGACGGACGTGTTGGAACTGCCAATTACTGGCTTTTTGTTCCGACAGTTTTTTGTGAAAACAGAAATCTTGACGTTATCAAAGAGGCGTTGCACAAGCAATTAGGTTATGCTGTAACAGACAAATACAATCAATTTACGCACGAATTACTGGAAGGTTATTTGAACGGAAATGACATCAACGATATTAATATTGAATTAAATCCGACTCCGAAAAACAAACGTGTTTTTGAAAATGTGGACGGAATTAAATTCTTAAATCACCAAGGCGGCTGCGGTGGAACGCGTCAGGATGCTTCTACTTTAAGCGCTTTATTGGCTTCTTATGCCAATCATCCAAACGTTGGTGGAATCACGCTTTTGAGTTTAGGATGCCAGCATTTACAAGTTCAGGATTTTGTAAACGACGTAAAAAGACAAAACCCAGAATTTGACAAACCTTTGTTTATTTTTGAACAGCAGCAGACAGAAAGCGAAGAAGTTTTGATTACTAATGCCATTAAAAAGACTTTTGAAGGTTTAATTGAAATCAACCAATATGAAAGAACCGATGCGCCTTTGAGCGATTTATGCATTGGTGTAAAATGTGGCGGAAGCGATGGTTTCAGCGGAGTTTCTGCAAATCCTGCTGTGGGTTATACTTCTGATTTAGTAGTAGCTTTAGGCGGAAAAATTCTTTTGGCCGAATTCCCAGAATTATGTGGAGCTGAACAGAATTTAATTGACAGATGTATTACGGAAGATAAAGCCAAAAAATTCATAGATTTAATGGAATCTTACGATGAACTGGCTCATAAAGTGGGTTCTGGTTTCCACATGAATCCGTCACCAGGAAACATCAAAGACGGATTAATTACAGATGCTATCAAAAGTGCCGGAGCGGCTAAAAAAGGCGGAACTTCTCCTGTTGTTGACGTTTTAGATTATACCGAATTGGTTACAAAACCAGGATTGAGTTTAGTTTGTACACCAGGAAATGATGTGGAAGCAACAACTGGAAAAGCGGCTTCTGGAGCAACTTTAATTTTATTTACTACAGGGTTGGGAACTCCGACTGGAAACCCAGTTTGTCCTGTAATTAAAGTGGCAACAAACTCTGTTCTAGCAACCAGAATGAAAGATATTATCGATATTGACTGCGGACCAATCATTAGTGGTGAAAAATCTATTGAAGAAATGGGCGAGGAAATTTTAGAATACTGCATCAAAGCGGCAAGCGGCGAAATTATTCCGAAAGCAGTGCAATTAAACCAAGACGATTTTATTCCGTGGAAACGCGGCGTATCTTTGTAAAAGACTATTAAAAACAACTCATAAAAATTTATATCAAATGTTTTCATTACAAAATAAAAAAGCAATTATCACGGGCGGTGGAAGCGGAATTGGAAGAGCGATTTCGGTTTTATTTGCTAAACAAGGAGCTGAAGTTCATATTTTAGAATTAACTGAAGAAAGCGCAAAAGAAACGGTTGCAGAAATAAAATCAAACGGCGGAAATGTTTTTGCTCACGCCTGCGACGTTTCAAACCACGAACAGGTGAAATCAACTTTCGAAAAAATCGGAAATATTCATATTCTGGTAAACAATGCAGGAATTGCTCACGTTGGAAAAGTAGACACAACTCCAGAATCTGATTTTGACCGTATTATGAATGTAAACGTAAAGGGAGTTTACAACTGTCTTCACGCATCGATTCCTGCGCTTAGAAGTTCTGGCGGAGGTGTAATTTTAAACTTGGCTTCTATTGCCTGCTGGGTTGGAATTCCGGATCGTTTTGCTTATTCTACTGCAAAAGGAGCGGTTATGGCGATGACTTTATCAGTAGCAAAAGATTATTTGAATGATAAAATCAGATGTAATTCTATTTCTCCTGCGCGAGTTCATACCCCTTTCGTAGACGGATTTATTTCTAAAAATTATCCTGGAAAAGAAGAAGAAATCTTCGAAAAATTATCTCAGTCACAACCAATCGGACGCATGGGGAAACCAGAAGAAATTGCAACGCTCGCTTTGTTTTTATGCAGCGACGAATCTTCTTTCATCACAGGTTCTGATTACCCAATTGATGGAGGTTTTATTAAATTAAACAACTAAGAAAAGAAATAGCCACAGATTAAAGAGTTCAAATTTGTCCGAAAAAATAGCCACGAATTCACGAATTAAAAGGATTAAAAAATCTGTGAAATTTGCGTCAAAAAAATAACTGCGAATTTCACAAATTATGATTTATAAAAATTCGTGAATTCGTGGCAGAAAAAACACTTTACTAAAAAATTAAAGATTATGAAACTTATTAGATTTGGAGAAGAAGGAAAAGAAAAACCAGGGGTTTTACTAAATGATAAAAGATATGATGTTTCGTCTATCGTAACAGATTATAACGAAGCTTTTTTTGAAAATGACGGATTAGCAAAATTAGAAGAAGCTTTAAAAAACAATCCATCTTTACCAGAAGTAAGCGATTCAGTACGTTTAGGTTCGCCGGTTGCGCGTCCTTCAAAAATTATCTGCATCGGATTAAATTATGTAGATCACTGTGAAGAAACTGGCGCTGCAATTCCAGAAGAACCAATTATTTTCTTTAAATCTACAACTTCTTTATGCGGGCCAAATGACAATTTGATTATCCCAAAAAACAGCGAAAAAACAGACTGGGAAGTAGAATTGGCATTTGTCGTAGGTAAAAAAGCCAGCTATGTTTCTGAAGAAGATGCACCAAATTATATCGCTGGATACTGTCTTTTGAACGATTACAGCGAAAGAGCATTCCAAATCGAGCGTGGCGGACAATGGGCAAAAGGAAAAGGTTCTGATACTTTCGCTCCTCTTGGACCAATTATGGCGACTCCAGACGAAATTGGTGATGTAAACAATCTTAAAATGTGGTTAACTGTAAACGGAAAAACATTCCAAAACAGTAACACTTCAAACTTGATTTTTAAAATTCCGTTTTTATTACATTACTTAAGTCAGTTTATGACCCTGCTTCCTGGCGATGTTATCAGTACAGGAACGCCTCCAGGAGTTGGTTTAGGAATCAAACCAGATCCAATTTACATTAAAGCAGGCGACGTAATCGAATTAGGAATTGAAGGTTTAGGTACAAGTAAACAGACTGCTGTAGCTTATCAACAAAAATAAAATTATGGCAGCTCAAAAATTTTGTCTTGCACTAGACTTAAAAGACGACGCAAATTTAATTGCAGAATACAAACAACTGCATGAAAGTATTTGGCCAGAAATAAAAAAAAGCATTCAAGATGCTGGAATTTTAGTTTTGGATATTTATTGCACAGGAAATAGATTGTTTATGATCATCGAAGGCGACGAGAATTTTTCTTTTGAGAAAAAAGACAAAGCCGATGCTGAAAATGAAAAAGTTCAGGAATGGGAAACTTTAATGTGGAAATTTCAGCAAGCTTTACCTTGGGCAAAACCCGGACAAAAATGGATTGTAATGGATAAAATATTCGAATTGTAATTGATTAAAAATATTCCGTTAGGAATATCTGATCGGTAGAAAAAAATATTGTCGTTTTGCATGAATGTCCTGTAGGGACATCTGATTTACGGAAATAATATACCTGAATCAATTAATCAAACGTTCCTACGGAACGTATTATCGCAATTCAAATTTCATATTCTACCGATGAGACATTCCTACGGAATGAATCTAGAAAATGAATTATCTTTCTATAAAAAAGCCCTGATTATTCAGGGCTTTGTTCTTTTTGCATATTTAATAAATACGCCATATTGGCTATTACGTGATCATGTTTTTTAACAAACGGATTTTCTTCATTCCAAACATATCCTGCCAATACAGAACATATTTTTTCTTTCACATCTGGATTTTCAGGCTGATGGAAAAATAAAGTCTGAAGATTTCCTGTATACCATTCTTGTACGTATGTCGTGAAAACCGCAATTCCGCGTTTCATGTATTGCGTAAATTCAACTTCCCAGTCAACAGAAATTCCTTGCGATTCTTTTAAGTATAATTTTGCCGCCAGCATTCCAGATTCAGTTGCAAAAGCTACACCAGATGAGAAAACTGGGTCTAAAAATTCAGAACTATTTCCAGTTAAAGCAAAACCATCGCCGTACATTCTTTTTACTGCCCTTGAATAATTTTCTAATTTAACTGGCTCGAATAAAAATTCAGTTCCGGCAAATCTTTTAATATAATAATCCGATTTCTGAATGGCATTTCGGAGAGCCTCAGCATTATCTTTATTTTCAGAAAGAGAATTGATAAAATCGGTCGGACCAACAACTCCCAAACTCGTATTTCCATTCGAAAACGGAATTACCCAAAGCCAAACTTCGGTTTCCAAAATATCAAAAGAAATCTGAGTTCCCTCTACCCCTTCTTCTCTATTAATATCTTTAACATGTGTAAAAATAGAAGAATGCGGGTCTAGTTTTGACGGAGTATCCAAATCTAAAAGTCTTGGCAAAACACGTCCGTATCCGCTTGAATCGATGATAAATTTAGCGTGAATTTCTTTTAGGTTTCCCGCTGCATCTTTTACGATAGTTTTTGAATTTTTCCCCTCAAAAGAAACTTCCAAAACCTCTGTTTCAAATTCCAGATCAATTCCTTTTCTAACAATTTCCTGCGCCATTGTATTGTCAAAATCAGCTCTAGGAACTTGCCAAGTCCAGTCCCAGCCTTCGCCAAATTTTATACTAAAATCAAAATTGCAGATTTCTTCCCCTCTAATAAAACGAGCTCCTAATTTTTTTTCGAAGTTCATCGCATCAAGCGCTTCAAACAATTCTGCTTCAGCAAAATGATCCATAACTCGAGGAATAAGACTTTCTCCTACTACAAGTCTCGGAAACTTTGTTTTTTCTACAACCTTAACCTTTACGTTGTTTTTATAAAGATACGATGCCGAAACACATCCAGATGGTCCTGCACCAATCACTAAAACATCAACAAACTCCTTTGTCATATTAGAATTATTATCATTAATTAGCCTACATTTGCCTACATCAAAATAACTACATTTATTTTGATAAATAAAATTAAATTAGCACAACCAAAATCGATTTAATGAATACAATTAATGAATATTTAAGTTTAACGGAATTTGAATCCATAATATTTGGAAATCAAAAAGTTAAAATTAGTGATGTCGTTCTAAACAGAGTAAATGAGAGTTTTAATTTCTTAAAAGAATTCTCAGGAAACAAAGTTATATACGGAGTAAATACTGGGTTTGGCCCAATGGCTCAATATAGAATTAAAGAGTCTGATCAAATTCAATTACAATATAATTTAATTAGAAGCCACTCTTCTGGAACAGGAAAACCATTAAGTCCTGAGTGTGCAAAAGCTGCAATTTTAGCAAGATTAAATACTTTGTCTTTAGGAAATTCAGGAGTTCATCCTTCTGTAATTCATTTAATGGCAGAACTAATCAATAGAGATATTACGCCCTTAATTTTTGAACACGGCGGCGTGGGTGCCAGCGGTGACTTGGTGCAATTATCGCATTTAGCTTTAGTGTTAATTGGTGAAGGCGAGGTTTTTTATAAAGGAGAAAGAAGACCAACTCCAGAAGTTTTCGAAATTGAAGGTTTAAAACCAATTCAAGTAGAAATTAGAGAAGGTCTGGCATTAATCAACGGAACTTCTGTAATGACAGGAATTGGCGTTGTAAATGTTCATTATGCTCAAAAATTATTAGATTGGTCGCTAAAAGCTTCTTGCGCAATTAACGAATTGGTTCAAGCTTATGATGATCATTTCTCAGCAGAATTAAACCAAACCAAACGTCATAAAGGACAGCAGGAAGTGGCGGAAAGAATGAGAAAAAATCTTTCTGACAGTACTTTAATCCGTAAAAGAGAAGACCATTTATATTCTGGAGAAAATACCGAAGAAATCTTCAAAGAAAAAGTTCAAGAATATTATTCACTAAGATGTGTGCCTCAAATTTTGGGACCTGTTTTAGAAACTATAAATAATGTAGCTTCTATTTTAGAGGACGAATTTAACTCGGCAAATGACAATCCAATTATAGACGTAAAAAACAAACACGTTTATCACGGAGGAAATTTCCACGGAGATTATATTTCCCTTGAAATGGATAAACTGAAAATCGTTATTACCAAATTAACGATGCTTGCAGAACGTCAGTTGAATTATTTATTGAATTCAAAAATCAACGAAATCCTTCCTCCATTTGTAAACTTAGGAACGTTAGGATTTAATTTCGGAATGCAGGGAGTACAGTTTGTTGCAACCTCAACAACTGCCGAAAACCAAATGCTGTCAAACCCAATGTACGTTCATAGTATTCCAAACAACAATGACAATCAAGACATTGTAAGTATGGGAACCAATGCTGCGGTAATTACATCAAAAGTTATTGAGAATTCTTTTGAAGTTTTAGCTATCGAATTAATCACAATCGTTCAGGCAATTGATTATTTAGCACAAAAAGATAAAATTTCGTCTGTTACAAGAAACTGGTACGACGATGTTCGTAAAATAATTCCAGAATTTAAAGAAGATCAGGTAATGTATCCTTTTGTTCAAAAAGTAAAAGATTATTTGATAAACAGTTAAAAATATTTGTTTTACAGTATTAATATTGAATCTTAAAATCATGAAAAAGTCACTTGTTTTTTTATTGCTAAGCTGCATTCAATTTGTTAATAGTCAAGAATTGGCATTAGTGAAGAAAAATTCCAAAATTGGATATCTTTCTAAAGATGGATCTTTTAAAATCGAACCGCAATACAAATCTGCCAGAAGTTTTTCTGAAGGCTTAGCTGCTGTAGAAAATGGCGGAAAATGGGGATTTATAGATGCCAAAGGAACCTGGGTAATTCCAGCCGATTTTAAAGATGCTAAAGATTTTAATAGCGGAATCGCAGTTGTACAAAAAGATAAAGACTGGGTTTATATTAATACAAAAGGAGAAATTCAAAAAGCACCGGTTTCTGACAAAGTATTTGATTTTAATGATGGAGTTGCTTTCTTCAGACAAAACAATAAAGTGGGGCTAATCAACAATAAAATGACTGTTGTTTTAGAACCAAAATACGATCAGATCAAACCTTTTGAAAATGGTTACGCCAGAGTAGAACTGAACAAAAACTGGGGAATTATTGATACCAACGGAAAAGAATTGGTTGAACCGGTTTATGCCGAAGTTGGAAATTATTTTAAAGGAACAACTTGGGCTAGAAAAGAGAAAACTTTCGGATTGGTAAGCGGCGGAAAATTTATTCCCGTTGATGGAGCTGAAAAAATCTGGGATTTTGAAACTCAAGATTTGACGTTTGCCAAAAAGAACGGAAAAATTGGTTATATCGATTTAAAAGGAAATTGGGCCATTCTTCCTATTTATGATAAAGGAAAAGCGTTCTCAAAAAATCTAGCGCCAGTTTTAGTTGGAAAAAAATGGGGATTCATTAATCCAGAAGGAAAATTTGTAATTGAACCAACTTACAGTGACGCAGAAGTTTTTAGCACAAACGGTCTGGCTCCAGTAAAAGAAAGCAATTGGGGATTCATCAACGAATCTGGAAAACTGGTAATTCCAACACAATACGGCATTACAACAAACGCTATTATTGCGATGTTTGTGCAACAAGACAAAGGATTTATTGATGGCGTTGCCCGAGTAAAAAACGAAGGAAAATGGGGATTTCTAAAACCAGATGGAACCGTTTTAGCCAACCAATGGTTTGAAAATGCTGAATTGTTTTCTAAAAGCGCTGAAAAACCTCAGCCAGCTGCAGCTCCTGTTTCTGCCGAAAAACCAAAACAAGAAACTAAGCCTGCAGCGAAACCAGCTGCAAAATCAGCACCGAAAAAAAAGAAATAATATTTATCTCCAAATAAATTAGAAATTTGCATAAATGAAATCGCATTCTATAAAGCGGTTTCATTTTATGACGAATAAAAATAAACCCTACATAAATGAAGTGTGTATTAGTAACAGGCGGTTCGAGAGGAATTGGAAGTGCGATTTGTAAAAAACTGGCCGTAGAATCCGATTATCATATTCTGATTAACTATCATTCGAATCAAACAGCTGCCGAAGAAACATTACAAGAAGTACAAAAATTAGGCGCGACAGGAGAAATCTTAGGCTTTAATGTTTCTAATTTTGAAAACGTACAAAGTGTTTTAACTGCTTGGCAGGAAGCAAATCCTGAAAAATTGGTTGAAGCAATTGTCAACAATGCTGGAATTACTAAAGACGGTCTTTTTATGTGGATGACACCAGAAGACTGGAACGGCGTTATGAATACAAGTGTAAACGGTTTCTTTAATGTTACACAATTTTTTATTCAAAAAATGCTACGCAATAAATACGGCCGAATCGTAAATATGGTTTCGGTTTCTGGAGTAAAAGGTACTGCGGGACAAACCAATTATTCGGCTGCAAAAGGTGCAATTGTAGCAGCAACCAAAGCTCTGGCTCAGGAAGTTGCAAAAAGAAATATTACAGTTAATGCTGTAGCCCCAGGTTTTATCAGAACTGATATGACGAGCGAGCTGGACGAAAAAGAATTATTAAAACTTATTCCGGTAAACCGTTTTGGCGAAGCCGAAGAAGTTGCAGATTTGGTAAGCTTTTTGATTTCTAAAAAAGCAAGCTATATTACAGGAGAAATTATCAATATTAACGGCGGAATATATTCTTAAAGAATACTATGTTTGCGAAGTTTGTTTTTAAGTTTTAAAAATTGCTCGCAATCCCGATAGCTATCGGGAGCTAAGTTGCAAAGTTTTTAGCAAAAAAGACTTAAAAAAACTTTGTGTCTTAGTGCCTTTGCGGCAAGATTAAAAAATAAAAACTTTGTGCCTTTGTTTTAAAAATTACACTTTAAGGATAAAAAATTACTTTTGAAAGACGATGAATAGACGAGTTGTAATTACTGGAATGGGAATTTATTCTTGTATCGGAACTTCTTTAGACGAAGTAAAAGATTCGTTATACGAAGGAAAATCTGGTATTCAGTTTGATTCTGAACGTAAAGAATTTGGTTTCCAGTCGGCCTTAACAGGGATGGTTCCGAAAGCCGATCTTAAAAATTTATTGACGCGCAGACAACGTATGAGCATCGGTGAGGAAACCGAATATGCTTATATGGCCACTATAGAAGCATTAAAAAATGCAAACATTGATGATGCTTTTTTTGATGAACACGAAGTAGGTATTATGTACGGAAACGACAGCGTTTCTAAAGCAATCATTGACGCAACAGACATTGTTCGCGAGAAAAAAGACACTGCTCTTATTGGTTCTGGTGCTATTTTTAAATCGATGAATTCTACGGTAACCATGAATCTCTCTACGATTTTTAAACTTCGCGGTATCAATCTTACGGTAAGTGCCGCTTGTGCGAGTGGTTCTCACTCTATTGGCTTGGCTTATTTTTTAATTAAAAGCGGTTTCCAAGATATTGTGATAACTGGCGGAGCGCAGGAAATCAACAAATATGCCATGAGCAGTTTTGACGGATTAGGCGTTTTTTCCAACAGAGAAGGCGATCCTACAAAAGCTTCAAGACCTTTTGATATTGGCCGTGACGGATTAATTCCGAGTGGCGGTGGTGCAACTTTAATTTTAGAAAGTTACGAATCTGCCATTGCACGTGGCGCCAATATCATTGCAGAAATCGGAGGTTACGGATTTTCATCAAACGGAGGGCATATTTCTACTCCAAACGTTGAAGGGCCAGCAACAGCAATGAAACGCGCACTTGACGATGCAAAATTAGAAGCTTCAGATATTGAATATATAAATGCTCATGCAACCTCGACACCGGTTGGAGATGCCAATGAAGCCAAAGCCATTTTTGAAGTTTTTGGAGAAAAAAATCCTCCAGTAAGTTCTACAAAATCAATGACTGGCCACGAATGCTGGATGGCTGGAGCCAGCGAAATCATTTATTCTATATTAATGATGCAGCACGATTTTATCGCGCCAAACATCAATTTGGAAACACCAGATGAAGATGCGTCAAAATTAAATTTAGTTAAAACTACGTTAAACAAAAAATTTGACATATTTTTGTCCAATTCTTTCGGTTTCGGAGGAACCAACTCTGCGTTGGTGGTTAAAAAGTTTAAATTGAACAATGAATAAAGAAGAGATTATAGCAAAAATTAATGGTTTTTTAGTTGATGAATTTGAAGTAGACAATGACGACATTGAACCAAATGCTAATTTAAAAGATACACTTGGGTTAGACAGTCTGGATTATGTTGATTTAGTCGTTTCAATAGAGGCAAACTTTGGTGTAAAACTAGTTGAAGCAGATTTTGTTGGAATTTCTGATTTTCAAAGTTTTTATGACTTAATCGAAACTAAAATAAAAGCCAAATCAGCTTAAATGAGTCAATGGGATGGTAAATCCAAAGGAACTGTATTAGGTTATAAAATATTCGTTTTTTTAATTCAAAAAGCGGGTGTAAAGGAGGCTTATGTCCTACTTTATTTTGTTGCTTCTTATTATTTTTTATTTCTAAAAAAAAGCAACAGAGCCATTTTCTATTATTTTAAAGAAAGACTGCAATACTCCTATTTCAAATCCAAAAAAATGGTTTTCAAAAGCTATTATACTTTTGGACAGACTATTATTGATAAAATTTCTATTTCCGCAGGAATGCGAAACAAATTCACTTATGAATTTGACGGAATAGAAACACTAAAAAAATTACTTGCCGAGAAAAAAGGTGGTGTTTTGATTAGTGCACATGTTGGTAATTTTGAAATTGCCGAACATTTTTTGGGAGATATTGATCTTAATTTCCAAATTAATCTTGTTACGACAGATCTAGAGCATTCTGCCATCAAGAATTATCTCGAAAGCGTTTCTCAAAAACCAACTGTAAAGTTCATTATCATCAAAGAAGATTTGTCTCATATTTTTGAGATCAATGCCGCTTTAGCCAATAACGAATTAATCTGCTTTACAGGCGATCGCTATTTTGAAGGAACAAAATCACTTTCTGAAAACTTTTTAGGTAAAGAAGCCAATTTCCCTGCGGGTCCATTTTTAATTGCTTCAAGATTAAAAGTTCCTGTGGTTTTTGTTTATGTAATGAAAGAACCAAATCTTCATTATCATTTATACGCAAGAGAAGCCGAAGTAAAACACCGAGACGAAAAAGCGCTTTTGAAGGAATATGTAAAAAGCGTCGAAAGCATTCTACACACCTATCCTTTGCAATGGTTTAATTATTTTGATTTTTGGAACCAGTTAGAAAATAAAAATTCATTGCCAAAATAACATCAAACAAACACTTTTCGGTTCAGTTTTTTTCAATAAATCAAAAAATTGGGAATTCTATGTCTTTGGTCGAAATAAGAAAATTCGTTTAAATAAATTTACTTATTTTTGCTGACCATCAAAGCCCAAAAACCTAAAATGAAAAATGTTCTCGTAATTTATTATACGCAATCTGGACAGCTGGAATCTATTGCAAGAAATATTGCAAAACCATTTCTAGATTCAGAAGAAATAAATCTCACATTTCATGAAATACAATTAGAGAAACCGTTTCCTTTTCCTTGGAATAAAGAATCGTTTTTTGATGCCTTTCCAGAATCGTTTTTACAGATTCCGACCGCATTAAAACCTGTTTCTGAGGAAATTTTAAACACAAAATTTGATTTAGTATTATTTCATTATCAGGTTTGGTATTTGTCTCCTTCTATTCCGATCAATTCATTTTTGAAAAGTGACGATGCCAAGAAAATTTTGAACAATACACCTGTTATTACCATCAGCGGTTCTAGAAACATGTGGATTATGGCTCAGGAAAAAATCAAAGTTTTGTTGAGAAAAGCCAATGCAAATTTGGTCGGAAACGTAGCTTTGGTAGACCGTGTTGGAAATTTAATCAGTGTAATCACCATTGTAGAATGGATGTTCTCTGGAGTTAAGAAAAAATATTTAGGTATTTTTCCGCTTCCGGGAGTTTCAGAAAAAGACATACAAGAATCAAGTCAGTTTGGAGAAATCATGCTTGATTCTTTACAGAAAAATAATTTTGCCCAATTACAGCCCAAATTAGTCGATGCTGGAGCTGTAAAAATAAGCTCATATCTGGTAACTGTTGACAAAACGGCCAACAAAATTTTCAATAAATGGTCAAATATCATTTATAAAAATCAAAAAAACCGAAAACAGCTGCTTAAAGTATTTAATGTTTATTTATTCCTTGCGATATGGTTAATCTCACCAATAGTGTATATATTGCACCTTATTACCTATCCGCTTAAGTTAAAATCTATAAAAAAGGAAACTCAATATTATCAGGGAGTTTAGAAGACGAAATTTAAATTATGTTTGAAGTATATATTACAAAAGCTGCAAAATATTTGCCAAACGAAGCCGTTTCAAATGAAGAAATGGAAGCCTACTTGGGCCTTATCAATGATACTGCTTCTAAAGCAAGACGCATTATTTTGCGCAACAATAAAATTACAAGCCGATATTACGCTGTTGACAAAGAAGGAAAAAGCACACACAGCAATGCCGAATTAACCAAAAATGCTATTTTACCGTTATTCGACGAAAATTTTACGCCTCAAGATTTAGAAGTACTTTCATGCGGGACCTCAACTCCTGACATTTTTTTACCTTCGCACGCTGCGATGGTTCACGGTCTGCTAAAAAATAAATCGGTAGAATTAAACTCTTCAACTGGAGTTTGCTGTGCCGGAATGAACTCTCTTAAATTTGGTTTTCTTTCTATTAAATCTGGAAATTCAAAAAATGCAATCTGCACAGGATCCGAAAAAGTTTCGACTTGGCTGAATGCTCAAAAATACAATCACGAGGCTGACAATTTAAAAAGCCTTGAAGAACAGCCAATTATTGCATTCAAAAAAGATTTTCTTCGTTGGATGCTGTCAGATGGTGCTGGAGCTTTTCTTTTGGAAAACAAACCAAGAGGACCAATTTCTCTTAAAATCGAATGGATGGAAGCTTTTTCGTATGCGTACGAATTAGAAACCTGTATGTATGCTGGAGGTGATAAATTGGAAAATGGTGAAATTAAAGGCTGGAGCGATTATTCGCCAGAACAATGGCTAAACGAATCTGTTTTTTCAATAAAACAAGACGTTAAATTATTAGACGAATTTATCCTGTCAAAAGGTGCTCAAAGCATGAAAGACGCCATGGATAAAAACAATATTAAATCAGAAGATATTACTTATTTTATTCCTCACGTTTCTTCTAACTTTTTTGTTGAAGGATTGAAAAAAGGATTAAACGAAAAAGGTATCGGAATGAGCGATGACAAATGGTTCATGAATCTTTCTCGAGTTGGAAATGTAGGTTCTGCCTCTATTTACTTGGCTCTTGAAGAATTGATGGGTTCAGGGAATTTGAAAAAAGGAGATAAAATTTTATTATCTGTTCCAGAAAGCGGAAGATTCTCTTTTGCTTATGCCTATTTAACGGTTTGTTAATGGAAACAATGCTTTTAGAAAAAGAAATGGTCGAAAATTTACTGCCTCAAAAGCTTCCTTTTGTTATGGTAGACGCTATGCATTCTTATTCTGAAACTTCTTTGGTTTCGGGTTTAGAAATTCAGCAAGATAATATTTTCGTGTCAAACGATGTTTTTCTTGAAGCTGGATTAGTAGAACATATGGCACAATCTGTGGCATTGCATACAGGATATCAATATTTTTTGAAAAACGAAATTGCTCCGACCGGATACATTGGTTCTATTAAAGAAATTGAAATTAAGAAGCTTCCAAAGCTTAGCGATACTATTCAATCTGAAGTGACGATTCTACAAGAATTTGCGGGAATTACTTTAGTGGATATTGTTACTACTTTAAATAATGAAGAGATTGCCAGAGGACAAATGAAAACCGTTTTGGCAAAATAAAAGCAATCGATGAAAACTACTTCTGCTGTTGACATACAAAATTATTTACCACACCGAGCACCGATGCTTATGGTGGATTTGATTTTGGATATAGATTCCGACTTTGTAGAAACCATCTTTTTGATAAAAGAGGACAATATTTTTGTTCAGAACAAGGTTTTTATTGAAGCAGGATTAATCGAAAATACAGCCCAGACGTGTTCGGCAATTGTTGGAAAAAAATACTTTTTTGACGACAACGGAATCGAAAATGAAAACGTAAATGTAATTGGATTTATCAGCGCTTTAAAAAGTGTAAAAATTCATGCTCTGCCAAAAGTTGGCGACAACATTATAACTAAAGCCGATTTGGTTTCTAAATTTACTGGAGACGATTATACTTTATGCACAATGAAATGCAAAAGCTTAGTAGAAGACCAGATTCTCTTAGAATGCGAAATTAATTTGTTCATTCAAAAAACAATTTCCGTTTCGCAATAATTTCACTTGAAAATAATAACTAGGTAATGGAAAAAGATAAAGTACCTCAGGATCAAAGCAATTTAACAAAAAACAACGTTAAGGAGCTTTTGTACGCAACTGATGAAAATGGCAATTATACCACAACTTTAAGTACTGGCTGGGAACCTAAAACAATTGCCCTTTCAAATTCTATTGATGAAATAAACGAACGAATTGCCGATGCCAGACAACAGGTTTTAGATGGTGAAGTAAGTCCGATAGTTTATTTTATGGAAGTCAATAAAATGGATCTTACTATTTTAGCTAGTTATGTTGGATTCTGGAAATGGCGCGTAAAAAGACATTTTAAACCAAGCGTTTTTGCAAAATTAAACGATAAGATTTTGCAGAAATATGCCGATACTTTTGAAGTATCAATCGAAGAATTAAAAAACAGCATTACCAAATAAATGGAATTAAATTTCACACATCATCAGTCTGCTCATTGCGAGAATGGAGTAGCGTCAAATCTGCTAAAAAACAGCGGACTAAACATTAGCGAACCGATGGTTTTTGGTATTGGCTCAGGATTGTTTTTTGTATATCTGCCTTTCATTAAAGTAAATTATGCTCCCGCAATCAGTTATAGAACTTTGCCTGGACAGATTTTCAATAAAGTGGCAACCCGTTTAAACTTAAAAATAAAAAGACAAAAATTTTCTTCTGTGGCAAATGCTAATAAAGCATTAGATGAAAATTTAAAAAACAATATTCCAACCGGATTACAGGTTGGCGTTTACAATTTAAGTTATTTCCCAGACGAATATCGTTTCCACTTCAACGCACACAATTTAGTCGTTTACGGAAAAACCGAAACTGAATATTTAGTGAGCGATCCTGTAATGGAAACCGTTACGACTTTAACCTACGAAGACATGAATAAAGTACGTTTTGCCAAAGGAGCTTTTGCGCCTCGCGGACAGATGTACTATCCAATTCAGATTCCGGCAAATATTGATTTAAAAAGCGCCATTATTAAGGGAATCAAAAATACCTGTAGAGATATGCTGGCGCCAATGCCAATTGTTGGTGTTCGCGGAATCAAAATGGTTTCGCGCCAAATTCGAAAATGGCCTAAAAAGCATGGAGTACGAAAAGCCAATCATTACTTGGCTCAAATGGTTCGTATGCAGGAAGAAATTGGAACCGGAGGCGGTGGTTTCCGTTTTATTTATGCCGCATTTTTACAGGAAGCTTCGGTTATTTTAAATAATGAAGAACTAAAAGATCTTTCTAAGGAAATGACAAAAATTGGAGATTCATGGCGTGATTTTGCCGTTGAAGCTTCTCGCATTTATAAAAACAGAAGTGCAAAAGAAGACGCCTACAACACTATTGCCGATGAACTTTTGGACATTGCCAATAGAGAAGAAATCTTTTTCAAAAAACTAAAAAAAGCGATCAGCTAAAAAAATATTTTGCAGTCTATCATTCAAATAGAATCCCTTTCGAAAAAGTACAAAAATGCAGAAATGTATTCTTTGAACAATGTTTCGCTTAATATAAATGAAGGCCAGATTTTTGGTTTATTAGGTCCAAACGGTGCCGGAAAAACAACCTTAATCTCCATGCTCTGTGGATTGGTAAAACCAACCTCTGGACATTTTACAATCGATGGTTTAGACTATCAGCATCATTCTTCAAAAATAAAAAAAATCATAGGCGTTGTTCCTCAAGAATATGCTTTGTATCCGACTTTGACGGCCAGAGAAAATCTGCTTTATTTTGGTAGCATGTACGGTTTAAAAGGTTCTGATTTAAAAGATAAAGTAATCGAAACTTTAGATCTTTTAGGTTTATTGAAATTTGCCGATAAACAAGTTCAGACTTTTTCGGGCGGAATGAAACGCCGTGTAAACCTGATCGCAGGAATTCTTCACAATCCAAAAGTTTTATTTTTGGATGAGCCAACGGTTGGTGTCGATGTGCATTCTAAAAAGGCAATTATTGATTATTTGAAAGTTCTAAACCAAAACGGAACAACCATTATTTATACTTCGCATCATTTGGCCGAAGCCGAAGATTTCTGTTCTCAAATCGCGATTTTAGATCAGGGACAAATTTATGCGCAAGACACTCCATCGGCATTAATTGAATCTACAAAAGATGCCCGAAATCTCGAAGATGTTTTTATTTCATTAACTGGTAAAGCTTTGAGAGATGATATATAAAATTTGGATGTCGGTAGTAAAAGAATTCCTTTTGCTAAAAAGAGATTTAGGCGGACTGATTATTTTATTTGTCATGCCTTTGGTTTTGGTAATCGCTGTAACCTTAATTCAAGACAGCACTTTTAAAGCCGTAACCGATTCTAAACTTCAGATTCTTTTGGTGGATAATGACAAAGGATCTGTTTCAAAAACCGTTTTTGAAAATTTAGAAAAAAGCAAATATTTTACCGTTGTAACACAAATTGACAATAAGCCAATTACAGAAGAAATTGCCAAAGAAAATGTTTACAAAGGAAAATTTCAGCTGGCAATTGTAATTCCTGAAAATCTAAGTTCTGATTTACAGACTAAAGTAGAACAGAATGTAGAGAAAATTGTCAGCAATTTAGGTCTGACAGACAGCACTTCAACAGCTGAACCTCAACGCATCATAAAAGAAAAAGAAGTTAAACTGTATTTTGATCCAGCGGTTCAGATGAGTTTCAAGAATGCGGTCATGAGTTCAATCGACAAAATGATTTCGCAGATTGAAACCAAATCGATCTACAGCACTTTTCAAAAACAATTAGGAGAAGAAACGATTGACTTTGAGCAAAAAAACTTTATTACTTTCAAAGAAATAATTCCAAGAATCAACAACAAAGAAGTTCGCCCGAATTCGGTACAGCATAATGTTCCTGCGTGGACACTTTTTGCGATATTTTTCATTGTGATTCCATTATCCATCAATATCGTAAAAGAAAAATCACAGGGAACTTTTGTCCGATTAAAAACCAATCCTGTTTCTAATCTGGTTGTGATTATTGGCAAAACCATTACCTACTCAATCATTTGTATGATTCAGTTTTATATGATGGTTGCTGTGGCGGTATTTTTATTTCCCTCAATCGGATTGCCTTCTCTTAATATCGAAGGCCATTTCTTATTGACTAGCGTTGTAGCCTTATTTTCAGGTTTCGCAGCAATTGGTTTCGGAATTTTATTAGGAACTATCGCCAGCACACAAGAACAATCTGCGCCATTTGGTGCAACAAGCGTTATTATTTTAGCTGCAATTGGAGGCGTTTGGGTTCCTGTTTTTGCTATGCCGAAAATCATGCAGTTTATTGCAAAATCTTCTCCAATGAACTGGGGATTAGAAGCTTTTTACGATGTTTTATTGCGCAACGTTTCTTTCGTCGAAATCATACCAAGAATAAGTTTATTATTTTTGTTTTTCATTATTACCACTTCCATCGCATTATTTTATGATAAAAAGAAAAGAGCAGTTTAAAGAAGCTACAGATCTAACCGTTTCACACGAAATCAGGATTCGTTTTAACGAAACAGATCCGCTTGGAATTGTTTGGCACGGCAATTATATCACGTATTTCGAAGATGGACGAGAGGCGTTTGGCCGTCAGCACGGACTTACGTATCTGGATATTGCCAAAACTGGTTATACGACGCCAATTGTAAAATCGACTTGCGAACACAAATTGTCTTTGCGTTATGGAGATGTGGTAACGATAGAAACCACAGTTGTTGATACACCCGCAGCCAAAATGATTTATCGTTTTAAAATTATTGACGACAAAGGCGAAGTAGCCTGCACGGGTGAAACCACTCAAGTTTTTTTAGATAAAGAAGGGAATTTAATGCTGACGAATCCTCCTTTTTATGAGCAATGGAAACGAAAAGTGGGGTTGTTGAAATAAAACACGGATTGCACTAATTTACACGAATTCATTTTTGTTTTCGTTTTCCTAGAAAGTTTTTAAAACCTTTTAGGTATAAAATAAAAAACAGTAGTCGAAAAAATAATATTATGCCCAATCAATTAATCTTGTTTCCAAAATTGGAAGATGCTTTTAACAAGATAACAGATAGACATTCAGAAATATTTATGCCCGTCGTTTCAATTCCAAAATCATTAATTAATGAAAATTGGGAAGGATTTTTTCATGTTATACAATTTAATGAAGATCCTTATAACGGAGAAACTGTAAAATATTTCACTGAATATTGTAATGACACAATGATTTCGTTTACAATTACCAACGGAAAATATGACTTTGATACTGACTTAGGCTATTTTGATGTAACAGATGATTGGAAAAAATATCAAATTGAAACAAAGGAAAAATTTGAAGACTCAAAAAATGAGTTTTTAAATACTGGAAAACAATTCAATATAGCTAATATAAAAATTGGTGGAGAACCGGAATGGTGGCAAGGAGATGCAACACCAAACGATCCAAGTGGTAATAAGATGATATTTGTAACCGAAATAGAAACCTATCCATTTTGTGAAGATTCATGCGATAAAAAAATATATGTGTTTTACAGTCATGAACATAATTTAATAGTTCATTTATATCAAATAACTTAAAAAAGCAAAACACAATCCAAATAGGTTTGTGCTTAAATTCTATGCCTATAAGGATTTGGAAACCTTGTAGGAGAAATAAAATCATAAAATGTTAAGAGAAATATACATTACCGAAACAAATTGTATCACGCCGTTAGGTTTTGATGTTGAGTCCAATATCGAAACGATTCTTCGTGGTGATTCTGGCATTCAGCTTCAAAATGATATTTCTTTGATGCCTAATCCGTTTTATGCTTCAATCATTTCTGATGAAAAAATAAACAGTGCTTTTGCAAAAATCAGTACTGAAACCCAATATTCCCGTTTAGAGAAATTGATGATTTTGGCTTTAGATCCGATTATCAAAAATGCTGGAGTTGAATTCAATTCAAAAACGGCTTTTATTCTTTCTACTACAAAAGGAAATGTTACGGCTCTAAAAAACAATTCTGAAGAAAGTTTTAATAATGCACATTTAGATGTTTTAGCAAAAAATGTTGCGGATTTTTTCCAATTTCAAACACAGCCAATCGTAGTTTCAAATGCCTGCGTTTCTGGAATTTTAGCCGTTTCAATTGCTAAAAGAATGATTCAGTCTGAACTTTATGACAATGTTTTTGTTGTTGCCGGCGATGAAGTTTCAGAATTTGTTTTGTCTGGATTTAATGCATTTCAGGCAATGAGCGATCTGCCATGTAAACCATATTCTAAAAATAGAACAGGAGTAAGTTTAGGCGAAGCAACGGCAGCTGTTTTAATTTCGGCGGAAGCCAAAAATGCAAAAATAAAAGTAATTGGAGACAGTTCGATAAACGATGCGAATCATATTTCTGGGCCTTCAAGAACGGGCGAAGGTTTGTTTAGAAGTATTCAAAATGCTTTGAAAGAAGCTCAAATCGAAGCTAATAAATTAGATTATATTTCAGCACACGGAACCGCAACTCCATTTAACGACGAAATGGAAGCCATTGCACTCAGCCGTTTGGGCTTACAAAATGTTCCTGTAAATAGTCTAAAAGGATTTTATGGGCATACATTAGGCGCTTCGGGATTGTTGGAAACAGTAATTGCAATAGAATCAGCCAATCAAAATATACTTTTTGAATCGAAAGGTTTTGATGAAATTGGGGTAAGCGAAAATATTAATGTGATTGAGAAAAATGAGGAGGCGAATATTGATTATTTTTTAAAAACAGCTTCTGGATTTGGAGGTTGTAATACGGCTGTGGTTTTTGAAAAGATAAAATAAAAGAAAAATATGAAAAAAAGAGAAGTTCCATTTTCCATTCTAATAAAATTAATCAAATCAAAAGGGCCAATTTCTTTGATGGGATTTATTTTTACATTTTCTTCTTTATTCATACTATTTCCATTTGTATTTTTTATTTCAGAACTTACTCTTGATCCTTATCAAAAATATAATCTAGATGAAATAAAGAAATATGGTTTGGAACAAAAAGCAAGAATAATAAATATTAAATCGATTAAAAATGTTTCCATAAATGGGGAACATCCTTTATTATTTAATTATCAATATACAACTAATGGCAAAATTGTTTCTGATAAATTTCAGACAATGGATTTTGATAAGACTCAGAATATAAAAATTGGAGATGAGATTAAAATTAAAATGTTTGAAAATCAATCAAAAATTAGTGGTTTGGAGCCTTTTACTTTTCCTTTTTATATCTTTTATTTACTCCCTTTTATCTTTTTTATAGTTGGGGCGACATTTTTATTGATTACACTAAAACCTTCTTTGAGAGAATATAATTTATATAAAAATGGTATTGTAAAAGACGCAAATATAATTTCTATTATTTTAAATTCTGGAATTCCATTATTCAATATCGCGCAAAAAGTTTCGATTAATTATTATTATATCGGATCTGACGGAAAAAAGATCTTTGGAAAATCTAATACTTCAGATTATTCAATTATTAATGAAAAAAAAGAAAATGATAAAATCAAAATCTTTGTTTCGGAAACCAATGAATCCAATTCGTGCTTAATACCAAAATTAGAAGCTTTACAAAACCAATGGAAAATGTAACCATTTATATTGTATAGATTTTCAATTTATACTAAAAACAAAATGACTCAAAAAACATACATACAATCCTATATCCAAATCGAAAACAACGAAATTGTTCTCAATGGAAAATCTGTGTTCAAAATAGACCCAACCGATTTTGCAGATTTTGCCAAACAAGCGTACCGTAATTTTGAAATGCAATATCCAAAGTTTTTCAAAATGGATGCTTTGAGCAAACTGGCTTTTTTAGGATCAGAATTGCTTTTGAGTCCGATCACTTCAAATGAAGAGGAAAATAATATTGCTTTGGTTTTGGCCAATAAATCTTCAAGTTTAGATACCGATGTAAAATATCAGGAATCGATTTCAGACAAAGAAAACTATTTTCCAAGTCCGGCGGTTTTTGTTTATACGTTGCCAAATATATGTTTGGGCGAAATAAGTATCCGCCATCAGCTAAAAAGTGAAAATTCTTTCTTTATATTTGATGCTTTCAATTCTGAGTTTTTGTGGAACTATTCGGGGATTTTGTTAAACACAAATAAAGCGGATACAGTTCTTTGTGGCTGGGTTGAATTTTTTAATGATAATTATAAGGCTTTTCTTTGCACGATCAGCAAGGAAGAAAACGAAAAATATACAAACGAAACTATCAATACATTATATAATAAATAATCATGGAAGCATTAAAAGAAGAATTAAAAAATAAAATCATTACGACTCTTAACCTTGAAGATATCACAATCGAAGACATTGCTGATAACGATCCTTTGTTTGGAGACGGTTTAGGTTTAGACTCGATTGATGCGCTTGAATTGATCGTGATTTTAGATAAAGACTACGGAATTAAATTAGTAGATCCGAAAGAAGGAAAAACAATTTTCCAGTCTATCGAAACTATGGCTGCTTACATTAGCGCGAATAGAACTAAATAAATTTTAGATTTTAGACTTTAGATTTTAGATTTCTTAGAAAGAAACATTTAGAATCCATAGTCTAAAATCATAAATCTAAAATCTAAAATGGCAAAAGGTGTTGCAATAACGGGAATGGGAATTATTTCTTCAATCGGAAATTCGGTTGAAGAGAATTATCATTCGTTAATCGAAAATAAAATCGGGATTTCCCGTATCTCCAATATTTCTACAGTTCATGCAGATGTTATTAAAGTGGGTGAAATCAAAAAAACCAACGATGATCTCATCGCCGAATTGAACTTAAACAGCGATAATAATTTTTCGAGAACCGCTATGATTGGTACTTTGGCAGCAAAACAAGCTGTTGAAAATGCCGGCATAACCTCAATTAACGAATTTAGAACGGGACTTATTTCGGCTACAAGCGTGGGCGGAATGGACATGACGGAGAAGCATTATTACGATTATTTCGAGAAACCGGAACTCGTAAAATATATTGCGTGTCACGACGGCGGCGATGTTGCAGATAAAATTGCCGAAGAACTGGGTTTAAAAGGAATGGTTTCTACGATCAGCACCGCTTGTTCTTCTGCAGCAAATTCGATTATGCTGGGTGCGAGATTAATCAAAACTGGAAAATTGGACCGTGTTATTGTGGGCGGAGCTGATGCTTTGTCTAAATTCACCATCAACGGATTTAAGACTTTGATGATTTTATCTGACGATTACAACAAACCTTTTGACAATAACAGAAAAGGATTAAACCTAGGAGAAGCTGCTGCTTTTTTGGTTTTAGAATCGGATGAGATTGTCGAGAAACAAAATAAAAAAGTGTTGGCAAGAGTTTCCGGTTACGGAAATGCAAACGATGCTTTTCACCAAACTGCTTCTTCTGAAAATGGAGACGGTGCTTTTCTCGCTATGAAAAAAGCGTTTGAAGTTTCGGGATTAAAACCTTCTGAAATTGATTACATCAACGTTCACGGGACAGCAACGCCAAATAACGATTTATCTGAAGGAAGAGCTTTACGCCGAATTTACGAAAATGAAACAGTTCCCGATTTTAGCTCGACAAAACCTTTTACAGGACACACTTTAGCGGCTGCGGCTGCGATTGAAGCGGTTTATAGTGTTTTGGCAATCCAAAATAATGTCGTTTATCCAAATTTGAATTTTGAAACGCAGATGGAAGAATTCGATTTGACACCTCAGACTTCCTTAAAAAATAAAAATATCGAACACGTTTTATCTAACTCTTTTGGTTTTGGAGGAAATTGTTCAACCCTTATATTTTCAAAAAGCTAATGAAAAAAACATATATAAATGGAGTAGGCTGTATTTCGACTCAAAAAACATTTGATACTGTTTTTTTAGAAGAAGCCATTGTCAATCATGATGAAAATGTACTGGCGATTGTTCCGCCGGCATACAAAGAATATATTTCGCCTGCTGCAAGCCGACGCATGGCAAAAGGTGTAAAAAACGGAATTGTAGCTTCTGCCCTAGCCATGAAAGATGCGAATGTTGAAAACGTTGACGCCATTATTACCGGAACTGGTTTAGGATGTATTGAAGATTCTGAAAAATTCCTGAAAAGCATTCTCGACAATAAAGAAGAATTTTTAACGCCAACTTCTTTTATTCAATCGACGCACAATACGGTTGGCGCACAGATTGCCCTTTTACAGCAATGTAAAGGTTATAATTTTACGTATGTAAATGGAGCAGTTTCTTTTGAATCGGCTCTTTTGGATGCTAAAATGCAGATTGAAGAAGACGAAGCCAATTCAATTTTGGTGGGCGGTGTTGATGAAAACGGTGAATATACAACCGCTCTTTTTAAATTAAACGGCCGTATTAAAGCAGACAATACAGCTCCTTATGATGTTTTAACTTCTACAACAAGTGGTGCAGTTTATGGCGAAGGTGCTAGTTTTTTTGTTTTAGAAAACGAAAGAAAAGAAAACACATACGCTGAACTTCTGGATATTGCGATTGTAAATACGCTGGAAGAAAACGAAATTGAAACTGAAATTAAATCTTTTCTAAAATCTCATAATTTAGAAATTTCAGATGTTGATGCATTGGTTTTAGGCTTTGATGGAAACGCAGCTTTCGAAAATTACTACAGAAATCTGACTGAAAACGCTTTTACACAAACGCCTGTTTTGTATTACAAACATTTGAGCGGCGAATATGATACGGCTTCTGCTTTTGCATTTTGGATGGCGGCTAAAATTTTAAAAACACAAGAAATTCCGGAAATTGTAAAAGTGAATTCGGTTTCAAAACCATCTTATAAAACGATTTTATTGTACAATCAATTAAACGGGAAAAATCATAGTTTTACGTTACTATCAAAATGATAACGCATAAAAACATCTCGATATTTTTTATCTTTTTATTGCTTTTAATGTTTCTTGTAAACTTTTATATAGCGATAAATATATGGTGTTTTTTTGCTGTAATTTTTCTTTGGCTGGGAATAAATGCCGTTGGTTCTGCGAGAATTTCATCCAATTATCATGTAAAAGCTTTTTGCAGCAATCCATTAGAAACTCAAAAAAAAATTGCTTTAACTTTTGATGATGGTCCAAGTGAATTTACCTTAGAAGTTTTAGCACTTCTGAAAAAATACAATTCCAAAGCTACTTTTTTCTGCATTGGAAAAAATATCGAAAAACATCCTAAAATTATCAAACAAATTATTGAAGAAGGGCATTTAGTTGGCAACCATTCCTACAGCCATTCAAAGTTTTTTGATTTTTATAATGCCAAACAAATCCGAGAAGAAATTCAGAAAACGGATGAACTTCTAGAAAAATATACTTCCAAAAAAATAAACTTTTTCCGTCCGCCTTATGGAGTTACAACTCCTTCGATAAGAAGAGCTTTAAATGTAACCGGACATAAAACAATCGGGTGGAATATTCGTTCGCTTGACGGAGGAACTAAAAATCAAGACTTAATTTTCAATTGGCTAATTAAGCATATTTCTCCTGGCGGAATCGTACTTTTGCACGATACAGGAAAACACTCTGTTTTGGTACTGGAACAGTTTTTGCAATTTTTAGAGCAAAACAGTTATGAAGTGATTTCGATTGAAGAACTTTTGAATCTTAGAGCTTATGGAAATTGAACTCGGATGAAACAGATTCGCTATCGCGAAGACGCGGATAAAAACGGATTTTTATTCAATAAAATAATCTGTGTGAATCTTTTTAATCAGTGGCAAACAAATTAAAGCACATTTTTGAAAAATATGAAAACTAAAATAGCATTACTAATTCTATTTATTTCAAGTGGTTTGTTCGCGCAGGAACAAAAAATGACCGATGCCGAAATTGCTTCTTTTAAGCAAGATGTAAATGTTGTGGCCAAAAAAATCAAAACTTTAAGTACCGATTTCGTTCAATACAAACATTTAGATTTTTTATCTAAAGACATTGAAACTTCGGGAAAAATGGTTTTTAAAGAACCTGCACTTCTGCAATGGCAATACAAAAAACCGTACAATTACAGCATTACTTTTAAAAATGGAAAAATCCTAATTAACGATGAAGGAAAGAAAAGCGCGGTTGATATTGGAAACAGCAAAATCTTCGCAAGAATCAATAAATTAATTGTGGGAAGTGTGAGTGGTAATATGTTTGACGACAAAGAATTTACAATTTCCTATTTTAAACTGAAAGGTCAGAATCTAGCGAAATTTGTTCCGAAAGATGCGACTTTGAAAAAATACATCAAACAAATAGAACTGACTTTTGATAAAGAAGAAGCAACTGTGGTTCAAGTAAAATTGTTAGAATCATCTGAAGATTATACTAGAATTGTACTTAAAAATAAAGTGATCAATGCAAAAATCGACGATTCAGTTTTTACTAATTAATTGCTTTCTGGCTTTTATATTGGTTTCTTGTGGCTCGGTCACAAAAAATTATACGCCTAAAAAATTGGACAAAACGTCTTATACGGTTCCGTATTTTTCAGATTCCAAAACAGATTATGTTTATAAAACCAATATTAGTGTTTACGGAAATGAATTGTCGGGAATTTTTATCGCTAAAAAAATAAACGACACCACACACCGAATTGTTTTTACGACAGAATTCGGAAATAAATTAATGGATTTTGAAATATCTGAAACCGATTTTAAAGTCAACTCAATTGTATCAGAATTAGATCGAAAAATCTTGATTAATACTTTAAAAGAAGATTTTCGTCTGCTTTTAAAAAAAGAATATCAGATTCAAGAGCAATTTGAAAACGAATCGGATGACATTTATAAATCGGCAGATGGCAAGCGCGACAATTATATTTTTATCTCCAAAAAAGATCAGAAATTAGAAAAGATCGTCCATGCTTCTCAAACAAAAGAAAAATTTACCCTGCTTTTCAGTTCAGAAAACAATATTTTTGCGGAAAAGATTCAGATAATCCATCAGAATATTAAATTGAAAATTGAGCTGAATTATTTCAAATCAGAATAAAAACTTAAACTAATCCTAAACTTTAAATCAATTAGAAATGAGAAATTTTGTTGTACTTGCATTTGTTTTATTAATCGGAATCCAAGCAGAAGCTCAGGTAAAAGTAAGTCCTGGACTTAGAGGAGGTTTAAATGTATCGACATTAACAAATATAGATGATAACAGTTCTAAGACAGATTTCTATGTTGGTGGATTAATAGATATTAAATTTAATAAATTTTTCACTTTACAACCTGAGATAACTTACTCAAGACAAGGTGATGAAGGAAGAGAATATTTTGACAACGGCAGTTATCGTAATGTAAATTATGAACTGAATTATATAACGTTTGGAGCTGTTGCAAAGTTTAATTTTAATGGAGGAGGCTTTCATATATTGGCAGGTCCGTCTTTAGATGTAAAAGTTGGTGATAATTATATCAATTCTAATCCTGAAGATTTTGACCTTGCAATAGTTGGAGGTGTTGGTTACACATTGCCAAACGGACTAACTTTTGAAGCAAGAATTAAACAAGGATTGGTTGATATTTATGGCTATGATTATTATAATAATGATGGATATTACACTAACGATGCAATCTTAAATCAGGTTTTTCAGATTGGAATTAGCTATACGTTCAAGACAAAATAAAAAAGCATGAGTAAAAAAATAGTACTTTTAATTGCTGTCTTTTTTACAGTATTCAACATACAAGCCCAAGTATCAGTTAAACCAGGTTTAAGAGCTGGATTTAGTTTTTCGACTATTTCTGAAATGCATGCCGATTATAAAACTGATTTTTATGCTGGTGGTTTTACGGAAATTAAGATAACAAGAATTTATTCCCTTCAGCCTGAAATTAATTACAGCAGACAAGGTTCTAATAATGTTGCGCGAAATTATTTTGATGAAAACACACAGACAAATAAAGTTGAGCATTTAGATCTTGACATAAACTATTTGTCTCTTTCTGTAATAAATAAATTTACTCTGCCACAAGGAATTCAGTTTCAAGCAGGACCAACATTAGATATTTTATTGAATGATAATCTTGCGGTTAGAAAAGCACAAAATGATCTTGGCCTTGTTTTAGGAGTTGCTTATGCCCTGCCTTCAGGTGTGACATTTGAAGCTCGATTTAAAAAAGGTCTGCTAGATGTTTTAAGCAGCGATTATTATCAAAATGACTCCAATAACCATTATTTGTTTGGAGATTATAACACCAATATTAATTTTCAGTTAGGGGTTTCCTATTCATTTGGAAAATAAAAAATATGATTTTACAAGATTTTTATAAAATAGTATCAGAAGAAAAAGTATCTGATTCAAAATATATTGTTACAATTTTAGTCAACGAAAAACATGAGGTTTTTAAAGGACATTTCCCTGGAAATCCAATTATGCCTGGTGTTTGTATGATTCAGATTATCAAAGAACTTACAGAATCAATTACCAAAAGTTCGCTGATGATCCAGTCTTTGGCAAATGTAAAATTCATGGCACTGATTAATCCAGAAGCTACTCCAGAATTACGATTGGAATTGGACGTTACAACTACTGAAGACGGTTTAGTAAAAGTGAAAAACACGACTTACTTTAACGACACAACTGCTCTTAAATTGAGTAATGTGTACAAAAAAATATAATTATGAAACTATTACTGACATTATTTTTATGGGTAAGTTTTGCTGGAACGCCAGATTTGGCTTCAATCCGCAAAATGTATTCTGATGTGGCAAAATCAGAAAGCAATGCCAAAGACTTTGTAGCCAAACTTTCGGGTGTTTCAAGTAATGATGATAAAATTTTAGTAGCTTACAAAGCTGCTTCTATTTTAGTAGATTCTAAATTTGAAAAGAAATTAGGTGAAAAAATTGAGCGTTTTAAAGAAGGCGCAAAATTGCTTGAAGCAACAATAAAAAGTGATCCAAGTAATATAGAAATGCGAATGATCCGATTAAGCGTTCAGGAAGATGTTCCTGGTATTACGGGCTACAAGAAAAACATTAAAGAAGATAAAAAATTCATAACCACATATTATGCATCTCAAGGTGCGGCATTGAAAGATTATCTTAAAGACTTTGTTTTACAATCTAAAAGTTTCTCTGAAAAAGAGAAACAATTCGTGAAGTAAGCTCAAAAACACCTCATGAAATCACAACAAGAATTACTTAGTTCGACCAACTTTTGCGTTATTGTACCCACGTACAATAATCAAAAAACGCTGAAAAAAGTATTGGATTCTATCTTAGATTTCACCACAAATGTCATTATTATCAATGACGGTTCAACCGATTCTACGAGCGAAATTCTAAAATCATATTCGCAACTGACTCAAATTCACCATCCTCAAAATTTAGGAAAAGGACGAGCACTGAGAAACGGATTTAGAAAAGCGCTTGAATTGGATTTTGAATATGCCATTACAATCGATTCTGACGGACAGCATTTTGCAGCAGATATTCCTGTTTTCTTGGAAGCAATTCAAGATGAGCCAAACACTCTCTTGATTGGAAGCCGCAATATGACTCAGGAAAATGTTCCGAAGAAAAGTAGTTTTGGTAACAAGTTTTCTAATTTCTGGTTCAAGTTTGAAACTGGAATTAAACTAGACGACACACAATCTGGATTTAGATTGTATCCGCTTCGATTACTGCCAAAACGATTTTATACCAATAAATTTGAATTTGAAATCGAAGTTATCGTACGCGCTGCTTGGAAAGGAATTGTAGTTAAAAATATTCCGATTCAGGTTTTATACGATCCTGCAGAAAGAGTTTCGCATTTCCGTCCATTTCGAGATTTTACCCGAATCAGTATTTTGAATACGGTTTTGGTAACCAATGCTTTGTTATATATTAAGCCTCGAGATTTCTTTAGAAGAGCAAAAAAAAAAGGTTTTAAAAAATTCTTTCTAGAAGATATTTTAGAAAGCAACGATTCTAATTTTAAAAAATCGGCTGCTATTGCTTTGGGAATTTTTATCGGACTTTCTCCTTTTTGGGGATTCCAGACTATTTTGCTTTTTACTTTTGCCGCGATTTTTAGGCTGAACAAAGTAATCGCATATTTAACTTCTAATGTGAGTTTTCCGCCTTTTATACCCTTTATTATTTACGGTTCTTTGAAAGTAGGAAGCTTTTTTGTTTCCAGCGATGCCCCACTAATTTTAGATAGTTCGATGACATTTGATGATATTCAAAAAAATGCTGCACAATATATCGTCGGAAGTCTTATTTTAGCAACCGTTTCAGCACTATCAGTTGGTCTTATTAGTTATTTACTTTTAACGGCTTTTAGTAAAAAACGCATCAAATAAAATTTATTTATTTTCGCCACGAATTCACGAATTAGCACAAATTAATTCGTGGAAATTAGTGAAATTCGTTGCAAAAAAAATTTTAAACCTAAACCATGCATCAGTACTTTTATGCCATTCATTTATTTGTAAATCGAAGAAAATCGCTTTCGGTTTTTTTGGCTGTTTTGATGCTTTTAGTTTTTGGATTTTTTGCTTCAAGATTAAAGTTTGAAGAAGACATTACCAAACTTATCCCAACCAACGACAAAACCGATGTTACCGCCAAAGTTTTAAAACAATTAAACTTTGCCGATAAAACTACCGTAATTTTCAGCTTGGATAAAAATGGCTCCGCTGAGGATTTGAAAGAAATGGCAACTATATTTTCAGATAGCGTTTCTAAATCCTGCAAACCTTACATAACAGGAATTCAAGGAAAAATTGACGAAGAAAATATTCAGGAAACCATAGATTTTGTTTACAATAATCTACCTCTTTTTCTAGATGATAACGATTATAAAGCTATTGAAAAGAAGCTCCAAAAAGATAGTATTGCAGCAACCGTTCAAGGAAATTACAAGTCAATTATTTCTCCTTCTGGATTTGTTACCAAAGATTTTATTTTGCAAGATCCGTTTGGGATTTCATTTATCGCTTTAAAAAAATTACAGCAATTAAATATTGGAGACGATTTTACACTCGAAAATGGTTTTGTAATGACGAAGGATAAAAAGAAATTGCTGCTTTTTATCACTTCTAATATTCCTTCGAGCGAAACAGAAAAGAATACGATTTTTGCTGAAAAACTGAAATCGATTCAAGAAAATATAAATACACAATTTAAAGGAAAAACTTCTATCAGTTATTTTGGTTCTGCTTTAATCGCTGTTGCCAATGCCAATCAGATTAAAGGAGATATTATTTTGACAACATCAATCGCGATGTTTACTTTAATGCTGATTTTGATTTTGTTTTATCGAAAAGTCTTAATTCCGCTTATTATTTTTCTGCCAACCGTTTTTGGCGGCTTGTTTGCTGTGGCATTTTTATATTTCGTTAAAGAACAGATTTCGGCAATTTCATTAGGAATTGGTTCTATCTTATTGGGAATTACGATTGATTATTCTATTCATATTCTCACACATTACAAACATAATAGCGATGTAAAAACGTTGTACAAAGACATTACAATGCCCGTTATTATGAGTAGCTCTACAACTGCCGTGGCGTTTTTATGTCTGCTTTTTGTAAAATCTGATGCGCTGAATGATCTCGGAATTTTCGCTGCTGTTATCGTTATGGCTTCGGCTATTTTCTCCCTTTTGATTGTTCCTCATTTATATAATCCAAAAGAAAATCCGGCAGAACACAAGAAAAATGTGATTGATAAAATGGCACATTTTTCTTTTCACAACAATAAAATTTTAATTGGACTTTGTGTTATCATTACCATTATCTGTTGTTTTACCTATAATGATGTGGGCTTCAATAATGATTTATCGCAACTGAATTTTATTCCCAAAGAAATCAAAGCTGCCGAAAAACAATTGGAAGAAAGCACGAGTTTAACTTCTAAAACTATTTATGTCGCTTCGTACGGAAAAAGTATGGAAGAAGCTTTGCAACATAACAGTAAGCTTTTTGAAGATTTATCTAAAGAAAAACAGCAGGATAAAATTTTAAATTTCAGTTCAGTTGGCGGTATTGTACTTTCGCAAAAAGAACAAATTGAAAAAATTAATAAATGGAATTCATTTTGGACTTCACAGAAAAAACAATTCATAAAATCCGAATTAATTAATGAAGGATCAAAACTTGGTTTTAAACCTTCAACTTACGATCTGTTTTTTGATCATTTAAATTTTGAGTTTAAACCTGTTGCTGCAGCTGATTTTTTAAAGATTAAAGCGCTTCAATTACAAGAATTTATAACCGAAAAAAATGGCTTTTATACGGTTTCAACCTTAGTAAAAGTATCGCCAGAACAGCGTAATGTTTTTGTAAAATCTGCTTCGGCAAAAGAAAACATAATTGCAATTGACCGTCAGCAGATGAACGAAACGTTTTTCAGTACTTTAAAAACCGATTTCAATTCACTTGTCAATTATTCATTTGTTGCCGTAATCTTGATTCTGTTTTTCTTTTTCCGAAGAATCGAATTGGTTATAATCAGCTGTATTCCAATTGCTCTAACAGGAATTGTAACCGCAGGAATTATGGGCATTTTTGGCATTCAAATGAATATTTTCAGTATGATTGTCTGTACTTTGATTTTTGGTCACGGAGTCGATTTTAGTATTTTTATGACGAGCGCATTACAAAAAGAATATTCGACCGGCGTTAACGAAATTGCCATTTACAGAACCTCGATTATTCTAGCCGTTATCACGACGATCTTAGGAATTGGTGCAATGATTTTTGCCAAACACCCTGCGCTTACTTCCATTTCATTGGTTTCCCTAATTGGGGTTTTTGCCGCATTGATTATTACGTTCATTTTCTATCCGATTCTATTCAAGCTGTTTTTATCGAATCGCCCTAAAAAAGGAAATCCGGCTTTTCAATTGCGAACTTTTATTCATGGCGTAATTTCGTTTGCCTATTATGGTTTGGGCGGAATCGTAATGTCGATTTTCAGTTTTACCATTATGCCGATTTTGCCTTTCAGCAAAAAATCAAAAATGAAAGCGTTCCGATATGTGATTTCAAAATTCATGAAATCGGTATTGTATTCCAATCCTTTTATTCGTAAAAAAATCGTTAATAATTTCAATGAAACTTTCGAAAAACCAGCCGTAATTATTGCCAATCATTCTTCCTTTCTAGACATTTTAGCCATTGGAATGCTGAGCCCAAAAATTATTTTCTTGGTAAGCGACTGGGTTTACAACTCCCCTATTTTTGGCGGTGTGGTGAGAAAAGCTGGATTTTATCCTGTTTCTGAAGGTTTAGAAGGCGGAGTTGAACATTTACGAAAAAAAATACAACAGGGATATTCGCTAATGGTTTTTCCTGAAGGAACGCGTTCCGAAAATAATGTTGTAAAACGATTCCATAAAGGTGCTTTTTTCTTGGCTGAAGAATTTAAAATTGATATTGTTCCTGTGGTCATTCACGGTGCTTCGGAGTTAATTCCAAAAGGTGATTTTGTCATTCATCACGGAAAATTGACAGTTACCATTTTAGAAAGAATTGCTCCTGATAATCTTTCATTTGGAACTAATTATACCGAAAGAACCAAACAAATCAGTTCGTTCTTTAAAGGTGAATATCGTAAAATAAGACAAAAACTTGAAGGTCCGGATTATTTTAAAACAATGCTAATCAACAGTTACGATTATAAAGAAATCGAAATTGGAAATAATGTAAAAAAAGATTTAAAACAGAATCTGGAAGTCTATTATAATTTAAACAAACACATTGCGCCAAAAGCAAAAGTACTGCATTTAGGAAATGATTACGGACAGCTGGATGTTTTACTGGCATTACAAGAACCACAGCGAAAAATATTTTCTTTTATAAATGATCAAGAAAAATTGCTGGTTGCCAAAACCAATTATATAGTTACAAAGAGAAAAATAGTTTATCTCGATAAACTAGAATCAGTGCTTGAAACTCATTTTGATTTGCTTTTAATTTCTGATGAAAGTTATAACAATGAAATCGAAAAAGTAATTTCTAATGTTTCTACTATAATTTTAGTCAATTGTTCTCGTTTGAAAAATCAGTTTGAGAATTTTGAAATTGTTTCTGAAGAAAATGCTTTGCTCGTTTTAAATAAAAAAGAATGAAAAAACAATACGATGTAGTCATAATTGGCAGCGGTTTAGGCGGATTGGTTTCTGCGGTAATTCTGGCGAAAGAAGGCTACAGCGTTTGTGTACTCGAAAAAAACAATCAATATGGCGGAAATCTTCAGACTTTCGTAAGAGATAAAACCATTTTTGATACGGGAATTCATTATATTGGAGGTTTAGGCGAAGGCCAGAATCTTCATCAATATTTCAAATATATTGGAATAATGGATCATTTGAATCTGAAAAAACTAGACGAAAATGGTTTTGATATTATTTCTTTTGATAAAGATCAAACCGAATATCCGCACGCACAAGGTTTCGAAAATTTCATTCAACAATTAACCAATTACTTTCCCGAAGAAAAAGAAAACCTCTGGAACTACTGTCAAAAGATAAAGGAGGTCTGCAAAGCATTTCCGCTTTACAATCTAGAATCGGAAGGAAAATATGATGATGAAATTTTAGCGCTTAACGCGAAAGAAACCATCGATTCTTTTACTAAAAATGAAAAACTAAAAGCTGTTCTCGCGGGATCCAATTTTCTATATGCTGGAATTCCAGATAAATCGCCTTTTTACGTTCATGCGCTTGTAGTCAACTCGTATATCGAAAGTTCATGGCGATGCGTAAATGGCGGAAGTCAGATTACCAAACAACTGCTGAAACAATTAAAAAAATATGGCGGCGAGTTTTTCAAACACAAAGAAGTCACCAAAATTGAAGTCGAAAACCAAAAGGTAAATTCGGTTAAAATGAAAGACGGAACTGAAGTTTCTGGAACGTATTTTATTTCAAACATCGAACCAAAAACGACTTTGAAAATGGCGGGTCAGGAAAATTTCAGAAAACCGTTTTTCAATAGAATTCAAAATCTTGAAAGCGTACTCTCTGCTTTCAGTTTGTATATCGTTTTTAAGCCCAAAACTTTTAAATACATTAATCATAATTATTACCATTTTAAAAGTACTGATGATGTTTGGAGTTCTTATGATTATGACGAAAATTCATGGCCAAAAACCTTTATGGCTTCTATGAATCCTTCGAAAAAAAATGAAGAATGGGCAGACGGAATGACGTTTTTGACTTATATGAAATATGATGATGTCAAAGTTTGGGAAAATACTTTTAACACCACTTTTGAAGAGAATGATAGAGGGGAAAGTTATGACGAATTCAAAGCTAAAAAAGCGGCAAAATTTTTAGAAGAAGTTGAAAAGAAATTTCCTGGAATTAAAGACTGTATAAAATCGGTTCATACTTCTACCCCGCTTTCTTATCGTGATTATATTGGTGGAGACAGTGGAAATATGTACGGATATGTTAAAGATTCAAATAATCCGATGAAAACTATGATTCCTGCTAAAACTAAGGTAGAAAATCTTTATCTTACAGGCCAAAGTATTAATATGCATGGTGTCTTGGGTGTTACGGTTGGAGCGGTCATAACTTGCTCTGAAATTGTAGGAAAAGAATATCTGCTGGCAAAAATTAAAAAAGCATCTGAATAATTGAATCATGAAAAGCCGAATTTTTTATTTCTTCCTTATCGGTTTTTTAAGCTTGATGGGTTCCTGCGGCACTTCAAAATCAAAAAAACATATACCCGATATCACTGCTTTTAATTCGACAAAACCTGTTGTTGAAAAAATATCAGATAGTATCTTTCTCTCTGGAAAAAATTCGCTTTTAAAAAATAAACAAGGTCTTTGGGAACTGTATGTAGAAGGCGATCCACTCGAAATTGGACTTTCAACCGGTGCTTTAACTGATTCTCTATTGCAAAAACAGCAGCGTATTTTTTTCTCCAAAATAACCGATTTAATTCCGTCAAAATTCCAGCAGAAAATGCTTCGCCATTTTTTAAAATGGTACAATCGAAAATTATACTTGAATGTTCCAGACGAATATCAAACTGAAATTTATGGCATTTCGCAATATACTTCGAATGACTTTGATAATATAGCACCGCAATATCAGCGCAGTTTATATTTACATGCCGCTCATGATATTGGGCATGCGTTACAGGATTTGGCTTTGGTGGGATGTTCTTCTTTTGCGGCTTGGAACGAAAAATCGGAAGATGGAAATTTAATTCTGGCACGAAATTTTGATTTTTATGTGAATGACGCTTTCGCGGAAAATAAAATCGCCGCCTTTATCAAACCAAAAGAAGGATATCCGTTTATGATGGTAACTTGGCCAGGAATGATCGGAGCGGTTTCTGGAATGAATTACGAAGGATTGACTGTTACAATAAATGCTTCCAAATCTAAGATTCCGCTTAGCGCGAAAACTCCGATTTCAATTCTGACACGCGAAATTTTGCAACACGCCAAAAATTTAGATGAAGCTATTGCTATTGCAAAAAAAAGAAAAGTATTTGTTTCTGAATCCATTATGGTGGGAAGTGCCAATGATAACAAAGCCATTTTAATAGAAGTTTCACCAAATAAAATGGATGTTTATGATGTTCCAAACAGCGATCAAATCATTTGTTCCAATCATTTTCAAGGTGATGCTTTTGCAGCTGATAAACGAAATCTGGAACAAATTGCAAACAGCCATTCTGAATATCGATTGGAAAGAATGCAGGAATTACTGGCTGAGAATTCAAAAGTAAATCCTGAAATTGCATCAGAAATTCTTCGAAATAAAGACGGTTTACAAAATATTGCTTTAGGATATGGAAATGAAAAAGCACTCAATCAGTTACTGGCGCATCACGGAATTATCTTTAAACCAAAAGAAAAATTAGTCTGGGTTTCCGCAAATCCCTTTCAATTGGGTGAATTTATCTGTTATGATTTAGATTCGATTTTTGGTAAAAACCACAGTGCAACAAAATCTTTTCAGAACGAAAGTTTGAATATTGCCAAAGATCCTTTCTTAGAAACGACCGCTTTTCAGAATTTTAAAAAATTTAAAATTGAAGATCATAAAATAGATTCGATTTTAGAAAAGAAAAAAAACGTTTCTCCCGAGTTTCTTCAGAATTATCAAGCGTTAAACCCTAATTATTGGGTTGTATATTATAAGGCAGGATTGTACTTTTACCAAAAAAAGGAATTTCTTCAGGCAAAGCTTAATTTTGAAAAGGCTTTAAGTCATGAAATCACGACAGTTCCTCAAAAAGAAGAGATTGAAAAATATTTAAAAAAAGTCAAAAGAAAATTACAATGATTCCAGCAATAGAAAAAGATTCTTTAGAAGAGATTAAAATTTTTCAAGAAAAAAAATTAGCCGAACTTTTAGCTTACATCAGTGAGAATTCTCCTTTTTATAAAAGACTTTTTGCAGGACAAAATATTGATATTTCGAAAGTAAAAACACTGGAAGATTTACAGCATTTACCTGTTACAACCAAAGAAGATTTACAGCAATATAACGATGATTTTTTGTGCGTTCCGCAACATAAAATTATAGATTACGCTTCGACTTCGGGAACTTTAGGCGATCCCGTTACTTTCGGTTTAACTGATTCAGATTTGGATCGTTTAGCTTATAATGAAGCGATCTCATTTGCTTGCGCCGGAATTGCAGAAGGAGATGTTGTACAATTGATGACCACAATTGACCGAAAATTTATGGCAGGTCTTGCCTATTTTCTAGGACTTAGAAAACTGAAAGTCGGCGTAATTCGTGTTGGTGCTGGAATTCCAGAAATGCAGTGGGATTCTATTTTAAAATACAATCCGTCTTATTTAATTACGGTTCCTTCCTTCCTTTTGAAATTAATTGAATACGCTGAAGCCCACGGAATCGATTATAATAACTCGAGCATAAAAGGCGCAATTTGCATTGGAGAGTCTTTGAGAGAACAAGATTTTTCAATGAATATTCTATCCAAAAAAATCACCGATAAATGGAATATTAAGTTGTTTTCGACTTATGCTTCTACCGAAATGAGCACCGCTTTTACAGAATGTGAACACGGAAAGGGCGGACATCATCACCCAGAATTAATCATTGTAGAAGTTTTGGACGAAAATAATCAGCCAGTAAAAAACGGGGAAACGGGCGAGTTAACATTTACTACTTTAGGAATTGAAGCGATGCCTCTTCTGCGTTTTAAAACTGGAGATATGGTTCAGTTTCATGATGAGCCTTGCGCTTGCGGAAGAAACACCTTACGTGTTGGTCCAGTTGTTGGCCGTAAAAAACAAATGATTAAATATAAAGGCACAACTCTTTATCCGCCGGCAATGAACGATGTTTTGAGCAGCTTTGATAATATTGAAAATCATTTGATTGAAATTTCAACTAACGATTTAGGCACAGACGAAATCCTGATTAAAATTGCTGCCAAAAATCAAACTCCCGAATTTCTTCAGGAAATAAAAGATCATTTTAGAGCCAAATTAAGGGTAACTCCAAAAATAGAATTTGCTTCAAAAGAAGTTTTGAATCCGTTGGTTTTTAATCCGATGAGCCGAAAACCAATTCGATTTTTTGATTATAGATAAACTTTCTGTTTAAGAGATAAAAAAAAGCCTAGTTTTAATAAACTAGGCTTTTTGTGTTTTAGAGATCAAAAGGTACTAATGGCCCTGTTGACTGAACTACTTTTGGCTGTGTTGTGAATGACTGCCCATTGGCATCAACAACTCTTACATACAAATTATAGTATGTCGATTTCACAGATGTATTTGTTGACATATATAAAATAGAACCTGTTGCTACTTGCAAGTAAAATGAATCTGGATCTTGTTGTCGTTTGAGCCACCAATAATAAGAATATGGTGCTGTTCCTCCAGATGCTGTCGCAGACCAAGATCCCATTGAACTTTGTGTTACATAGCTAGAGCCTGTAAAACTTGCGGTAAGCGGAACTGGTAATGGAGTTGGATCTCCTTGTAAATTAATGGTAACTCTTTTTGTTAATTCTTTTGGAACTGAAATTTGATCATAAATTTTTCCTCTTTGATGTTGTGCTTTTAACGTAACTGTATAACCTCTTTTAGGAGCATATTCATTAAACGTTAAAGTACAGCTACTACCATTGTTAACAATTGTCAAATAATCGGCATCTGCTGCTGCTATTTCCCAATTGTAAGACACTTCTAAAACAGCTGATGCATCATGAGCAACAGAAAGAGTAAATGGTACGTTTCTTTGTGGATTTGTTTCGTATGGATTTAAAGCAAGATTTAAAGCATACTTTCGATAAAAGTAGTTAGGTGGTGGCGGTGATGATATATTTTCCCATAAATAATAATAGCTTATACAGTTTTTATATAATCCTGTTAAACCTTGTTTTGAATAAACCATATTTCCTCCAGCATCAGAGAGAATTGCTGCATGATCAATTCCTTGAACTCTTTTAGCATCAAAATCTTCCTTATTATTCCAATATAGAACTTTAGATGCATTACTACTATTGTCTTCTACAAAAATATCAGTACTTATAAACTGATTATAAATTTCTGCATTGTCCAATGATGTTTTATACTGTGTTTCACTTAATGAAAATGCAAGTCCAAAGCAGTTGTAAGCATTATCTCCAGAAACTAATAATGTTTTGCTTGAACAATCTTCAACTAAAGTTTTTTGTGTAGTGTTTGTGCTTTTTGTGGTTGAAACAACCTCAGCATCTTGTTTAATGGTTTCCTCAGAACAGGAAAAAAATGTCAAAACGACAAATGACATCATCAATAATTTTAGATTTTTCATAGGATTAATTGGTATTTGGGGGCTTGTTAGTACTAAATCAAATATATAATAATTTAAGATAAATCTTATGTTGCTCATTAAAATATTGTAAAATTATATTTACAAGTAAAACCTTTATCCTTTGTTACTCTGTACCTTTAACGTCAATTTGGTACAAATTGAACTAAATGTTGTAATTTTGCAAAAAATTACGAAGATGGTCAAGATTGGCAACATAGAATTACCCGAATTTCCTTTATTACTAGCTCCGATGGAAGATGTTAGTGATCCGCCGTTTCGCAGGTTATGCAAAACGCATGGGGCGGACATGATGTACTCTGAATTTATTTCGTCGGAAGGATTAATTCGTGACGCTATAAAAAGCCGAATGAAGCTGGATATTTTTGATTACGAACGTCCTGTTGGAATTCAGATTTTTGGTGGTGATGAAGAAGCGATGGAAATGTCCTCTAAAATTGTTTCTACTGTAAAACCAGATTTAGTGGATATCAATTTTGGTTGTCCGGTAAAAAAAGTAGTTTGCCGTGGTGCAGGTGCAGGAGTTCTAAAAGATGTTGATTTGATGGTTCGTTTAACCAAAGCAGTTATCAAAGGAACTGATTTGCCTGTTACAGTAAAAACACGTTTGGGCTGGGATGAAAGCTCAATTAATATTGATGAAGTTGCTGAAAGACTGCAGGATATTGGTGTTCAAGCCTTAACGATTCACGCAAGAACTCGTGCTCAAATGTACAAAGGTCATTCTGACTGGTCGCACATTGCGCGTGTAAAGAACAACCCAAGAATTACAATGCCTATTTTTGGAAACGGCGATATCGACAGTCCTGAAAAAGCATTAAAATATAAAAATGAATACGGAATTGACGGTATTATGATTGGCCGTGCTGCAATTGGATATCCGTGGATTTTTAACGAAATCAAGCACTATTTCAAAACTGGCGAGCACTTGCCTGCTCCAACGGTTATTGATCGTGTTGAAGCTGCGAGAAATCACTTAATGTGGTCAATGGAATGGAAAGGTGAGCGTTTGGGAATTGTTGAAATGCGTCGTCATTATACCAATTACTTCAAAGGAATTCATTCGTTTAAAGAATACAAACAAAAACTGGTTACTACTGATGAACCTGAGAATTTGTTTGCTGTTATGAAAGAAATTGAAGAGGTTTATGCTGGATATGAGTTTGTTTAAATAAAAAAAAATGTCAAAGTTTGAAGCTTTGACGAAATTTCAAAATAATAAAAATGCCTTCACGATTGAAGGCATTTTTTATTAATCATCGTAGTGAAAACGACATTGTAAAATAATACATTTTTGATCGATTCCTCTCGTTCCTGAAACTTTATAAACTAGTCGATGTTCTCCATTAATTCTTCTCGACCAAAAACTTTTTAAATCATGTTTTAAGGGTTCTGGTTTTCCAATTCCCTTAAACGGATTTTCTCTAATTGACTTAATTAATTCTTTTATTTTTAATGCTGTGTCGGTATCGTTTTCAATCCAATATTCAAAATCTTCCCATCCATTTTTTGTAAAATAAATATCCATATTTAGTCAACTATAATTCATCTAAATTAAACATTTTCAATTTTCCTTTTTCCATTTGTTCAATAGATTCAGAAAGTCGTTTTCTGTTGGCTTTGGTTGAAAGTAAATGTTGCGTTTCTAATATTGAATTGTACTCTTTCATTGAAATTATTACAACAGCATCTTCCTCGCTATTTCGGGGAACAACAATTATCTCTGAGGATTCTGATACTTCATCAAAATAGTTCTTTATGTTTTTTCTCAATGTTGATATAGTAATTGCTTTCATTTCATAGTACCTTTAGTTGTACGTGCAAATGTACAATATTCTACATTTTAAAAGTTCATTTGTAAAATATTTAACTTTTGGAAACAGTGTAAATTTGAAGGTCTTTTTAGTTTATACTTGAGTTCTCTTCCACTTTCCTCTTTTATAAAAGAAAATACCAGCAAGTGTAATTGCAGTTTCAGCAACAGGAATAGCAATAAAAACACCTGTTGGTCCCATATTAAAATGCTTTGCTAATACATAAGCCAGTGGAATTTGGAACAGCCAAAACCCGAAGAAATTAATTCCCGTTGGTGTCCACGTATCTCCTGCTCCGTTAAATGTATTGATCAAAACCATTCCGATTCCGTAGAAGATAAAACCGATGCTAATAATCTGCAATGCTTCAATTGCAATGGTTTTTACTTGCTCGTCATTCGTGAAAAAAGAAATTATATATTGTCCAAAAACCAAAGTAATAATCATAATCGAAGCCATGAAAATTACATTATACCTGGCTGTTGTATAAACTGATTTTTCGGCACGTTCGATTTGTTTAGCTCCTAAGTTTTGTCCGACCAAAGTCGCAGCTGCGTTACTCAATCCCCAAGCTGGAAGTATGAAAAACATCATAATTCTTAAAGCCGTCTGATAACCTGCAGAACCGTGATCGCCACCCGTTGTCGCAACTAATTGTGCTAAGAAAATCCAGCTGCAAGATGCTATTACAAATTGCAGAATTCCTGGTGCTGCAATTTTTACTAAAGCTCGTATCTGTTTAAAATCGGGAGTAAAATAAGAAATCTTAATTTTTAAAATGCCGTTTCCAAAAAACAAATGATAAACCTGATATAAAACCCCGATACTCCTTCCGATAGTGGTTGCCAAAGCTGCACCAACTAGTCCAAAAGCGGGAATTGGTCCGAAACCGTTAATTAATATCGGACATAAAATAATATTACAGATATTGGCAATCCAAAGACTTTTCATGGCAATAGCTGCATTTCCTGCTCCACGGAAAATTCCGTTTATCAAGAACAAAAGCATAATGCATAAACTAGAACCAATCATAATCTGAGTAAATCGGAAACCATGTTGGGCAGATTCTACAGAAGAACCCATTAAAATCAAAATATCTTTTGCATATATAATTCCTAAAATGCTCATTATACTATTAATAGCAAATGCAATTATAATGGCTTGCATTCCGGCTTTGGCTGCAGCAACAGGATCTTTTTCTCCAATACGTCGCGCAACAACTGCGGTTGCCGCCATACTCATTCCGATTGCAAGAGAATAAATAACTGTCAATACAGACTCCGTTAAACCAACTGTTTGAATGGCAAAACTGCTATGTTCCAAATGTCCAACGAAATATAAATCGACTAGAGCAAAAACCGATTCCATCATCATTTCTAAAACCATCGGAATGGCTAGTAGAATTACGGCTTTTTTGATACTCCCAGAAGTATAGTCAAAAGATTCGTCGCCTTTTAAGGCTTGTTTTAGAGTGGTAAAAATTTTAGAAAAGAAGCTTTTCTTTATAATTGTTTCTGTCATGATGTTTTAGGATAAATAATAAAATTGGTCCAGATGTATTTTAATCTGAACTGAAAAAGTAAACGTAAGTATCCTAATTATTCTAAAAAATAAAATAGGATTAGGCAGAAACAATCATATGCTGTAGATTTTAAGGCGGTAAATATAATTAATATTTCTTAAGAAGTTATTAATCAAGTAGTTTTTTACTTACTCGGCTGCTTGCAATTAATGAAGCAACAAAACCTAATGAAATTATTGTTGTCATTACAATTAGAACATTTTCTATTGTAAAAACAACTGGGTAAGCCAAAGTTGGCGTAATCATGATAAGTTCAAACTTCTGCTGTAATATGACAAGGATTATACCTAAAGCAAGTCCGATTAACCCCCCAAAAACACTCAATAAAGTTCCTTGAAGTAAAAATATTTTTCGAAGCCCAGTGATATCTGTTCCTAAGTTGAACAGTGTTTTAAGATTTCCTTTCTTTTCTAAAATCATCATAATCAATGCGCCAATCAAATTAAAAAGAGCCACAATAATTACGAGTGTAAAAATAAGATAAACTGCAATGTTTTCTGTATTTAGCATTCTATACAAAGACTCGTTCAGCTGCGCTCTATTTTTTAAAGTGATTTTATTTTTAAAAATAGATTTTAGCTGAGCCTTTACCGCTCCCTCATCTGCATTTTCTTTTAATTTAAATTCAATTCCAGAGATTTGATTTGGTTTGTACATTAGTAATTCCTGCGCCAATCCTAAATCTGCAAAAACATATTTTGAATCTAAATCTTCACTGATTGAATAAATTCCAACAGGCAAAACATCGGTTTTAGTGAAAGCTTCTTCCGGATTTTCGATTGCACCTTTTCCTGGTTTAGGAGCAAAAACCTGAAGTGGGTTTTCAAAATCAAGAATTCCCATTGAGAAATTTTGAGCTAATCCGTAACCAATTACAACCTGATAACTGTCTGGTTTGAGCCACTGTCCATTAAAGAGTTTTTTCCTAATATCGTTGACAACCGGGTAAACACTATCAACTCCTTTTAGATAAGTAACTTGCTGTTTGTCTTTAAATAAAAACAAAACACGTTCTTCTATTATTTGGGTATAAGAAGCCACCCCATTTATTTTTTTTATCTGATTTTCTTGAGCTTGGGTAAGTAAAAAAGACTTTCCGTAGGTATTTACCAACTTTAAATCGGGATCTATTTCGTTGGTAAATGAAAGACTAAAAACTTTAAGTCCGCTAAAAACAGATAAAACCACAAACAAAGCCATAGTACCAACAATGATTCCCATGCTGGCAATACGGTTGATAATATTTATAGCATTGTTTTTACTGCTGCTAAAAATATATCGTTTGGCTATGTATAAGGGGAAATTCAAATTAGGACTTTCTTCTTTTTTCTAAAAGATCACGATTTTCTATTGGGTTTTCTTTTCCTGCAAGTGCATTGTCGATTTTCTCGATGTAATCTAATGAATCGTCTAGAAAGAATACTAAATTCGGAACACGGCGCAATTGCAAACGAACACGTTGTGATAAATCATGTTTGATTAATGTTGTATTGGTTTTAATTGCCTCTAAAGTTTCTTTGGCTTTTTCTTGTGGAAAAATACTTAAATATACTGTCGCCACAGATAAATCTGTAGTTACACTCACTTTGGATACAGAAATTACCAAATTTGTAATTCCGTTTTTTCTCACTTCACCTTGCAAAATGTCAACCAGATCTTTCTGAATTACACCGCCTATTTTTTTCTGTCTATTTGTTTCCATACTGCAAAAATACTAAAATTTAGTCGTATTACATGTTCTTTTAATTGTTTTAAAAGCTGATAAAGGTCATAGCGTTTGAGGGAATTATTCTACATATTTGATATAAATATAAAACTAATCTATCATGAAAAAAAGAGAACCAATTAGTCATATTATGACAAAAACTGTAGTGACTGCAAACGAAAATGATGATCTTAAAAAAGTGGTCGAAAAATTAAAAGCACATACAATACGTCACATTCCGATTTTAAAAGGTAAAGAAGTTGTTGGAATTATTAGCCGAACTGATATCAACCGATTAACTTTTGGAGCTTTATTTGAAGGTCAGGAAAATGCCGATGAAGCGATATTAGAAATGCTAACTATTTCTCAGGTTATGACTTCGAAACCGAAAACAGTATCATCTGATACCATAATAAGAGATTTAGCCGAAATTTTTGTGAAAGAAGAATTTCACGCTCTTCCGGTTGTTGACAATGGAGAATTGAAAGGAATTGTTACTACAACTGATGTCATGAAATATCTCTTAGAACAGTACGAATAACTACTATTCATCGTACATAAATTTATTCTTAAAAGTGGCAGAGCATTCTTTCTGCCACTTTTGTTTTTCATGCATACATATATCAATAAATTATATAATTTTTTAAACATAATAACAAAAAATCAATCAAGATTTAATTATTAAATAATTTTATTATTGTTAAAATTTCACATTTTTTTTGATAAAAATAAAATTAGTACTACTAAACTTAAAAAGCAGTAAATCAGCGTTTCAAAGAAAAAAAGATTCAAGTATTCTTTAAAAAAGAACTTATTCAATTCAAAACTAACAGGATAGAGCAGGATACAAAGGGTTTCAGTTATAAATAAGTTTAAAACACTTTAACTAACCGAAATCTATTCTTATGAAAAACAAAATTAGCCATTTGTTAATTTTGATCTTTTCCATTTTTGTGCATCTAACCACACAAGCACAAAACAAAATGGTAACTGGATCAATCACGGATTCTAATGGAATTCCAATTCCCGGAGCGAATATTGTCGTAAAGGGTTCACAAATTAACACCATTTCCGACTTTGATGGAAAATATTCCATAAACGCAAGTACAGGAAGTATTTTAATTTTTAGTTCTACTGGTTCTAAAACAATCGAAAAAACGGTTGAAAAATCCTCCATTATCGATATCACATTAAGCGATGAAGTTGCCGAGCTCAAAGAAGTAGTTGTTGTTGGTTATGGAACTATGAAAAAAAGTGATTTAACGGGTTCGATCGCACAAATTAAAGGCGATGTTCTTAATACTGTTACTAGTTCAAATCCGTTAGAAGCTGTTCAGGGACGAGCGGCAGGTGTTGCTGTTTTAAACAACGATTCTTCTCCAGGTTCTTCTCCTAAAATAAGAATTCGCGGGAACGGATCTGTCAGTGCAGGAAATGATCCTTTAATTGTTGTTGACGGTTTCCCGCTTGTAAATAGTAACTTAAACGACATTAGTTCTAACGACATTGAATCTATGGAGATTCTTAAAGATGCTTCTTCGGCCGCAATTTACGGGTCAAGAGGAGCAAATGGCGTTATCTTGATTACAACAAAAAGAGGAAAAAAAGGACAAAACAATCTGGAAATCGTAGGCACTCAAGGAATCTCAACTCCTACCCGACTTCCTAAAACGTTAAGCAGAGATAGTTTTGTCAATTTTATAAATGATGCTTACACATATTCTACTGGAAAACCTGTTTACTCTGCCACCAATCCTGCCCCAAATATTAACACAGACTGGCAAGACGAAATCATTCAGAATATGGCGCTTATGCAAAACTATTCTTTGTCTTTTAGCGGAGGAAAAGACAACACAACTTATCTCCTTTCTGGTAATATTTTTTCGCAAGACGGAATCGTAGAAGCATCTGGTTTTAAGAAACTAACTCTTAGAACCAATTTAAATCACGAATATAAACCTTGGCTTACGGTAGGAACGCATTTACAAGTGGGACGATCACAAAGAGATATCCGAAACAATCCTACTGGAGATATTTTTAGATATGGCTGGCCAACAATACCTGTAAAAAATCCAGATGGAAGCTGGTATTATGCTACAGAAGATCCTGCTGTAAGCTCTTATTTTGAAGGTACTTGGAATCCTGTTTCGGAGGCATCAGAAATGACAAACGAAATTTCTACAGACCGTATTCTTGGCGATGTATATGCACATTTTAAACTTGCCAAAAATCTAACTTTTAAAACCAATTATGGAGTAGATATTTCTAATGAAAAACAATATGAATATTATACTTCAAAATCTACTGCCGGAATTGGATCTGGAAACACAGGAACTGGAGGACAATATTACAGAAGACAAAGCTCTCAGTTAACAGATAATATTTTAAGTTATGCTAATACTTGGAAAGATAAACATAGTCTTACTACAACGGCCGTTTATTCATGGCAAGAATATGTTTATGAAGATTTGGGTGTTAAGGGGTCTGGTTTTCAAAATGATGCAACAGGAGCAAATGATATTACGTATGCCGATCGAGCAAGTATTACCAATTCTTCTAACAAATATTCTAGTAAATTAATTTCGTGGACCGCAAGAACTTCTTATGCTTACAACGAAAAATATCTTATAACCTTAACAGGTCGTTATGATGGATCGTCTCGTTTTGGAAGCAACAACAAATGGGGATTTTTCCCTTCTTTGGGACTTGGCTGGAATGTTGACAAAGAAAACTTTCTTAAAAATAGTAATGTGATTTCTGCTTTAAAATTAAGAGCAAGTTATGGTGTTACAGGTAATCAGGAAATAGGTAATTATCAGTCTTTGTCTAAACTTGTTAAAGCAAATTATGTGTACGATAACAATCCGATTTTTGGGTTTGTAGAGACAATTGGAAATCCCGATTTGAAGTGGGAACGCAACATTCAGTATAATGCGGGAATCGATTTAAGTTTATGGAAAAGATTTGATTTGAATTTAGATTTTTATCAGAGACAAACTTCAGATCTTTTATACAACGTTCCTATTCCTACCACTTCTGGTTATTCTAGTATGCTTCAAAATATTGGCGAAGTCAAAAATATTGGCTTTGAGGTTACTGCAAGAGTAAAAGTAATAGACTCTAATTTTAAATGGGATATAAGCGGTAATTTCTCTAAAAACAAAAACGAAATTGTGAGCCTTTATGGAGATGTTAGCCGCATAAATGTTGGAAGTTCTTCTGCTGGAATTGCTAAATATCTAATTGTTGGCCAGCCTGTAAATAGTGTTTGGGCTAGAGAATCTGCTGGTATTATTAAAACTCAAGAACAGCTGACGGCTTATCAGCAAATACGTCCTACGGCACAGCTTGGAGAAGAAATGTATGTGGACAAAAACAACGACAAAATCATTAACAATGACGATTACGTAAATATAGGAACCACTTCTCCCGATTTCTTTTACGGAATATCAACTAATCTTAGTTACAAGAATCTGACACTAGACATTTATGGACAAGGCGCAACTGGCTTAGCTTCTGACGAAGATAGCAATTATATGATTTTTGGTGAAAACCAGATTCAGAACAGAAATTATATTCCGACGCAATATGCTTATGATAGAATGTGGAGTCCGACAAATCCATCTGGAAATTTCCCTAGAGCGGGCGCTAAAGATGTGTACTTATCTGATCGTACAAACGGAGACTGGAATTATTTTGTGGTTAAAAACATTAAACTGGCTTACAATTTATCTAACGTAATCAAAAGTGTTGATTGGGTAAAACAGTTAAATGTGTATGTGAATGCACAGAACTTTATCAATATTGCAAACCACAGAGGCTATAATCCAGAAAGCGGAAATGTAACTTCTCCTTATGTAAAAACAATGCTGATTGGTTTTACTGCGAAATTTTAATTTAAAAAATATATACAAATGAAAATTCTAAAATATATCTTTTCGGGTTGTGCAATACTGCTTTTTTCACAATGCACCGATTTGGCTGAAGAACCTTATACTTTCCTATCGCCTAGTAATTACTATAAAAATGCCGACGAATTAAATACTGCTTTAGTAAGCGTTTATGATGGTTATCAAAATGGTTTTAATGGGAATTACAAATATATTATGTACTTGGAGGTATTAACCGAATTTGGTTCGCCTGCTTACGCAAAAGACGATGTGCAACTTTGGAATGTGTGGTCCGACATGAATAATGCTGACAAAATGGTTATTACCAATTGGGACGATGCCTACAATATTATCAATCGAGCAAATTTAGTTATTGGCAGAGGTTCAGATGTTGAAATGGATGAAACACTTAAAAAAAGATATTTTGCAGAAGCTCGTTTTCTGAGAGCGGCAACTTATTACAATTTAGTGCGTATGTACGGAGGCGTCCCAATTCCTGAAACTTTTACCGAGGGATTAAAGAATTTAGCAATACCAAGAAAAACAACCGAGGAGACCTATGCTTACATTATTGCCGATCTTGAATATGCTGAAGAAAATTTACCTCAAAAATCGGGTTATCCAAGTGATAATATTTGGCGAGCTTCAAAAGGAGCTGCGCAGGCTTTACTAGGAGATTTATATCTTACACGAGGAAGTATGACGGGCGATAAAACCTTTTTTCAAAAGTCTAAAGAGTACACCACAAAAGTAATTCAGTCTAGTCAATACGATTTACAGTCTAATTTTAAGGATCTTTGGTATTGGTGGAATATCAATAATAAAAACGGAATTGAATCTGTTTTTGAAATGCAATATGGCGGTGTCGAAAATGAATACAACAATAACCATGTTATGTTTGGTGTAAATATAACCGAGACGACATTAGGCTGTTATATGTATCACAGATTCGGCCCTTCAATTCAGCATTATCTTTCTTACAGCAGTGACGATACAAGAAAAGAGGGCAGTTTTTTAACAACGGTTAATGTTACTGAAAAAGGAAATTCGAGTCATATTTTGCAAACTATCGAATTTGTTCCAGCCGATAAAGGTTTCTTTCCTGGATCTAAGGGATGGAAAACAGCTTCGCCAGGAAATCTGAAATTTTATGACAGAACCGAAAGTTCTGCTTCGCTAAAAAAACCGCAGGCAAATTCTTATGTCATTCGTTATGCCGATGTGTTGCTAGATTATGCCGAAGCAGAAAATGAAATCAACGGTCCCGCTGCGGCTTATGCTTACGTAAACAGAGTAAGAAACAGAGCAAAACTTCCAGATCTAACTCCAGGCTTAAACAAAGAGCAATTTGCAGACGCCATTTATAAAGAAAGAGGATGGGAATTTGTTGGTGAAGGATTATTGTTTTTTGATGAATTAAGAACCAATCGAATTGGGAAAAATATTTCAGAACACGTAAAATATGGAAATGACAACGGAATTAATATGTACGTAAACAACCCTTTACAATTTGTTCCTTCTAAAAATTTCCTGTTTAAAATTCCGCGATACGATTTAGATTCTAATCCTGCACTAATTCAAAATCCTGATAACGTAAGCAATTAAACTAGAAAATCCTTTCCATCAGTTTGATGGAAAGGATTTTTTATAGAGTAATCTTTTCAGAAGAACTTTATCTGCTTTGCAGCCATCCTTCGGGATTATTATTTGATGTATTTTGAAGAATCAAGAATTTAATAATTGTTTTTCCTGTATCTCCACTTGTTCTCACTTTTCCGATGTTTTGCTTAATAGTCACTTTATCTCCCTGACTCACAGAAACTGAACTTAAGTTCTGATATACGGTAAAAAAGTCTCCATGCTGAATCACGACTGCTTTATTCACAGGTGATAAAACGATTACTTTAGAAACTTCTCCAGCAAATACTGCTCTAGCGCTTGCGCCGTCTTCTGTTGTAATCTCGACTCCTGAATTATGAACTGTAATTGATGGATGCAATGGGTGTGGCTGATCTCCGTAACCTAAAGAAATAAATCCTTTTTCTACTGGCCACGGTAATCTTCCTCTATTGGCTTTAAAATCAGCAGCCAAAACTTTATCTTCTGGAGTCATTGCAATTTTTGAAGAAGAAACTGTTGTCGTTTTTGCTTCACTAGAACCTGGATTCGCTTTTGCTCTTTCTGCAGCTGCTTTTCTATTAGCTTCAGCAATGGCTTCACGAATTAAACGATCAATTTGTTTGTCGATACGTTTAGATTCATTTTGTTTTGATCGAATATCTGCAGCAATTTTATTTTTATCTTTTTTAAGCGAATTAACTAATTTTTGCTGTTCTTTTTTCTCTTCTTCAAGAGTTACTTTTTCTTTTTGGTTCTCAGCAATAATCTTCTTTTTTACTTGTCTTTGACCATCCAGTTTAGCATTAAAATCAACTAATTGAGCTGTTTTGGACTGAATTTCAAGACCTTGATTTTTTCTGAAAGCAGTATATTGTTTTAGGTATTGAGCTCTTTTATAAGCTTGTAAGAAACTTTCAGAAGATAAAATAAACATTGCACGGCTCTGTTCAGAACGGCTTTTGTATGATTTTAAAATCATCTCGGCATAGTCTTCCTTTAGAACTTTCAGTTCTTTTTTAAGTTTATTAACCTGAACCTGATTAATGTACATATCATTACTAATCAGTTTTTCTTGTTTCGCTGTAGTATTGATTAATTTCTCTTTTAGCTTGATTTTGTTTGCCTGAATTAAATATTCATTTACAGCAGATTTCTCTTTTTTTCGAACAGACTGTAGCATCTTTTCGTTATCTCTGATTTCCTGCTGAATTTGAGCTTTACGCTGTTCCAGTTTTTCTTGCTGAGAATCCTGTGCCCATACAAATGTAGTGGCACAAACTAAAACTAGACTTAGGAGAAATTTTGGCATGTTTCTATTTTTATTTTTGCAAATTTACTTAATTGTAACTTTTTTATAACCGCTCGGAACGCTATACGGAAAAGAAAGTTCTTCATTAAATGAAATATTGTTATAATTCAAGTTAATACTTGTTTTGCCTTTTGGCTGCACTGCATTGATTTCGACGCTTGTAGGTAAGGCTCCTTGATCAAAATTTTTAGTGTCAGAATACGCAATTTGTAAGGTTCTGTTTTCAGATGGCTGCGAAATCTCTTCCTTTTGAATTAAATATTTTTCTCCATCTAAGAAAAAAGTTTTCTTCAAGTTGGCATCTTTTTCTTCGTCTAATCTAAAAAGATTGTCTACAATTGTCTGCGTATATTTTCCTTTTCTTAAATCGTCAAAAGCTTCTCCAACCAATAGATTTTGAACTTTAGTATAATCTAAATCTGTTCCTAGCCATTTGCTCAAACTTGAAAAATCTCCTTCGTAGTAAGTACTATTTATTTTCTCATAATAACTTACGGCTGAAGGTGTTATTAATGCTTTTGCCATTGTAATTCCTAAAAAACGAACACTTATTAAAATCTGTTTGTCTTTTTCGATTCTAATTTCGGCAGTAACATTTTGACTTTGTTTTTCATCAACATATTTTGCGCTGGCCTTAATATATAAGGTAGAAAAATCTAACTTATTATCGTAATGTTTTTCGATTACTTTTTTGTCTTCTTTTGGTGCAATTGTCTGGCTTGTATTTCCTTGCACTGCTACTGCTTTCGATTTACATGAAATTACGGCAATAGACAATACTAGTATTGATATATATTTTTTCATCTGAATTCTCTTTTTTATTTTTTCTTCTTTAATAATTCATTTGCCTTCAAAAAGTATTCCTCTTTTTTCTTTGCATCTCCCAAACCATTGTATGCCTCTCCTAACTGATTATTAAAATTTGATTCTAATTTTACGTCATCCACCACATAATCAAGACCCATTTCTAAGACAGTTTTTGCATTTTTAAACTGTTTAAGCTGATTACTTCCTAAACCAGCATAGTAATAAAACTGAGCCTGACTCGGATAAACTTCGATCAGCATCATAGCTCTTTTGGTCATTGGCTCGTATTGTTTTGCTTGCGCATACGCTTCCAGCAATAACATATTGGTTTCAAGATCTGTATCTGAATTTGCCTTTAAATCTTTTTCATAATATTTAATCGCATTTTCAAATTGTCCTTTGCTGTGATAAAACTTTCCAATTTCTTTGGCTACATCAACATCTTTATCGTTGTCAAAATAAGAAATGGCTTTTTCTAAATCGGCAGAATACTGTGGGTTTTTATTTACATAAATCAAAAACTCATTCAAAGTTCTATGTTTGATTTTTGAATCGATTTTTGAACTTGCTAAAATCACATTCATCGATTTTATCGCTTTATCCGCCTGATTGGCATCCAAATAAGTTTTGAACAAACTCACTTGCGCCCATTCTGAATTTGGAATTTCTTTTGCCAGCTGTTTTGCTACATCAAGCGATTTCTCATTCTCATTATTTTTTGAATACAAAAGAATTAGGTTCAAATAATTTGCCTCTTCTTTCGGATTTTTTTTAATCTGTTCAACTAAATTATCAATTTCGGCATTCTGATATTTTCCTTGTGATAAAATCTGCGCTTTATAAATTTCTCTATCAGCCGATTTTCCGAATTTATCATTCATTTCATTAATCGCTGTCAATGCCTTATCATACTGATTTGTAATCATGTATAACGAAATCAAATCGTCTTTATATTCTTCGTCAAAAACAATGATTTTTTGGATAATTTCAATTGCCAAAGGATAATTTTTTGTCTCGTAACTTACATCGTAAATTCCAAGCCAAAACCATTTATTTTTAGGATCAAGCTGTGTGGCTTTTTCAAAAGCATCTTGTGCGTTTGGGTATTGCTTAAGCGCCAGATAGTTTTTTCCTAATTCAAAATAAGCAACTGCATCATTGGGTTTTAGTTTTATACATTTCTCCAATGATACAATAGCTTTATCATAATTTTCAATTCCTTTTTGTTTTAATGATTCATAAAACGAGTCTTGGTATTCGTCTGGTGCCATGGCAATATCTTCGGGTTCTGTCTGTGCAAAAACCGAAAATGATGTGCTGAATAAAGCAAAAAACAAAACTGTAAAAACTCTTTTTTTGATCATTTGTAAGAATTACATTTTAAACAAAACGAAACCTTGCTAATTTTTATTTTATTCTAAAACAGCGTAATCTCCAATACTGATACTCGTAAATTTACCGTCGTAACTTACATGATTTCCAATCATTGCATTATCAAGATTAGCATTTTTAATTTTAGAATACGTTTGTACCAAACTGTTTTTGATTGTACTGTCTGTTACGTGACATCCATTTCCAAGAGATACATTTGGTCCGATTGTCGTATTTTTCAAGACCACATTTTCTCCTATATAACAAGGAGGAATAATTGTCGAATTCTCTAAAGTTACGCCGTAATCAACTAAATGCTCTCCATCATTATGAAGAAAACCTAACATTCTAGTATTAGTTTCTACGGTAACATCTTTATTTCCGCAGTCCATCCACTCGTCTACACTTCCAGTTTTAAAAACTTTTCCGTTTGCCATCATCGCTTTGATACCATCATTAATCTGGTATTCTCCACCATTCTGAATATTATTATCCAAAACATTTTGAAGTTCGTTTCTTAAAACTCCGACTTCTTTAAAATAATAAATTCCGATAACGGCTAAATCGCTAACAAACTCTTTTGGTTTTTCAACCAATTCTACAATTTCATTATTTTGGTTTAGTTTTACAACACCAAAAGCCTCAGGCTCATCTACTTGTTTTACCCAGATTACAGCATCTGCTTCTGGATCTAATTCAAAATCTGCTCTAATTAAAGTATCTGCATAAGCAATTACCGCTGGTCCAGATAGAGATTCTTTTGCACACATGATCGCATGTCCAGTTCCTAAAGGCTGATCCTGACGGTAAATTGAAGCTTTAGCCCCTAATCCTTTTGCTAAATCTTCTAAGCTTGCTACAACATCATCTCCAAAAAAAGCCTCATCTCCTAAAATAAAAGCAACTTCTTCAATTGGTTCTTTTAATATTTTGGCAATATCTTCTACTAAACGGTGAACGATAGATTTTCCCGCAACCGGAATTAGTGGTTTTGGAACGGTTAATGTATGAGGCCTCAATCTTGATCCACGGCCTGCCATTGGCACAATTATCTTCATTTTCTTATTTGATTTTATGCGAAGATTTTATAAAAATCTTCATTGGGTTTGGTCTTTCTTTTTTATTATTTCACTCCAGTGCTTCCAAAGCCGCCTTCACCTCTTGATGTTTCTGTAAGTATTTCAACTTCAATCCATTCAGCTCTTTCGTGTTTAGCAATAATCAGCTGTGCAATTCGTTCTCCATTTTCGATTACAAAATCGTCATTAGATAAATTTACTAAAATTACTCCTATTTCTCCTCTGTAATCTGCATCAATAGTTCCTGGCGAATTTAAAACCGTTACGCCTTTTTTTGCAGCCAGACCACTTCTTGGTCTTACTTGTGCTTCGTAACCGATTGGCAATTCAATAAAAAGTCCTGTTTTTACAATAGTTCTTTCTAAAGGTTTTAACGTAATTGGTTCTATAATATTGGCACGCAAATCCATACCTGCAGAAGCAATAGTTTCATAATTTGGTAAATCGTGCTGTGATTTATTGATAATTTGAATTTTCATTTTTAAATATAAAATTTTTAAAAGCGTCTTATTTTCTCTTCATTATTCCTTTAATAGTATCTTTTTCAAAATGGTAAACCATATACATAAAGACTAAAAGAAGCGGAATTCCAACATAATATTTTTCTCTAAATCCGTAAAAAGAGATAATTGAAAACAATATTGAAACACCTAGATAAGTGCCAATTTTGTTCATGTCATAAGGAATCGGATAATATTTATTTCCTAAAACATAAGAAATAAGCATCATACTACCGTAAGCTGAAATGGTTGCAATTGCAGAACCATAATAGCTGTATTTCGGAATTAATAGATAATTTAAAATCAAGGTGACAATTGCTCCTACAATAGAAATATAGGCTCCAATTTTTGTTTTATCAGTCAATTTATACCAAACCGATAAATTGTTGTAAATCCCTAAAAAGAAATTTGCCAAAATAATTAATGGCACAACTTTCATGGCCTCCCAATACGATTTGTTGTCTAATAGCAAATATTTCAAAACGTCGGCGAACACAATTACCCCTAATAAAATCAATGACCCTAAAATCACGAAATATTTGGTTATAACGGCATATGTCTGTGGTGCATTTTCATTCTTGGCATGACTAAAAAAGAAAGGTTCAATACCTAACCTAAAAGCTGTTGCAAAAAGAACCATAAATAATCCCAGTTTGTAACAAGCAGAATAAGCTCCAACTTCAGACTTTGCCAAGTTTTCTGGAAGTAAATAACCCAGTAGAATTTTATCAAAATGCTCATTTACCGCAAAAGCTAAACCAGCAACTAAAATCGGAAGTCCGTATTTCATCATTTTCTTCCAAAGTACAGGATCGAATTTTCGTCCAAGCGAAAGATAATTTGGAGAAAGTACAATAAAAGTTGCCAAACTTGCCAAAAGGTTGGCAATGAAAATATAAGCAATTTGGAAATTTTGTACATATAAATTATCCCAAATCGAATTTGGATTTGATTCTGCCAATTTGGGAAGGTAGATCAAGAAAAATATATTCAGCAGTAAGTTTATAACAACATTTCCAATCTTAATTGCTGCGTAAACCATTGGCCTCTGATTGGCTCTAAGTTTAGAAAATGGAATTAAAACCAGTGCATCTAAAACTAAAATCCATACGGTATAAGTAATATATTGAACATCGACTTCGGCTAGATTTGCCAGTGTATTTCTAAAAATCAATCCAACGAAAAGAAATATTATCGAGGTCCAAAATATAGAAATAGTCGAAGTGGCTATTACATTTTTCTTGTCCTCCTCGGCACTGTAAAATCTAAAAAATGCTGTTTCCATTCCGTAAGAAAGAACCACGTTAAAGAAAACCATCCAAGACAATACGATCGAAACTTCACCATACTCAGCTGTAGGCAAAATTCCTGTATATAATCTCACTAATAAAAAACTTAGCATTCTCGGTAAAACTGTAGCCAGTCCGTAAATTGCCGTTTGCTTGAATAGATTTTTATATAATCCCAAAATATAATTCTAATAATGTTTGTAAGACAAAAATAACCATTTCTTTTGTTTAATGGAGCTTTTGTTGATGCAATAAAGAAAACTTCTGATCGTTTTTAGACAGTCATTTTCTTTTCATCTAAAATTTTGACAAAATGAAATCCTTTTGGAGCGTAACCTTGATTATAATAAAATCTATGCGCTCCAAAATTTCCCGTAAAAGCATCCAAAACTATACTGCTGCAATTTAACTCAATTGCTTTTTTCTCTATATAATCGGTAAGCAATTTTCCGATTCCTTTAGATCGATGATCTGGATTAACAACAAAATTGTCAATCTCAAGATATTTTCCCGTCCACAGTTTAGTAGCCGACCAGCACCCCGTCAAACCTAGACAAATCTCATCTTCAAATATTGCAATTTGTGTATAATTATGAGGTACCATTTCAGAAAGAAATGATTGATACTTTTCTAGAGATATATTAGGATAAAGAAATCGAATTATACTTATTTGAGCCACCATTTCCTCAATGGTAGTTAGCTCTTTTATTTGTAAAGTCATTGTTTAAAAATGAAATAGAATTCAAAAATACTCAAAATATAATCATGACAGAATCTGTTTTCCATCATATATATTTATTCTTAAACGTTTTTAACTAATTTATTGGACATTAATTATAGTTCACAAAAATAAATTTACATTTTATACGTTTTCTGTAAAAAGCACATGCTTTAAAAACTTCTTGATAGCAGAATAAAACTGAGGAATGTCTGGAAAAAACGACAGAAACAGTCGTAATATTTCATCAATCTACTTACTTACAGATAATTATACTGTTTTTTAACACAACATGTGAAATATATAAAAAAAACATGAAAATTATGTAACATTTTTTTAACAGTCTTTTTTTAAATTTGTTTCAAAGGGATTGAGAAAGCTAAATATAACCCTTTTAAAAAAAAGAAAGCACTGGGACTAATAAAGCTTGTTTGTTCCCATAAAAGACAAAGCATAAGGGATTGATTCAGCTGTAGTAACCCTAAAAAAACAGAGCACTGGGACTGATAAAGCTTGTTTGTTCCCATAAAAGACAAAGCACAGGGATTGATTCTGCTGAAATGTAACCCTTAAAAAAACAGAGCATTGGGATTAATAAAGCTAGTTTGTTCCCATGAAAGACAAAGCACACAGAGTTATCTGTCTATTTTTATAAAATGGTAGTGATTCTCAACTTAATTATAATTTGAGAATCACCATTTTATAAAAATATTTTTAAAAAAGAATAAAACTTCCAATAAAAAGAAAAGCCAGCTAATGCTGGCTTTTCTTTTATATATAATAGGATAAATTATCCATTTAAAGCTTCTGCTCCACCAACAATTTCCAAAATCTCACTTGTAATCGCTGCCTGACGAGCTTTGTTATAAGTTAATTTTAATTGGTTTCTTAAAGCTGTTGCGTTGTCTGTTGCTTTGTGCATTGCAGTCATACGTGCTCCGTGCTCAGAAGCAAATGAATCACGAATACCTTTGTACAATTGTGTTTTTAAAGACTTAGGAATTAAAGCCAATACAATTTCTTCTTTTCCTGGTTCAAAAATATAATCTCCAGAAACAGAAGCTCCATCAGTACTAATAGGCGCCAATGGTAAAAACTGCTCTACTTGAACAATTTGAGTAGCAGCATTTTTAAACTGATTGTATACTAACTCAATTCTATCGTATTCTCCAGATAAGAATTTCTCAGTCAAATTATCTGCAATTCCAGCAACATTTTCAAATGTTAAATGATCAAAAATTGCATTATGATGACCGTGAATTTTATGCGTTTTAACTAAAGCATCACCACCTTTTTTACCAATGGCAAAAACGTCAACTTGCTTTCCAGCATAAAAATCAGTACGATTTTTAATCTCTTTAATAATATTCGAATTGAAAGCACCACACAAACCTCTATTTGAGGTTACAGCAACTAACAATACTTTTTTTACTTCACGTTGTGTAGTGTAATCTCCTCCTATTTCACCTTCTAGTGTAGCAGAAAGATCTTGCAATAACTCCGTTAATTTCTCGGCATAAGGACGCATTGCAGTGATTGCATCTTGTGCTTTCTTCAGCTTTGCAGCAGAAACCATTTTCATAGCCGATGTAATCTGCATCGTCGATGAAACGGAAGTAATTCTATTACGGATTTCCTTTAAATTTGCCATCTATTAATTAGAAAATGCGACAATTTTAAAATTAGATAATTAGAATAATGATCGAACATTATCTAATTATCTAATTTACCAATTATCTAATTAGTTATATTTTGCTGAAACTTCTTTTGCCGCTTTTTCGATAACATCTGTAATAGCGTCATCTAATTTCCCAGCTTTCAAAGCGTTAAGTGTATCTTTATGTTTGCTGTTTAAGTAAGCTAAGAAATCTGCTTCGAATTCTTTTACTTTATTAACAGGAACATTTTTTAATAAGTTTTTAGAACCAGCGTAGATAATAGCTACTTGGTTTTCAACTGTATAAGGATCATTTAAACCTTGTTTCAAGATCTCAACGTTTCTTTTTCCTTTTTCGATTACGTTTAAAGTAACAGAATCTAAGTCAGAACCAAATTTAGCGAAAGCTTCTAATTCACGGAATTGAGCCTGATCTAATTTTAAAGTTCCAGAAACTTTTTTCATTGATTTAATTTGAGCATTACCTCCAACACGAGATACAGAGATACCTACGTTAATTGCAGGACGAACCCCAGAGTTGAACAAATCTCCATCAAGGAAAATCTGACCATCTGTAATCGAGATTACGTTTGTTGGGATATATGCAGAAACGTCACCAGCTTGAGTTTCGATAATTGGCAATGCAGTTAATGAACCCCCACCTTTTACGATAAACTTGATAGAATCTGGTAAATCGTTCATGTTTTTAGCAATTCCATCATCAGCAATTACTTTACAAGCACGCTCTAATAAACGAGAGTGTAAGTAGAAAACGTCTCCAGGATAAGCCTCACGTCCCGGTGGTCTTCTTAATAAAAGAGAAACCTCACGGTAAGCAACAGCCTGTTTAGATAAATCATCATAAACGATAAGAGCTGGACGACCAGAATCTCTGAAATATTCTCCAATTGCAGCACCAGCGAATGGAGCGTAAACTTGCATTGGAGCTGGATCAGAAGCATTAGCAGCAACGATAACAGTATATGCCATTGCTCCTTTTTCTTCTAACATTTTAGCGATTCCTGCTACAGTTGAAGCTTTTTGTCCAATTGCAACATATATACAGAATACAGGTTTTCCTGCATCGTAAAATTCTTTTTGATTTAAGATTGTATCGATACAAACCGTTGATTTACCTGTTTGACGGTCACCGATTACAAGCTCACGCTGTCCACGACCAACTGGAATCATAGCATCAACTGCTTTTACTCCTGTTTGTAATGGCTCAGTTACTGGCTGACGGAAGATAACTCCAGGTGCTTTTCTTTCTAAAGGCATTTCGTATAAGTCACCACCGATTGGTCCTTTTCCATCAATTGGAAAACCAAGAGTGTTAACTACACGTCCTACCATTTGCTCACCAACTTTAAGAGAAGCAATACGTTGAGTTCTTTTTGCTGTAGATCCTTCTTTAATTCCAGTTGATGGTCCTAATAATACAACCCCAACATTATCCTCCTCAAGATTCAATACGATACCTTCCATACCGTTATCAAATTCCACTAACTCACCATATTGAACATTAGATAGCCCGTAAACACGAGCAATACCGTCTCCAACTTGAAGTACTGATCCTACTTCCTCTAGCGTAGCACCAGATTCAAAACCTTCTACTTGCTTTCTTAATATTGCTGAAATTTCAGCAGGTTTGATTTCCGCCATCTTAATTTATAATTTAGACACTTTTTGTGTTATAAAACTAATTACTTAACTCTCTTTTTAATACTTGTAATCTGTTAGCAACTGAAGCGTTGTACTGATTATCTCCTATTCTCAAAATAAATCCACCAATAATTGAAGGATCTACTACATTTTCTATTGTAATTTTTTTATCTGATAAAGTTGCAACTTTTGCCAAAACTTTAGCTTCTAAAGCTGCATCCATTGGAATAGCTGTTGTAACTTTTGCTACTTCAACACCATTACTTTCATCAAATAATTTATTGTATTCTAATGCAATTGCATTTAGAATTTCGAATCTTTTGTTTTCAAATAATAAATGGAATAGTCCTTTTGTTACTCCATTTACATCTGCAAAAACTTCCAAAAGAGCACCTTCTTTAACTTCAACAGTAGTTGTTGGGTTTTGGATAAATGTACTCAATTCTTGATTCGTCTCAATTGCATTTGCAATTGATTTCATATCGTTATTGACAGCTTCGGCAACACCTTTAGAGTTTGCTAAGTCTAGAATTGCTTTTGCATAACGAATTGCTGCTCTTGTACTTGCCATAATCTTAGTTTAACTTTACGTCACCTAATAATTTCTCTACCAATTTAGTTTGAGATTCTTTATTAGATAATTCTTCTTTCAATAATTTTTCAGCAATACTCAAAGATAGAGTTGAAACTTGAGATTTCAATTCTGCCATTGCAGCATTTTTTTCGCTTTCGATAGCCGCTTTAGCTTGATCAATCATTTTTTGACCAGCTTCTTGAGCTTCGTTTTTAGAATCAGCAATCATTTTCTCTTTCATTTCGCGAGCTTCTTTCAACATCGCGTCACGTTCTGCACGAGCTTCATTCAAAATTCTTTGATTGTCAGCTTGTAAATTTTCCATTTCTCTCTTTGCGTTTTCAGCAGAAAGCAATGCATTTTTAATACCTTCTTCTCTTGCAGTAATAGATTCCATAATTGGTTTCCAAGCAAATTTTACTAAAAGCAAAATTAATATTACCAAGATTAAAGCCTGCCAGAAGAATAATCCGAATGAAAAATCGTTAATTAACTTATCCATTTTATATAACTATATTAAATATTTAATTTCTTTTTTAAAAGTAACAACATCTTTAACCAACCGTTAAAGATGCTGTTATTTCTCTCTTTATTATTTTCCTAAGATCAAAGCAGCGAATGCTAAACCTTCTAATAAAGCCGCGATAATAATCATCGCAGTTTGAATTTTACCAGCAGCTTCTGGCTGACGAGCAATAGCGTCCATAGCAGATCCACCGATTTTACCTAAACCTAAACCTGCACCGATTACTACTAAACCAGCACCTACTAAAGTTGGAATTGTTCCCATAACTATTTATATATATAAAATTAAACTTCTAAATTAAATAATTGCTGTTTCATCTTCATGGTGGTGAGCATGATCATGATCTTGAACTGCCATACCAATAAACAATGATGATAACATTGTAAAGATGAATGCCTGTAAAAATGCAACTAAGATTTCAATAACAGATATAAACAATGTCAATCCTAATGAGATTGGCAAATCTGCTGCTAAATTTTTTCCAACAAAAATCATTGCGATCAAACTCATAATTACTACGTGACCTGCAGTAATGTTTGCGTACAAACGAATCAATAATGCGAATGGTTTTGTTAATGTTCCTAAAACTTCAATTGGAGCTAAAATAATTTTCATTGGAACTGGTACTCCTGGCATCCAGAAGATGTGTCCCCAATAATCTTTGTTTGCGCTAAATTGAGTAATAATAAATGTAAAGGCTGCTAAACAAACTGTAATAGCAATATTTCCTGTTACGTTGATTCCTAGCGGAGTCATTCCTAATAAGTTTAAGATCCAAACAAAGAAAAATACAGTTAATAAGTAACCCATATATTTACGGTATTTTTTCTCTCCAATATTTGGAACAGCAATTTCGTCTCTGATGAAAATTACTAATGGTTCTAAAACTCTACCAAATCCTGTTGGGATTGGTCCTTTTTTGTATGATCTTGCTAAACCAGTAAACATTAATAATAATAATACTGATACGAAAAGCATTGAAACAACATTTTTAGTAATTGAAAAATCTAATGGTTTTTCATTTGATGGATGACCGTGCTCATCAAAGTTGATTGTTCCGGCAGCATCTGTTTTATAAATTTTACCGTGAACTAATTTGTAGTAGCTACCGTCAACTTCTGCAACTTCTTCTCCGTGGTGTAATTTTGAAGAAGAGAAAACTTTTAAACCACCATCAATTAAAATAACTGGTAATGGGAAACCGTAGTGTTTATTTTCTTTTTCATCTGAAAAGAAAACAAAGTCGTGAGAATCTTGTAAGTGGTGATCAATAAAAGCATCTACTTTAGCCTTTGGATCAAGAGCAACATGCTCTCCTTCTTCGTGAGCAGTATGTGAAACTACTTTCTCTTCGTGAGCTGTTTCAGTTTGAACATGCGTCGAATCATTCTCTTGATTTGCAAAACCCATTATAGGTAGAGAAGCTACAAAAGCTGCAAGAATAAAGCTGAGTGGTTTGTTTGAAATCACCATATCGTGGAAAATCTTATTTTTTTACGTTTCTAAAATTTGGTGCAAAGGTACATTTTTTATTAATATTCAAAAGGATATGAAAAATTATTTTTAAACCTTGTTTTAAAGAATTGTTATTTTAACGCTTTTCATTTAATAATCGGACAGTTAAAAGCGTCTGAAATAACAAAAACAGCACAAATGTTATAAAAAAACTGACTTTTTCAACATTGCTTTCTCCCGTTTTGTTTTTTAAGATCGGCTGAAGAAATAAATAGGCTAATAACATTTGTGTAAAAGTTCCAAATAAAAATGCCATTCCGACAATTTCAAAATTCTTCTTTTTTACTACTAATAATATAAGGTATAATAAAGACGAAATCGCGAAGAAAGAAAAATACAGTATTTCTAAACTGTAATGAAACTTCTCCGTACTAATTTCACTAAATAAAAAAACGGCTTTATGAATACTATAAGTTCCTAAAGCAAGACATAACAAATAAAAAACTGGTTTGTAATTTTTTGAAAGCATTTAAAATAATTTTTGTGCAAAGATGCAACTTTTATCTCAAGGCATTTTTATTTACAAACTACTTTGTTTTATTGATATCGTTTACTTGTCGGATTACATTGTACAATGCAACTCCAACACCGGCTAATACAAAAATGGTGTTATAATATACTTTTGGACTTGGATGTTTCTCGTCGAGCCAGGTTCCGAAATAAGAGAATACGAAAATGATTACTCCCATTTGAAAGGGAATATTAATAAATGCCAACCATTTATTTCTTCTATTATTATTCGGCTCCTTTTCCATCTTCTAGCATTATGACTGTATTTGAATGGGCAAGCATAGTACAGGTTGCTGTAAAGTCAGCTCCTGGTTCTATAGAAAGTTTTCCTACTGCTACTTCTCCATGAATTTGAGCAGTCGATTTAATATTAAGGGTTTCAAGAACTTTTATTTTTCCATGAAATTCTCCTTCGATGTCTGCATTGTTACAGATAATTTCTCCTTTGATAACTCCTTTTGCTCCAATCACAATCTTGCCCTGCGAAGTAAAATTTCCTATCAATTCACCGTCTAACCTAAAGTCGGCTTTAGAGACTATATCTCCTACTATTGATGTTCCTTCAACAATTCTATTGGTTTTTCCTAATTGTTCAGTTCCGTTTTTTTTTACTTTTTCAAACATGGCGGTTAAGATTTAAGGGGTTTTCGGGGTAAGGTATGCGTCTAGATTCTTTTTAATCTGAACAATTTTGTAATTATCATTTGATATAATTATTGCTTGATCTGGGATTTTATATTTCTTATCTTCTCTGAAAACTCCAGCAATATCATTTGCATAAGCTTCAGATTTTAAACCATGAATAACTACAAAACTTTCTGTTTTATTGTATTTATCTAGAGATGTTGTCAATCTTTCGTAGTTTTCAACTAATAAAAACACTCTAATTGCTTCTTCTATTCTTTTAACCGCTTTTGTATCATTGTTTGCAACACGATATACTATTTTCCAGTTTTTAGTATCTGTTGTTGTAAAGTTAAGTTTCTCCAAAACAGGAACTTGTTTTTCTAAAATCTCTCTTGCATTTTTACCTTCTTCACTATTCGGATAATTATCTGCAACGTTCTCAAGTCCTTTTTTATAGGCTTCTAAACCATATACTTTTCCTAAAGTATTGGCTTTTAGCAATTCGTATTTTGAAACAATATCATCTCCCGAGTATTGATTAATTAGATTATCAATATTGGCCAAGACTTCATCAAAATGTTCTTCTTCAAAAAGTTTATACCATTTTTGATATTCTTTGTCTGGACTAGAATTTGGATCGTCTTCTTTATTGTTTAAAATATGCGCATATCTCGAATCTGGATATTTAGATGAAATCTCTGATTTTATAGCTTCAGCTTTTGCCGGATTTGTAATTTGATAAATTTTATACAAATTATACATTGATGGCAATACCAGTTTTTCTTCGGGATTGTTCTGAAGTAGTTGCTCTAGTTTGTCGCTAGCCAAATTATATTCTTTAAACTTCTCCTTATATATAAGTCCTAATTGATAGTATGAAAAATTGCGTTCTTTACCAATACTATCCATAGCAGCTTGAGAAGTTGGCAGTTGTTCTACATAATAAGCTACTGTATATTTTTCAGGAACAATTGTATCATTCAGTGGGTTCGCAACTTCTTTTGTATTAATAGTATCGTTCATTGCAGCATCGTTTGCAGATCGCACTCCAGCCAATCGCCAGTTTCCACCCATAGTTCTGTTACCCCACATTTTTTTAAACTGTAGTTTTCCGTAAGCAACTGTTGTTGGGTTATAAAAATAGAATGAACTGGCATTATCATTTCCTCCAGGAGGCATTCCAACTCCTTCTGGTTCTACTGGTTTACCTAAAGAATTAGGATTAACAGCTCCATTTCCTGCAAAATCTGCTTGAGAGTTTCGGTCTATATTGGCTAATCGTTCTTTTTCCTTTTCTTCTAAAAGTTTTTTTGCTTCGTCCTTCTTTTTAAGTTCGGCGATATAATTTTCGAAATAAACTTTCTTATCGTTTGGTGGCAGGTTATATACTTTAATAATACTATCATTGCGTTTTGCAATAGCTTCGTATTTAATTACATCATCTAGATTTTTTCTGTTTTTTTCTATAAATGCAAACTCTCTAGTTTTAGGATCCAGTTTAACCAAAGTACTATCATAATACTTTGCCGCCATCGAATAATCTGTATTTTTAAAATACATGTTTCCAATGTTTCTATAAGCAGAAGCCATTAAATACGGATCTTTAGATTTTCTTCCTAAAGACTTATTGTAAAATTTTAATGCGTTTTCTTGATCTTTCTTTTTATCATAATAAACTCCCATTTCATAAAAAAGAACATCATAATAAGGACGATTTTCACGATCAGTCACCAATTTATTAAATGTTTTTAAGAAAATTGTATCATTATCTTTTCCATAATCAAACATCTGTGCTTTTTTGGCGTAAGCGTGCATCATGTACTTGCGATCTGCCTTTCTGTTTAAATCAATAACCGCATCATAAAAATAAATGGCACTGTCACGTTTTCCTTCTGCCTGATACATTTGGCCAAGGATAAAACGATATCTTGCGCGTTCTTCATTATTTCGAGTAAATTGTTCTGCAACTCTAAGTTTAGAAACAGCACTGTCTTTTTGTTCCAGATTTAGAAAAGCTTCTGCCAAAAGTGCGTTGGCATCTGCATAAGTTTGCTTATCTAAATCTGTTTTTTTAAGTAAAATTTTAATATTCTTAAGAGCAATAGCGTCATTACCTAAACGCATATTGGTTTTTTCACGCCAGATTTTTGCCGTATAAATATTATTGCTTTCTGGATATTTGTACAAAATATAATTGAAAGCCTCAATTGCTGGTATAAAACGCTGATCATAATATCTTGCTTTTCCAAGCATAAGATAGGCTTCGTCAATCTGCCAGTTTCTTTCTCTTCCGCCAATATTCATGGAGTGTTTTTGAATGGCTTTTGTAGCTTTGGTCTCTGCCTTTTCAAAATCAGGATTTTTTGCTTTTTCGGCTTCAGAAAAATTTTCGTCGAACTGCATTTTTTCAATGGGCAGTTGTTTCCAGAAATTATCTTCGTTATTGGCCTGAATTGACTTTAAACCTTTGTCTAAACCAATTCCTCCATTGTAAAGAATGTTATATTTTGTCCCGATCGAGTGAGAACTTCGAGCCAAAAAGGTATTTTTTTTGGTAGAACAAGCTATCAAAAAGAATAAAAAAACGAAAGTAAAACTATATTTAAGAGTATTCTTTTTCAATAGAAAAGAGTTTAAAACAGATAACTACTAAAAATTGATTTTAGTATATTCATTTGTAAAAATACGCTTCTTTTTGAAATATAGAAATTCTTACACAGCAAAAAACAATTCTAATTCTTGTAAGGTTTCTTCTGAGGTCTGAATATCTTTAACAATTTCGCCTTTATTAAGCGCGACAATACGATTGCAGACTTCTACAGTATGCTGTAAATCATGACTTGAAACCAAAACAGTTACATTTGGATCGTCGGCTAATTCTTTGATGATTTTTTTTAATCGACTTACTGTTGTAGGATCTAGATTGGCAAAAGGCTCATCCAAAATTACAACTTCAGGGTTACCAATAAGTGTGGCAATAATACCCGCTTTTTTCTGATTTCCTTTTGATAGATCACGAAGGTATTTTTTATTGTTCAAAATTTCTCCATTAAAAAACTCCTCGTGTTTTGCTAGCAATGCATCAATATCTGCCTTATTCTGATTGCGTAAATCACCAATAAAATAAAAGTATTCTTCTGGAGTTAAATATCCGATAAGGAAATTTTCATCTAAAAAAGATCCTGTAAAAGATTTCCAATTCTCGCTCGTATTTACCTGAATGTCATTACTTTTTATATATCCTGTTGAAGGCTGGATGAGATCAAGAAGCAAGCTGAAAAAAGTTGTTTTTCCTGCTCCGTTATTTCCTACCAATCCAAAACTTTGTCCTTTTGGGATTTCTAGATTATTAATATTTAAAACTGTTGTTCCGTTATATGTTTTTGAAAGCTGATTTACTTGTATCATAATAATTTTAGATTGTTGATTTCAGATTTTAGATTTAAAAGAGATAATTATCTCATTTTCAAATTGACAATTTATCTAATTAACCCTTTTGTTTATAAGCACTTATTGTACTGTATTTTTCTATTTTGTACCTCTTTTCGATTATTGAAAACACTTTCTCTTTAAATATAAAGCCCAAGATACCAGCTCCTGCAACCAAACTTAAGGCTACAGTTTTATCTGCAAAACGAAGTCCAAGCCAATACAATAATAAAGGAAGGAATATTTTTGGCAAAGACAGAAGCATCGAGTTTACATTAAATGCTTTTTTATCTCCAAAGGCGCCACCAGCACTGCTTAAATCAATTGGTGTTTTAGTAAAAGCACCTCCCAAAAGTACCAAATGAGAATTTACGCCAATATTATAAATTGCACCAACTACAATAGTTAGATAAACTTCCCATCCGAAAAAAAGATAAAAAGATGATAGAATTGTAGAAATAAAAGTAGCAATTACAATTAGCCACCATTTTGCAGTAATATAACCTCTATACGGAATATTCTGTGTCATCATTAATTGATAATACGAACTATCCCAGCTGGGTACAAACTGTCCGAATACAAATAGAAATCCTCCTGAAACGAATATTCCAGCAAAAATTTGCATAGCAGCCGGTTGATGTGTATTTCCGAAAAAAATCAATCCATAGAATAAAAAGATCACACTCATTACTATAGTGGTTTTTGATCTTTTATTTCTTTTGATAAGTCTAATGTCATTTTTAAGGAAAGTCCCCAAAGTACCAAACTGATTCAGCCAAGAAAGATTTTCTGTAGAGGCAACATCGTGTTTTACAGAAAGTCCTGCATCGAGATATAAATTCTTTTCGAAGTATTTAAATGTAAAATAATGCAACGCAATTAATACTAGAATCGGAATCAAAAACAATCCATCTATTTCATAAAAGCTTTGAAAAAATGGAGTTGTAAACTGCGTAATATCAAATAATTGATAATACTGTGCACCTCCTAGAACTACAATTAGCAGTAGAAAAAGAGCAAATAATCTATCTATGTTGCTTAAAATAATATTCAGAAAATTGTTAATGTAAATAATAGACATTACTCCCAAATGCCAAAAAATAATTTGTACAACATCGTATCCGTTTAAAATTAGGACCACTGTAAATGGAATAAAAAATAAAGCATGTATCCAGTTAAAAAAAGATAAAATGGTTTTGCCCAAAGAAAAATGAACAATGGTTGTTTTCTTTAAAGGAAGAGCTAGCAAAGGTTTGATGTTTAATACAGGTATTGACTGTAATAACAATCGAACTGCTAAATCGCCTAGAAAATAATAAATTAGAAATTTGTTTAAAGTTACCAAAGGTTCCAAATTCATTTCCTTAAGCATATAAAATGCACCCACTCCCATAGCAATAAAAATTAATGAAAAATAGATCATTAAAAAACCTATTATTATTTTCATTGTCAGATTTTTACCGAAAGATGCCGACCTAATAAAGGCCTTCCATTCGAGATAAATAAACTTCTTAATCATGGTTTATGGTTTTAATATTTTTGTAGTAAGAGACCAAATGTAGGAAAACGTTACAAAAAAAGTTAAAAAAAATAATTTCGTGCTAAAATTTTAATAGTGGTTTGCTACTTTTGCATAAAAATTCTATCATGCCTTCATTCTTAAAACTTATAATTAAAGAGGTTAAACGCGAAACTGCAGATGCTGTTTCGATTCTTTTTAATGTTCCTGAAGAACTAAAATCTGACTATAAATTTACAGCAGGTCAATATATAAATTTAAAATTAACTCTTGATAACCAAGAAATTAGACGTGCATATTCTATTTGCTCTGCACCAGACAGCGGCGAATTAAGAATTGCTGTAAAAGCAGTAAAAAGTGGTCTTTTTTCTCAGTTTGCCAATACTACCTTAAAAGCAGGTGATGTTCTCGAAGTAGGCCAACCAGAAGGTAAATTTACTTTTGAACCAGATGCTGAAAGACAAAAAAACTACGCGGCTTTTGCTGCAGGAAGCGGAATTACTCCAGTTCTTTCTATCATAAAATCGGTTTTAAAAAATGAACCAAAAAGTTCATTTGTATTGGTTTACGGAAATAAAACTCCCGAAAGCACAATCTTTCACCAAGAGCTTCACGATTTGCAATTACAATATGTAGGCAGATTTTTTGTGCATTATGTGTACAGCCAAGCAAAAGCTGAAAATGCTTTATTTGGAAGAATTGAAAAATCGGCTGTGAATTTTGTTTTAAACAACAAACACAAGGAACTTCAATTTGATAAGTTTTTCCTTTGCGGACCAGAAGAAATGATTAACACCGTTTCTAATGTTTTGAAAGAGAAAAATGTAAAAGAATCTGCTATTAAATTTGAGTTGTTCACGTCTTCTTCTGAAGAACATGAAATTCAGGGTTCTCAAGAAGGACATACAAAAATTACTGTTTTGGTAGACGATGAAGAAACTACTTTTGAAATGTCTAAAAAACAAACTATTCTTGATGCAGCTCTAAAACAAGGTGTTGACGCTCCTTATTCTTGCCAAGGCGGGATTTGTAGCAGCTGTTTAGGCCGTGTTACAAAAGGAAGCGCAGAAATGACTAAAAATTCTATTTTAACAGATAGCGAAATTGCTGAAGGTTTAATTTTAACTTGTCAGGCACATCCAACATCAGAGACCATTTATGTTGATTACGACGATGTTTAGTCTGTAAAATCCCAATATCAAAAATTCCAAATTCCAACTTTACCATTGGGGTTTGGAATTTTTTTTGTTTAATTGCGTTATTTCTAATCTTTGTCAAAGTTTAAAACTTGACAAAGATCTGCCTTGAAATTTGGAATTAAAAAATTGAAATTTAATTGAATATGAAATCAGTACGAGAAATTTTTAGAAATAAAGAATATCTTTTGGAAGAGCCCGAAGTTATGAAGCTGGTTGATTACTGCGAAGAACTTCAGGATGAAATTGTTGATTTTAAATTTCAAAAAACCGACAATAAAGAACTTGCTTTACTCGACATGATCAAAGAAGTTATAAAAGGATGTGATGCCATCGAAAGAGAACAAATGGAACATGAACGCTACGGTTATGACGCACCAAATTATCCGGAAACCATCGCCAATCTAAAAAACTATATTTACCGTCGTTGCCATGATGAGAAGATTTGGCTCTAATTGAAATAAAAGCAAAATTTTATCGAAATATTGCTCATTTTTCATTAAATTAGGGGTATAATTATAGCAATCACAATCTCCTAATCTGAGAATTTGTAGAGCTAAATCAAATTTGTCAAACATTTAAAATATTAAATATCATGACAGCTCACGTACAACACTTTCATCTATATCTATTTATCATGTTTTTTGTAACTGCTTCGCTATGCGTTCTAGCAATTATTATTAAAATGAAAAACAAAAAAGGTCCGAAGTTGCTTGAAAGAGAAAAATACGATTCAACTTTGACCGAAAAAATGATAGAAGTAAAAAAGACAGATTCGAATATCTTTAATATCTGGCCTTATGTAAGCAGACTTAAATCGGCTAAAATTTTATCTAAAAAAATTAAAGATCATGATTTAATTTATAAAATTTATAGAGATTCATCTGATAAATTCGAACATATTCTATTATCAACCGAAGACAAAAATAATTTTGTCACAATTATAGTAAACAAAAAAAGAAAAAAAACAATCGGATATTCTTTCCTCGATTCTGATGAAAGATACGATCTAAACAAAAATATTGCTTAAAAATTATTTTTATCAGCAATATACAGATGGGTAAAATATTTAGAATCTCAATAGAAACAAACGAAAAAAGCTCCAGAGAAGCAACTATATAATAAAAAATATGTCGTTCCTCTGGAGCTTTAATATTGTAGACGTTATTTTCTTTGCTATAAATATTTAGCTTCGTTTTTTAATCTCTTATGAGAGCTGCTTCACAACTTTGTCAACAACTTGTTGTGGTAAAATTGTCCTCATTGCATCCTCATATCCCTCAACAACTTTATTTCCATAAACTGAAGTTGGCAATTTTGGATATTGATTTCGGTCTGAAGTCAATGCATTTTCTAAACTTTGATTAAATGGCAAAAATCCTGCGTACGGATGTGTCGCTCCCCAAAGAGTAACGACTTTTACGCCCAGCATTGCTGCAATATGCGCATTTCCAGAATCCATTGAAAGCATTACATCAAGATTACTGATCAATTGTAATTCCTGCTGAAATTTAATTTTCCCAGCCATATTAATTACATTTTCAAATGGTTGAGCAAGAGAATCTAAAATTTCGATTTCTTTTTTTCCTCCTCCAAAAAGCAAAATGGTCTGATCTTTATTTTCGGACAATATTGAAATTACCTCTTTCATTAAGTCCAAAGGATAAACTTTAGAATCATATTGTGCAAAAGGCGCAATTCCAATAAGCTTTTGATTTTCTCTTCCTATAATTTTTAAAATATCTTCACTTAATTTAGCTTTTTCAGGAAAATCAGGATTCGATAAATTTAACGGAAAACCAAGTTTTTCAAACACCTTTGCATGCCTTTCAAACATTGTCGGCAATTGCCTGAAAATCTTATTCTCGGCTCTTGTCAATTCTTTTTTTCCTTCTCGGCCTTTATCGACAGTTGCTCTTTTTTTTCCGCTTAAAGCGAAAAGTAAACTCACAACTTTAGATCGTAAAACATTATGAAGATCTGCAAAAGCATCAATTTTCAGTTTTTTTACGTCTTTATATAAACGCACAAGACCTGGAAAACCTTTGTGCCTTTCTTTTTCATCAAAAGCAAAAAACTCCAAGTTAGGAATTCCATCAAAAAAAGGTTTAAAAAATGGACGAGAAATAACGGTTAGTTTTACCGTTGGATATTGTTTTACAAAAGCGCCTAAAACAGGAACCGTCATGGCGACATCTCCCATCGCGGATAGTCTCATGACGGCTATATGCTTAATTTTGCTAGACAAGTCTGCCAAATTATTATTTTTTATTTTGATATAAAACTGGGTTTAATTCATCATCGTTGTACATTTTCATTTGTTTGTACACTTTCATGAATTTATCTCCATTTTCGATATCCGTAAGTAAATCATCTATTGCAGTTGATAAATCACTTCTTTGTTCTAAAAGGACATTTAGTTTTTCTTGGCATTTATCTCTATGTTCTTGAGAAGCTTCTGCACGTGTAGCTTCTTCATGCATATGATAAATTTTTAAAGCTAAAATTGACAATCTGTCAAAAGCCCAAGCTGGACTTTCAGAATTGATTTTTGCTCCGTCTTTTACTTTTACATCACTGTATTTTTGTAAAAAATAACTATCTATATATTCCACCATATCAGTACGTTCCTGATTTGATGCGTCAATTCTTCTTTTTAAAGTTAATGCGGCAACTGGATCAATTTGTGGATCACGAATAATATCTTCAAAATGCCATTGAACGGTGTCAATCCAATTTTTTAGATATAACAAATGCTCAAACTTATCTTTTGGATAAGGATTATTGATCGGCTGATCTACATTATCAAACTCGTGATAATCTTTGATGCTTTGCTCGAAAACAGAATATGCTAATTTTGAAAACATGTTTTTATTTTTTTATAAAACAAAGATACTTTTTATACTTTTATACTTTGAAAAAAAACATCAATTTTTCAATTATTCTTAAAAAACAATTGCTCTTATAAAAAAATAGTATGAAAATCCATTATATCTCTGAGAACAACAGTGTCTTAAATCATTTTTTAGGTCAGATTCGAAATATAAATGTTCAAAACGACAGTATGCGTTTTCGTAGAAATATTGAACGCATTGGAGAAATTATGGCTTATGAATTAAGCAAAATTTTGCCTTATAAAAAAGTTGAAATTCAGACACCTCTAGGAATTAAGAATACTACAAAAATTGATGCCGATTTGGTATTATGCCCAATTTTAAGAGCTGGATTGCCACTTCACAATGGGTTTTTAAATTATTTTGATCATGCCGAAAACAGCTTTGTTTCTGCATGCAGATATCATCCAAATAATGATGACGAATTTGAAATTCGAGTTGAATATCAAGCTATTTCAGATTTAAATAATAAAACCGTTCTGCTTCTTGACCCAATGCTGGCAACTGGGCAATCAATTGTTGCTGTTCATAAAAAATTAGTAGAAAATGCAAGTCCAACAGAAATACACATTGTTGTTGTTATTGCTGCCCCAGAAGGAATTGCTTACCTCGAAAAAAATCTTCCAGAAAACTGCCACTTGTGGGTTGCTTCTCTAGACGAAAAATTAAATGAAAAAAACTACATTGTTCCGGGACTTGGTGACGCTGGCGATCTTGCTTACGGAAGTAAATTATAATTGAGAGAAAAAAGTAAATAAACTACACACAATCAAGGTATAATATACAATTTCGTTGTTAAGTTTCTGCTGTACGTATTCTACATGACTTGTTGCCATTATCGTTAATGGCGCAATACTAAACAATAATAAATCGTTACTTTTATTTGGTGAAATAATGTAAATAAAAGCGGCTATAAAAAAACAAGCTACAACTTTCTTGTATGAAGAATGTACAATTTGTGGTCTGTTTGATAGCGTCATTAGCATAGAAGTAACAAAAAATAGTGCTACAGCTGTGTATATAGAAAGTGCCGCGTTTTCGTAATTATTCTTAAAATAATCTATTCTAAAATCGACTACAGCTCTTTCTTGAATAAAAGCTATGACATCAAAATTTAAAATTAATGATGTCATGTAGAATAAAATTATTACGGCCAAAAGTGCTATAAAAGGCAAGACCCAGTTTCTATAATCTCTTGAAACGTGAAAAATAATAGAGATATAAACCAATATTATAAAGAGAATACTCCAAAATTGAAATAAAGAAGCTACAAAAATCCAAAATGCAGCATCAAATATTTTTTCTTTTGATGCTTTTAGGGATTGTAGCGATATTAATCTTCGAAGCGCCAATAAAATGAAAAAATTGGCATAGATAACATTTGAATCATTAAAGATCGTTGGAAAAAATAAAACAAACAACAAGTAGAAAAGTATCGCGTAACCGTTGTCTTTACTAAGTCCGTTCTTTTTTACGATAAAATTAATCATAAAAAAAGAAGCCAAAATAAAGCACAACAAACTCACTTTTTGAAAAGCCAAAAAATAAGAAGTAACCCAAGATGGGTCTTTAATTTGGAACATAAAAAAGAAAACCAGTATTAAAATTACAACCAATGAATAATTTAATGGTGTAGATTTTTTAAAAACACTTGTTATCATAAGGATATTTTATACTTTTGTGATTGTAAAGATAATACTTGTTTAAAAGGAAAAACCTAACAAGTTGAAAAAAAGATTTGGTTTACCGAATTTTATCTTCAAGGCATTACACAACAATAAATAACATATAATTTTTAAAATTATGACAGCTTTTTTTGAAGGAATTCAATACCTATTTGTTAACATTTTGTTTGCTCCTCTTGACTTTTTACGTCATTTAGAATTAATTACATGGTTTGGTGCAAACACTATTAACTGGATTTTTATGATCATCTGTGCATGCGCAATCGTTTATTGGATTAAACAATTACGTATTTTTGATGACGCTGGAACAGAAAACCAAGATACAACGGCTCATTCATTTTTAAAATAAAAAAACCAAACCCTTTAATTAAAAAGGGCTTGTAAATTTATTTTTTAGATTAAATCAAAACCGATATCTTTTCTAAAATACATCTTATCAAAACTTAGTTTATCTATGTTTTGGTAAGATTTTTTTATGGCCTCCTGGAAATTATCTCCATAAGAAGTTACAGCAATTACACGTCCTCCATTAGTAACGACATTTTCGTTATCTAATTTTGTTCCCGCGTGAAAAACTATAGAATCTGTAACATTTTCTAAACCAGAAATTACTTTTCCTTTTTCGAAATCTTCAGGATATCCTCCAGAGACTACCATTACAGTTGTTGCACTTCTTGGGTCAACTTCTAAATTAAAGTCTCCTAATTTCTGATCTGCGACAGATAAGAACAATTCAACTAAGTCTGATTTTAATCTCGGAACCACAACTTCAGTTTCTGGATCTCCCATTCTTACGTTGTACTCAATAACTATCGGTTCGTTTTTAACATTAATCAAACCAATAAATACGAATCCTTTATACTCAATTCCGTCTTTTTGGAAACCTTCGATTGTTGGTTTTACAATGCGTGTTTCAATTTTTTCCATTAAAACAGCATCAACATAAGGAACTGGAGAAACTGCCCCCATTCCGCCTGTATTTAAACCTGTATCTCCTTCTCCAATTCTTTTGTAATCTTTTGCCGTTGGAAGAATTTTATAGCTTTTTCCGTCAGTCAAAACGAAACAGCTTAATTCGATTCCATCCAAGAATTCTTCGATAACCACTTTTGCACTTGCTGTTCCAAATTTTGCATGAACCAACATATTTCTCAATTCTGTTTTTGCTTCTTCAAGATCTTGAATAATCAAAACACCTTTTCCAGCTGCTAATCCATCTGCTTTTAAAACATAAGGCGGCTGTAATGTTTCTAAAAACTCACATCCTTTTTCAACTGTTTCAGCAGTGAAACTATCATAAGCTGCAGTTGGAATATTATGTTTCATCAAGAATTCTTTTGCAAATTCTTTACTTCCTTCTAATTGAGCACCCAATTTTGATGGTCCAATAACTGGGATATGTTTTAAACTTTCGTCATTTTTAAAATAATCGTAAATACCTTTTACTAATGGATCTTCAGGTCCTACGACTACTAAACTTATATTTTCTTTAAGCACTAATGCTTTTACTGCTTCAAAATCAGTTGGAGATATTGCAACGTTTTCAGCAATTGCAGCAGTTCCCGCATTTCCAGGTACTACAAAAAGTTTTTCGCAAAGCGGACTCTGAGTCATTTTCCACGCAAATGCATGTTCTCTTCCGCCTGATCCCAATAGTAAAATTGTCATGGTGTTGTTGTATTTAGTTGTGCTGCAAAAATACTTGCTTTTGTACGTAAAAAATAATTAAATCTTTAAAAAGTTGTTGAATCATTCCGAAACATTATTTTTGACGAAAATTATCCTGAAAAATGATTCGCCTTTTTGATATTTCCCTTCAATTAAATGGTTTTCCGATAAAGAAAGCCAAAGCCGAGATGGATGAAATTATTCACTTTTCTGAAGAAGAATATGCTTCATTTCTTGAAAAGAAGAAGAAAGAAATTGTTGATTTTCATTTAAAAAACAACTCTTTTTACAAAGAATTAGTTGGAAATACTTCAGTTCAAAATTGGGAAGATCTGCCGATTTTGAATAAACAGAATCTTCAGAAGCCATTAGAAGAAAGACTTTCCAAAGGTTTTTCAAAAAAAAACATCTACCTCAACAAAACTTCTGGTTCAAGCGGAACTCCTTTTGTTTTTGCAAAAGATAAGTACTCTCATGCTTTAACTTGGGCTTCCAATATGATGCGTTTTGGATGGTTTGGAATTGATTTTAATCGTTCGTATCAGGCCCGGTTTTACGGAATTCCAATGGATTTTATTGGTTATCAGAAAGAGTGTTTCAAAGATTTTCTGACGCATCGTTTTCGCTTTCCGGTTTTTGATTTATCTGATGAAGTTTTAGAAAAATTCTTAAAAAAATTCAAATCGAAAAAATTCGATTATATCAATGGTTATACAAGTTCTATTGTTTTGTTTGCTAAATTTTTAGAACAGCGAAATATTATCTTAAAAGAAATTTGTCCAACCTTAAAAGCTTGTTTTGTCACTTCGGAAATGCTTTTTGAAACGGATAAAAAGCTCTTAGAAAAACAATTTGGAATTCCGATTATCAGCGAATACGGCGCGTCTGAATTAGATTTAATTGCTTTCGAAAATCCTAAAGGAGAATGGCAAGTTAACGCCGAAACCCTTTTTGTAGAAATTTTAGATGAAAATAACAATTCTGTTCCACATGGAACGGAAGGAAAAATTGTGATTACTTCATTATTTAACAAAGCAAATCCTTTCATCCGATATGAAATTGGAGACATCGGAATTTTGGACGAAAAAAGCACACTTCAAAAACCAATTCTAAAAAAACTTATTGGAAGAACCAACGACATTGCGATTTTACCAAGCGGAAAAAAATCTCCTGGATTGACGTTTTATTATGTAACCAAAAGCATAATTGAAGACGATGGAAATGTAAAAGAATTTATCATCAAACAAACCAAAATAGATAATTTTGAAATTGAATATGTTGCTGAAAAAGAATTAATATCAGAACAAATTGAAAAAATAAAAGAAGCAATTGATTTATACTTAGAGCCTAATTTAAACTTCACTTTTACAAGAAAAACTGTTTTAGAAAGAACCAATCGCGGGAAATTAAAACAGTTTAAATCGTATTTATAAATATAAATAAAATCTTACATTTGTTTTTATAATTAAAACTTATGGATAATCATTCTTTACTTTCTGAAGAAACAATTTCAAATAAAATATATTTTATTCGCAGTCAAAAAGTGATGCTTGATCGTGATTTGGCTTTACTTTATGGAATAGAAACTAAAGTTCTTAAACAATCCGTTAAAAGAAATATCTTAAGGTTTCCTGAAGATTTCATGTTTGAACTTAATAAATCAGAGTTTGAAAATTGGAGGTCACAATTTGTGACCTCCAATTCCGATAAGATTGGTTTGCGACATGCACCGATGGCATTTACTGAACATGGGGTTATGATGTTGTCTAGCATTCTTAAAAGTGACAAAGCAATTCAAACCAATATTCAAATCATGCGTATATTCACGAAAGTGAGACAAATGCTTTTAGATACAACAGAAATTAAAGTAGATATTTTGCAGATTCAGAAGAAGTTAGAGAATCATGATAAAAATATTGAATTGGTATTTTCTTATCTAGATGAATTAACGGAGAAAAAAGAAAATGAATCTGAAAGAGTGAAGATTGGTTATAAAAATAATTAATTCTTTAAGGTAATAAGTTGTGGCTTCAAGTTTTAATTACTTTTATTCAAAGCTTATTGCATTTGAAATCACAAATTGTGAGCTCCAATTATCACAAGAAAAGCACTGATAATATTAAAAATTATAAAAAATTTGAAGAAATTATCTCAATCTACTCAGATTCCGATTTAAACTTTACTTTTGCCACAAGAAAATTTAAATTCAAGAATCTAATCAGCTATGAAAATTACCATAATTGCAGGCGCAAGACCAAATTTTATTAAAATAGCGCCAATTATTAATACAGTAAAAAACAAGCAAAATGAAGGTGTTGATATTTCATTTCGTTTGGTTCATACTGGCCAGCATTATGATAAAAACCTAAGCGATACTTTTTTTGAAGAATTAAACATTCCGCAACCAGATATAAATTTAGAAGTAAAAAGTGGTTCTCAAGCCGAACAGACGGCAGCGATTATGATTGCTTTTGAAAAAGAATTAATTCAAAATCCTTGCGATTTAGTTTTGGTTGTTGGCGATGTAAACTCAACAATGGCATGCTCAATTGTCGCAAAAAAATGTAATACAAAAGTTGCACATGTCGAAGCCGGAATTCGTTCTGGAGACTTAACAATGCCCGAAGAAATTAACAGAATGCTGACGGATAGTATTACTGATTACTTTTTTACAACCTCAACATCAGCTTCAGAAAATTTATTAAAGTTAGGTTCAGATCCAGAAAATGTTCATTTTGTGGGGAATGTGATGATCGATACTTTATATCAAAATATCAACAGAATTGCATCGCCTGATTTTTGGAACGAACATCAATTACAAGAGAAAAACTATATCATCTTAACATTACATCGTCCCGCAAATGTTGACGAAGTTTCATCGCTTATTGATTTACTTCACGGAATTGATTTGTTAGTAAACGACAAAAAAATAATTTTTCCAATTCACCCAAGAACGCAGGCAATTTTAAGCGAAAGCAAAATTGAGTTTAAAAATATCATTTTTGTTTCGCCTCAAGGTTATCTCAATTTCATGTATTTAATCAAAAATAGTTTTGCGGTTATCACAGACAGTGGTGGAATTTCTGAAGAAACAACTGTTCTAGGAATTCCGTGTTTTACGATGCGTGATAACACCGAAAGACCTGAAACAGAAACCATTGGTTCTAATACAATTGTGGGAACTTCTTTAGAAAATTTGAAAAAAGTTTTTGGTACATTTTTACAAAATGGCCCGAGAAAAAGTGGCATTCCAGAATTATGGGACGGAAAAGCTTCTGAAAGAATTATTTCAATTTTATTGGATAAGAAATAATGAATGACATTTTAATTATATCCAATTATTATCCGCCAGAAAAAGGTGCGGCCGCCAATCGAATTGAGCAATTGGCACTAAAATTAAACCAAAACGGGTATGAAGTTTCTGTGATTTCCCCACTCCCAAATTATCCAAAAGGCGAACTTTTCCCAGAATATAAAGGCAGATTTTCGGTTACAGAAAAAATTCAGAATATTACTTTAAAACGTCTTTGGATTTATCCCAGTAACAGTTCTAACATTTTTAAAAGAATTGTTTCGACATTTTCGTTTTCAAGTGTTTTATTTTTTTATTTATTATTTGCTAAAACACCAAAAAAAGTAATTGTACAATCGCCACCATTGCTATTGTCTTTTGTTTCTGTTTTAGCGCTTTGGATCAAAAGAAAAAAAATAATTTTGAATGTTTCAGATCTTTGGCCGACTGCCGCTATTGAACTTCAAGTTTTGAAGAAAAACAGTATTTCGCATAAAATACTTCTTTTTATAGAACGTTTTATCTACAAAAAAGCTACGCATATTTTTGGTCAGTCAAATGAAATTATAGATCATATTCATTCGATTTTTCCTGGGAAGAAATGCTTTTTGTACCGTAATTATCCTGATCATTTTGTGGAAAATAGTATTTCTAAAAATGAAAATGCTAACGAACCAATAAAATTGTTCTATGCGGGATTGTTGGGCGTTGCTCAAGGCATTTTTGAGCTTATTCAGCAATTGAATTTAGAAGATCTGAATGTCGAATTGCATATTTTTGGAGATGGTGCTGAGAAAGCCCAAATCGTAAACTATATGAACCAGAATCCGATGCAGAAAATTATCTTTCACGGAATGTTAGATCGCAGTGTTTTGCATGAAAAATTAATGACTTTAGACATTGCTCTTGTCCCGCTTAAAACAAGAATTTACGGTTCTGTTCCTTCAAAAATATTCGAATACAGCGCTTTAGGATTTCCTATTCTTTATTTTGGCGGGGGCGAAGGAGAATCCATTGTTGAAGAAAATAATTTAGGCTGGGTTGTTCCTGTAGAAGATTTTGTAGGTTTAAATGCTGCGTTAAAACAAATTTCAGAAACAGGAAAAGATAAAATTCAAAGCATGAAAAAGACTATTTTTCTTCATGCACAAAGGAATTTTAATCTTGATGAACAAATGAAGAAATTGATTGAAAGTGATGCTTTTTAAGCAAATTTGTTATAAATGAAAAGGGGAAATATTTTTAGAATATTTCCCCTTTTATTATTTGATATAACTCGAAAAATCTTTGTGTTCTTCTTTTGAAAGTTCTTCTTTTGAAAGTGACCTGAAATAATCATAGGTAATTTTCATTCCTTCAGAACGACTTACTTTCGCTTCCCATCCTAACAATTCTTTTGCTTTTGTGGTGTCTGGCTGACGCTGTAATGGATCGTTTATCGGCAAAGGATGATACACTACTTTCTGGTTTGTTCCTGTCAGTTTTATGATTTCTTCTGCAAAATCTTTAATCGTAATTTCATCTGGATTTCCAATATTTACAGGATACACATAATCGGAATGCAACAATCTGTAAATACCTTCAACCTGATCATCTACGTAGCAGAAAGAACGGGTCTGCATACCATCTCCAAAAATTGTTAAATCTTCTCCGCGAAGTGCTTGTCCGATAAAAGCAGGAATTACACGTCCGTCATTCAATCGCATTCTTGGTCCGTAAGTATTAAAAATACGAACGATTCTGGTTTCTACTCCGTGAAAAGTATGATAGGCCATCGTGATTGATTCCTGAAAACGTTTGGCTTCGTCATAAACGCCACGCGGACCAATGGTGTTTACGTTTCCATAATATTCTTCGGTTTGAGGATGAACCAATGGATCGCCATAAACTTCAGAGGTCGATGCAATTAAAATTCTAGCCTTTTTTACTCTTGCCAATCCAAGTAGATTATGCGTTCCTAAAGATCCTACTTTCAAAGTCTGAATCGGAATTTTTAAATAGTCTATCGGACTTGCCGGCGAAGCAAAATGCAATATATAATCTAAATCACCTGGAACATGGACAAACTTGGTGATATCATGATGATAAAACTCGAAGTTTTCTAGTTTGAATAGATGTTCAATATTTTTAAGATCTCCCGTAATCAGATTATCCATTCCGATTACAAAATAACCTTCTTTGATAAATCTGTCACATAAGTGTGATCCTAAAAATCCTGCCGCTCCGGTGATAAGTATTCTTTTCATGATATTTGTTTATTCAACGCAAATGTAGTTGATTTGAAAAGTTTTTTTTGCTTATAATTTCAATTTATCTTGTATTCAGTAACTGTTGATGCTCTTTAAATTTTATATCAACAAATTCTTTTATCTCATTTTCAAATCGTTGTTTTGAAAATTTAATCGCATGTTCGCGAATTATTTTAGGTTCAAAATTTTTAGTTCCAAAATGAATTACTGCTTCTTTAATTTTCTCTGCGGTCTGTTCGTCAAAGAAAATTCCTGTTTGATTTTCAACAACAGTTTCCAAAGTACCGCCTTTTGACAAAGCGATAACAGGGGTTCCACAGGCTTGCACTTCAACTGGAATAATTCCAAAATCTTCTTCTGCTGCAAAAATAAAAGCTTTTGCTTTCTGCATTAAACTTCTGAGCTTCTTGTTTTCGACATAACCAACAAATTGTATATTGTTTTTGGCTATTCTTTGAAGCTTTTCTAATTCTGGTCCTTCTCCTGCAACGATCAGTTTTAAATGAGGCAATCCATTAAAGGCTTCTACAATAAGTTGCGTTTTTTTATACGCTACCATTCGTGAAGCTGTTAAATAATAGTCTTCTTTTGTTTCTTCTAAACCAAAAAAATCAACATCTACAGGCGGATAAATTACCACAGAATCTTGATTGTAGGTCTTTTTTATTCTTTGCGCAATATGCTTAGAATTAGCTATAAAGTAATCAACGTTTTCTGAGTTTGAAAGATCCCATTTTTGGATTTTATCTAAAACTGATTTCGCATAAAATCCTTTTAAGCCTTTAGTTAATCCAGCATCTTTTAAATATTGCTCTCTTAAATCCCAAGCGTAGCGCATTGGCGAGTGACAGTAACAAATATGCAATTGGTTTTTATTTACTTTAATTCCTTTTGCAACAGCCGAAGAAGAACTGATTATTAAATCGTAATCCGTTAAATCAAATTGTTCTATTGCAATGGGAAAAAGCTGTAAAAATTTACGATGGTTTTTTTTAACAGTCGGAAGTTTTTGAATAAAACTGGTTTTAGCTTTTTTTCCATTCAAAATAAATTTTCGATCTTCTTCATTCAAAAAATCAATTAGCGCAAAATGATCAAAATCATTCCAAATTGAATTGATAGAATGAATCACTTTTTCGGCTCCTCCATTTACATAATACCAATCGCTAATTAGGGCTTTTTTCAATTTGTCTTTTATTTTTAAGATTTTCAACTATAGAAATATAAGTATTAGATGCGGCTTTCCAACTAAACTTTTGAGAGGCCTCAAATGAGCGTTTACATATATCTTTATAGTTATCCGAATATGTTAAATTTTCTATTTTTTGTGCTAATTCCATTGCATTATCTGTTTTAAAAAACAATGCAGTATCATTATATAATTCTCTGTATACTGGAATATCCGACAAAATACATGGTGTATAAACACTCATTGCTTCAATTGCCGTAAGTCCAAAACCCTCATAAAAAGAAGCATTTATAAACGCTTTTGCTTCTGATATTTCCTTCATTAATTCAGCATCAGAGATTTCGTTTAAGAACGTAATATTAGAATTAAACTTTAAAGAATCATTATTAAATATATTATCAAATGTATTTCCAATAATTCTGAGTTTGTATTTATTTGGATCTAAATGTTCAAAGGCTTCCAATATTACTTTAATATTTTTCCTCGAATTTAAAGAATTTACTGCAATAAAGTAATCTCCTTTTTTATATTCTTCTTCATTAAAATTTAAAAAACTACCCAAATAAACAACCTCTATTGCTGACTGCTGAATATCTGGGTAAAACTTTAAAATTTCCTTTTTAGAAAAATTACTAACTGTTATAATTTTTAAAGCATTCTTCAAATTAAAGAAAAACAAAATATTGTAAACTAAAACAAATTTCCAATTAAACCAGCTTTTATTTTCCTTTACTGCCATATCATGGATGACAATTAAATTTTTCTTGAAAAGAATGGGGGCTGTATTGCAAAAATTGATTAATAAAGAAACTTTATTTCTAAATAAAAAAAGAGGTAGTTCAATTTGCTCCCAAAAGTATCCTGAAAAATAGCCAAATTTTACACAATTAAGAGATTCTGCATTTGGGTTTAAAAGTTTTTTTTTGGGACATAAGAAAACGACTTCTTCCTTATAATGTTCTTGAAAATATTTACTTATTTCCGTCGCTACTCTCTGAACACCAGTACTTTTTTGAGTTAAAAAACGACCATTGACTATTATTTTATTTTTCATCATTAATCGTATTTTCGGGTTTAATTACAAAGAGGCAGCAAAACCATAAAAACAAATAAATTCCCAATTGTCTGCTTAAGAGGTTTTCAAATAAACTTTGAAATGAAAAGATTAGAATAAAAAAGAAAGAATACACATTTTTATTTTTTACAAAATTCCAAAATTGTATTGCAAATATTCCTAAAAATAAAGCAAGACCTATAAAACCATAAGAAACAAAGAACCAAATATATTGATTATGCGTATTATAATTATAATTGTTTTTTCCGATCCACCAATATGGGCCACTTAAAACTTCTCTAGAATTATAACAATCTATTAGTTTTTTATCGACTTCTTCGCTGCTAAAAGTTCCTGTTAAATAATTAAAATCCTTTTCATCAACTATATTTTTTGCACATTTCCAGATTACAGTTCTTGGCTCGCCTTTTTCTAACACTAATCTTTGCAGTGTATATTCATTAGTTAAAATTACAAGAGTTATAATAGTTAAAACACCTAAAAAAAGATAAATGCTTTTTCTTTCTTTTAGAAAGATAAAAAAGCATAATAAAATCGAAATGCCCATTGCCAATCTTGCTGCAATAATGAATAACGTAAATATTATTAAGCCTATATATATGTATAAAAAACTTCTTTTAAATATAGAATGATCAAGTAAAAATTTTATACAAAAAATTGATAATAAACAATTTAAAGAAAAATATGGCCTCTCAATAATGAATTTATTTTCGACTAATGCATTAAAATTTTCAAAACTTTTTGAAACCGAAAAAAGCTGATACTGAACTACGATAAAATCTATATATACAAGATGTATCAATTGCAAAACTAAAAAGAAAAAAACAAAATACTTTATCTCCTGAAAACTAAATTTCTTTATTAAAAACAATCCTAGAATAAATATAAATCCTAACGATCTCACAATCAATCTTGACGTAACATCGAAATGAAAAATGAAGGAGAGAACATATAAAAAATAAATGGAGCCAAATAGTAAAGCCAGCATTTCAATGGTTCTATTTTGATTCTGTTTTTTTATTTTTGAAATATTCAAAAGCAGTAAAAGGATGATAAATGGTGTTGCTAAAGAAATTTTAAATACAAATGCGTATGCTATCAAAAGCAGACAAAACATTTCTATTCTAAATTTCCTGAAGATATCTTTAATTATCATAATTTGTTTCAACTGTTTTTTCGAGATTCAATTTATTTCTATGTATGGCAAATGGTATGGCAAGAAAAACCCAAATAAAAAGCATTATAAAGGAAGGAAATGCATTAAAAGAAATTATTATACTAAACATACCGCCTACAATAGCATCTTCTTTTAAATAATAGGCTTTCGTTAAAATTAGAAATAAAAAGAGCATAAATAATAATAATGCAAAAACACCATATTCCGACAAAACTTCTAAATATACATTGTTAGGAATAGCTCTTTCATTTTTTCGCTGTGCAAAACGGTCAAAATACTCGCTTCTATTCACAACGATTTTTTTATACTTGTTATAATAATCGTAATGTAAGCCGTAATTAGCTGGTCCAACTCCAAAAAAAGGATTGTCGATTCCTGAATAAAAAGCTACTTTTCCTGTAATTACCCTATCTACTTTTGAGAAATTATTTTGGGTAAGGGTTTTAGTTGGCTCAAAAAGTTTTTTATAGACAAATCTTTGGTAAAAATCTGTTTGAATGAATATTAGCACCACAATTATAAAAATTGGAACAAGCTTAAGCATTACGTTTAATTTCAAAATTCTCTTTCTATAATAGTAAAAGACAAAAATAAATACTGAAATTACTGAGATAGTAGACATTGACACAATAACACTTAGAAGTAAAAACCATCCTTGTTTTATTTTCTTTAAATAGAAAGATACTGATGCTGATAATAATAGGAACAAGCCATAATAATTACCCTCTTTAAAAGTACTACATCGAATAAAACCGCTTAAAGTTTGTGGTTCTCCCATTCCTGGAAGTTTAAGATATGGGAGATTTAATCCTGAAGATATAAACAAGTACCATCCGTAAATGGCTGCTACCATGGCACCCAAAATCCATTTTTCTAAAATTTTTATGTCATTTGTAAACAATCGAAATGAAAAAAAATAGGCTGCAATACATAAATAAAAGTAACAGAGCCTTATAAAACTATCTCCTACTCTATTTATCCTAAATGGAATTACTTTTGGCAAATAAGGATAATTCCAAGGTATGTTTACAAAAAATGATAGCGTAACTAAAATACCCAATAAAATAATAATGAGATTATTGTTTATAAACCAAATCGAATCTTTTGAGATTGTTTTTTTATTTATATAGAAAAAAATTAAAATTACAAGTGCAATTTCTGATATTTTAAGCGGAAAAAAAATATTTAATGTTAATGCCTGAGTAAAAGGCAAAAACACTAAAAACACTTTTTTTATATCAATTTTCATTTACTTTTTGTATACTTTTTGTACCAAAAACCAGTTTTAAGATTTTCGGAATTACTTTAAAATTTCCTTGTTTAATTCTATTACCAATTGTTAAGGTTAAAATTGATAAATAAATAAATCCTATATTTTTTCTATTGTATTTTTTTGCAAAAGTAATTCTGCTTTTCATTGAAATCAGATCTATAAATTCTGATTTCTTTTTCTTTATTTTTGACTTTGTGCTATTTCCTTGTTTATGATAAATTCCAAAAATAGGAAGCATTTTTACTCCTCCATTCCTTTTTTTTGCTCTTGAAACCCAATCTATTTCTTCAAAAAACAAAAAATAATCTTCTGATAATAAACCTATTGATTTCAAATCGCGATATTTTATTATCATAGATGCACCAACAGGATAAGCTGTCTTTTTAATTATTTTTTCAAAATTTAGCATTGCATCTTCAATCAAAATCCCTTCTCCTACATGTTTGCTTAAGCCTGTTTTTGCATTATACCTACCACCAATTGATTGAACTATTTCTGGACTTTCATATTCTATTAATGGTGTTCCATAAATAATGTTTGTTTTTGAACCATTTTGTTTTTTAATCTCTTCAATGATAGCAGAAAGACTGTTTTTTTCAATAATAGTATCATTATTTAAAATCCAAATGCAGGAATCAAAATCATTTTGATTTAAAATATACTTAAGCGCTATATTATTTCCCGCAGCGAAACCATTGTTTTCTTCTGCTTTTACAAAAATTATTTTTTCATTTCTACTTTGTAATAAAAAATCTTTCTCTCTAATACTCAGAAATGTTAGTGGCTTCTTTTCTAAAGGATAAACAATATATTTAAAATTTGTTTCTTGTAGCATTACGTTACCTTCTGCCCAAGATTTTAATTCTTCTATATATTGTAATGTTTCACTATTATCAATAATAATTACCTGATAATTAAAATATTGTAGTTTTAATATACTTTCTAAACATTCAATAGAATCCTGAGAATTGTTGTAATTTAAAAGAACAATATATACTTTTATGTCCATCAGATTTATTTTATCATACTAATTTTTAGATACTTTCAAAAAATACTGTGTGCTTATAAATGGCTCAAAAAGTCCAAATGTAATCTTATTAAAAGTAGATTTGATCGATGAAAGATGTCTTAAATTTGACTCTATTTTTTGCAACTTTAATTCTGGAATTTGCTTAATTAAATTAGACATATCTCTTTTACAAAAGAATCTAATATGTGTTTTGTCAAAAATTCCCTCATCTGTATATTCAAAACTTCCTTTAACAAAAACTTTATAAAATACCACATAATTTCTAACATTTGGTAGACTAATATAAAAATTTCCACCTTTTTTTAAATACGGAATTAGTTTTTGAATTGTTTTATGAGGCTCTATTAAATGTTCTAAAACATCTGCTAAAATTATATTATCAAAAGAATTTAATTCAAAAGGGATTTTATCTTGTTCAATGTTTCCAATAATAAATGAGTCGAATTTTTCTTTATTGTGATTTACATCTACAATATCAAATCCGCTTATTTTTTTTGCTATTCCTTTACTTTTTAATTCTAATAAAGTGGCGCCAGTTCCTGCTCCAATTTCTAAAAATGATAAATCTTCATCTGCGTCTATAAATGAAATAATATCTTTTCTAATATTCGAAAAATACTGTTTTTCTTTTTCTAAATAAGATTCTTGCATACTGTTTACTGTTAATTTGAAATCCTTTTGTATTTCTTTAAAGAAAATAATATTATTAACGTTGTGATTAGACTTTCAATAAAAAAAACGGCTATCAAACTTCCTTGTATTTTAAAAAACAAAGTCAAAAAATAACCCAAAATCATCATCAATAACGATCCTAAAGATAAAATTATAGACAATATTTTTTGTTCATTTTTATAAATTAAATATTGGTAAAAAGGAATATTCAAAGCAGTTATAATTGGAACTATTATAAATCCGGAATAAAAACTTAAAAGATTGTAAATCTTAGGATTTAAGATATCTTTAGTGATAATCAAATTTCCGCCAATTACAACTACTAAAACTCCAGTAATTAATAAAGCAATATTTAAGCTATTTATTTTCTTCAAAAATCGAATTCCTTCCATTTTATTTGTATTGTAACATTCGCAGAATTTCGGGAAACTAACATTAAAAAAAACAGATAAATAACTCCTAAATATGCTTAAAATCATATCTCCAATTTTGTAAATACCAGCATAATAATCTCCTAGTAAATGCTGGATTATCAAAATCGGACTTTGAACATATATAGCAATTGAAAAATTAGAAATAAGAATAGAAAATTCGTTCTTGAATTGTTCCTTAATTAAATCTGTCTTTAAATTAAAAAAAGAAAGCTGATATAATTTCCATATTCTTATAAAGAAAAAAAAATAAACTATTGTATTAGCAGATCCAAGAATAAATAAAACTAGGTAATAATCTTCTTTATGAGTTATCAAAAGATAAACAACTGCGACATAAATAATTTTTGATACAAATATAATTCTGTTGATTATGCCAAATTTTTCAAATCCTTGATAAATCCATGTAACATTAAAAAATTGAGCAGATAATAAAGTTAATGCCAACAAATATAGTTTATGATCAATTTCAGTAAAAAAAAAATTACTTAAAACGACTGCAAAAACTATTATTGCAAAAAAGCAAAATTTGATAGCAAATGAAGTGTTTAAATAATCCTGAATTTTATTAAAATTATTTTTATGAATACTTATCTCTTTAACTCCTAAAATATTAGATCCAAAATCAATAAATAAACCCAATAATGTAAATATAGATAAAACAACTCCTATTTTTCCCCAACTTTCTATACCACATACAGATATAACTTTTGGAGCAACTAATATTGGTGCTATTAAATTTATTAACTGACCGGAACCGTAAGTTAAATAATCTATAATTATATTCTTTTTCATTTATCAATAATTGGATTAAAGTACAATTATAAAAAGTGCGTTAAGTTTTATTCTTGCTTTTTTTCCATCATTATTGCCAATTTATCCATAAACAATTCATTTCCTATCATAAAAGGATCGTATTTATTATCTATAGTATTTAGCTTGTACCCAAAGTAATTACGATCCCAAGTAACAAATTCATTCGGGGTAAAATAAAGAATATAGCCTTCTAAATCTCCATCAATTATTTCATTCTTATATTTCAAACTTATGTTTTTAATAGTTACATAAGATTGAGTTGGATTAAATCCTAAATCTACGCGTACATTTTTTAATTTAATGTTTTTAGGAAAATCCAATTCTATTTTCTGCATATCTTTAGATGCATATATGGCTTGTGCTATAGAATTTTCTTCGCTCCAATCTTGCCCGTCAAGTAAATAAAAGACTTGTAATTTATCATTTTTTTCAAAAACCCCTTCAATGACCACTGAAAAGTTATCTTTTCCTTCGGTACTTTCTTCTTTTGAAACTTCATTTTTACATGAATTCAAAGTAAAAAATAATATTAAAACTCCAAATAGTAATTTTGTTTTCATGTTTTATAAAATATATCTAAATCCTCAATTGTGAATTTCTAACTTTTAATTATTACAGTTGTTTTTTCGATTGTTTTTTGTAAAATATCAAAACAAATCTAAAAGAAATGAAAAGGAAAAGAAACAAAAATGGAAGTATCAGTTTTAATTTTCCATTGATTTTTTTTGTATCTAAAACATTTAAAACTTGACTATTTTCTTTTATAATTTTATCTGAATTAATTATTTCCAGTCGATTATAGCCTTGGTCTGCAATTAATTTTTGCTTGGTTTTTAAAACCTCATCTATTTGAAAATTTTCATTATAATAAACCGTACTGTTGCTTTTATTTGCAGATTTTGAAAAACTATTTAAAAGAACATTAATCTGATTTAGAATAGTATCGTTTTGAGCTATTTTTTCTTGTATATTTTTTAGTGCAACGATTTGAATTTTTTTATAATATTCAGACTTATTTAAATAATTTAAAAGTGGTTGAATGGTATTATCATCATCTATAAATCCACTTGTTGTAAAAAGAATTTTATGATAAGTATAGTTTTTACTCGTAGTATTATCTTCTATAATTTTGTTAACATCGCTATTTTCTGACATTAATTTTATTAATTCCAGATTGTTTTCTTTGTTTTCTATAAATCTATAAACATCCGCAATTGGTTTAATTTCAATTTTACTTAAAATAAGCGGATCTTTAAATCCTACTTCTTTTCTTAAAAACAAAGTATCTTGTTCATTAATTTTTGATTTTAGCAACTCAATTTTAGCATATAAATAATCAACACTTCCAAAATTTGGCGTAACAATTAGCTGACTATCATATATTTTTTGAGTCCGATCTAAAACTATTCCGACAACAAATCCAACAACAATCAAAATCAAAACAAAAACCCAATTTTTTATAAAAAACTGAATTCCTTTAAAAATAGAAGTACTAATTCTAGCAAAAAAATTACTAAACTTCTTTGAAATCAGAACTAAATCAATTTCTTGATCTTCTGCATTTTGCGGTACTTTTGTACTCATTTAAAAGTGCTATTATAAATTGAAAATCTGTTCTAAAATTTTAATGGTAATCAAGTAAGTTGGTTTTACACCTGTAGTTCCTAATCCGCCTGAAGCCAAAGTACTTCCTGTTTCTAGAGGATTATCAGAAGCATAATACGCATAACGAACTTTAATATCGTGTGGTACACTTTTTCTAATTTTTGATGCCGACTGAATTGCTTTTTGGTAATAAGAACCTTCCATTTCCAGACCAATTACACCCCAAGTCGATTCGTGGAAAAATTTCAATAAATCTCTATTTTGCAACGAAGTTCCTAAAACGGTAACCATTGCTCCTTCATAAATATCGATATCATTTCCTTCGAACATTGCGCCATTAAGTTCATTTTCAAAGAAATAATTATCAGCCGTTCCTTCGTTAATATGTGCAGACGGAATCATGATATCTCCTTTTCCACCTTCCAAAATTCCTGCTTTACCCATAATAGAAACCGATTTTACATTGAGTAAAGTTTCTTTTTTAAATGGTTTTAAAAGCTCATCGATTGTTTCGTAAGCTTGTTCACCAAAAGCATAATCCATTACGATAATTACAGGTTTATCTTCGCCAACATTTGCGTGAGAAAAGGCTGTTTTTGACCAGTCAATTTTTGCTGTATCAAAAATTTGAACATCGATATTGGTTCCTGAGCAATCTGGCAATGAAATCATTCCGTTTTTTAAAGCCAATTCTTCAACCTGACTTCTAATTTCTTTTGAACCAGAACTGCTTAATTCTTCATAAATAAAGAAATCTGTTTTTCCTTTGTATTTTGTTTTTAACAATGGTGTTGCAAAAATCGAATTCATTACACTGTGCATATTAGCACTAATGACGTGAATTGGTCTTTTTAGCAAATCATTTGCTTTAAGAACTTCTTTGATATTTGTTGCCCAAATTTCTCCGTGAATATGGTGTCCCAGACGCTCACGTAAAACTGGGCTAAAAGTAATTGTACGTTTATTATTTTCAACAATTTCTTCGATTGCTAATTTTCCTAACCAATAAATAACATGCAAGAAACGATCTGGCGCAGTTTCTGAACCAAATGCATCGTAAATGTCTAAAACCTCTTCAAAAGTTCTCGCCAAAATATTCGCAACGTGCGAAATTGCTTTTTCTTTTTCTACCAAAGTAAGCTTTTTGGTCTGCATAACTGCTTGTTCCAATTTTTGCCAGTCACGAGAAACCTCTCCTCCATCGTCTATTAAAACTCTATTTTTAATTTTATGAGATTCAATAAAAATGAAAGTCAAGTGAGTTAGAATATCGTAAATGTCTGAACGTCCACGCGTGATTTCGACATTCATTTGCTCTTCGTCGATTCTATAGCAGTTTCTTCTTCTTTTTGGAGGAACAATTGCCTGGAAATGCGATTTAGAATATCCTTCGTCTGAAGTTAAATTGATAAAACGGCATTGTTCGATTCCTATCGGAAGACGCTCAATAACGTAAAGAAGTCCGTTAAGTTCTACTTTTTCTTCGGCAATATTCCCGTAAATCTCAGGACGTAATGCTAATAATGATTCTCTTAAACTATCGCCCGAAACTCCCATTGGTTTGTAAAAACCACGGTTGAATAAATGGCGCATTGTAATGTACATTTTTTCTATTGCCGCAGATGATTCCTGAGCTCTAGATCTTGATATATGTTTGGTTTCTTTCATGTCTTTTTATTTAAAAAATCAACTTTATTTTTAAAAAAGATCGAATATTTCGAAAGGCGAAAGTAGGAATTATATATATAACTTTAATGAATTACCATTTAACAAATTGTTAGAAGGTTTTTTATATAAAAGCTAAATTCTACTTTAAATTATCCGCAATATCTCTATTATTTGATAATCTAGGAAGTTTATTTTGCCCGCCCAGTTTTCCTTGTGATTTCATGTAATCTTGAAATCCATTTTTAGAAACTTTCGTGATCACTACTTTTCGTAAAACGTTTCCGGTAATTAAATCATCGTAATAAATGTTTTGCTTACGCATTGAATTATCGATTGTTTCCGCAAAAACTTCCATGTTTTCTGGTTCGTTTTCGAATTCTATAAGCCACTCATGATACGGAAGTCCGTTTGATGGATTAATCTGCGGTGCTACCGTAAATTCGTTGATTACAATATTGGTTGATTCTACAGCTTCTTTCATTGCGCTCTCTACTTCATTCGCAATCACGTGTTCTCCAAAAGCAGAAATATAATGCTTGATACGGCCAGAAACTATAACACGATGTGGCAATAAAGATGTAAACTGAACTGTATCTCCAATATTATAACGCCAAAGTCCAGCATTTGTAGAAATTATCAAAACATAGTTTACACCTACTTCAGCTTCTCCAATAGTCAACACTTTTGGGTTTTCTTCAAAAAATTCGTCTGCTTTTATAAACTCATAGAAAATACCAGAATTCAGCAATAGTAACATTCCTTTTTCCTTTTGAGAATCTTGATAGGCAAAAAATCCTTCAGATGCTGGAAACAACTCTATACTATCTACTTTTCTACCAATCATATTTTCAAACTTGGCGCGATATGGTTCGTAATTAACGCCCCCGTAAATAAACAGATTAAAGTTTTTGAAGATCTCGCCTATTTTCTTCCCTCCGCTTTTTTGCTGCAAACGTTCAAAATACATCTGCACCCAAGACGGAATTCCAGAGATCACCGACATATTTTCTTTGATTGTTTCATCTGCAATAGCATCTACTTTGGTTTCCCAATCTTCAATACAATTGGTTTCCCAAGATGGCATTCTGTTTTTCTGTAAATATTTAGGAACAAAATGTGCTACAATTCCCGAAAGTCTTCCGAATTTGATTCCGTATTTTTCGGTTAGAATTGGACTTCCCTGCAAAAAGATCATTTTTCCGTCAACAAAATCGGCATTTCCCGTTTCATGAATATAATGTAAAATTGCATTTCGGGCCGCTTCTATATGATAAGGCATTGATTCTTTGGTTAGCGGAATAAATTTTGCTCCCGAAGTTGTGCCCGAAGTTTTAGCAAAATACAATGGTTTTCCTTTCCATAAAATATCCGATTCTCCTTTTACAACCTTTTCAACATAGGGTTTTAAATCTTCATAATCTCTTACAGGAACGCGTTTTTGAAAATCCTCAAAGTTTTTGATCTGATCAAAATGATGATCTTTTCCAAATGCAGTACTTTTTGCATTCTCGATCAAACTTTTAAAAACCTTTTGTTGCGTTTCAACTGGTTTTTCAGTCCATTTAAGCGTTTGTTTATATATTTTTCGGGCAAAAATTTTCGCCGCAATTGACTTAATTGACATTTTCAGTGGTATTATTTTTTGTCACTTTTCTTTTTGTCTTGAGATTTTGTCTTCAGTTCTTTTTCTGTTTCGGCTACGTCTTCTCTTAGCTTTATTTCTGCATCAGATGGTTTCATATTTAAATCTGAAGCATCTTCAACAGATTCTGCTAAGATAGAATCTTTATTAAATTTTGAATATTCTAATTCCCCTTTCAAAACTTTCTGAATTCCTTTTATATAAACCTCATTTTGTTTTAAGGCCGTTTCTAAAGAATCTGATTTAATAGCCAGTTTCGTAGCATTTCGTTTTAATTCTGTCGAAGAATATCCGGGAATAAATTCGCGTAGTGGGGTAAATGCAATAATAAAAGTTGTAACCAAAATTAGAAATATTCCGCCTAAAGTAAACGTTACAAAGACATTCATTAAAGTAAGCCTAAAAGAAAAGATCTCTTCAAAAGTGTCTTCATTTAAAATTACTAATCGGTTTTTAATGAATAGTTTTTTCCTAAAATTCTTTTTCTTATTCTTAGTCATTCTACTTCTTTATGCTAGCAAATATAGTAATTAATCGTCATGATATTTATTCTAAAAATTTCATGAAGAGCTATAATTTACGATTTTATAAAATATTTAACGCGGTCTGATCGAAATATTTTAAACTAAAAATACTTCTATTTCGTATATTTCTATATACCTTTGCGGAATAATTAAGAAAAACAATTTGCTTCGGCATTAAATATATTAGTCATGGGAAGATTAGGTCTTACAGAAATCCTTGTTATCGTAGGTATTGTGATATTACTTTTTGGAGGTAAAAAAATTCCAGAATTAATGAAAGGTTTAGGAAGTGGAATTAAGGAATTTAAAAACGCTGCTAAAGACGATCAACCTGCTGCTTCTAAAAAACAAGAAGAAGAAACGAAATAATAAATTCGAAAAACTTATTAAATCCCAAATTACAAATGTAGTTTGGGATTTTTTTTATATCTAAAAAATCTTACTTTTAGAGTCCCTAAATCTATTAAACAATAATTATGAAAAACCTACTTCTGATTACTGTTGCTTTTTGGTGCCTCAAAAGTAATGCACAAAAGCAGCCGTTTCCTGCCAATGTTGTTTTTGCAAATGGCTTAATGCCTTCGCCCAAAAACAGCCAAGATGTCAAAAACAATTATGATCTTTGGAAAACCAATTTTGTAGAAGCTTGTTCTAACGGAAGATACAGAGTAAAATTTGATGATCCATCTCAAACCGTTTCTGAAGGAATTGGTTATGGAATGCTCTTATCTGTTTATAAGGCAGACAAGGACCTTTTTGATGGACTTTGGTTGTATTACAAAGACAATGTAAACGGCAACAAAGTTATGAACTGGAAAATCAATGGCTGTTCTGGAGCTATTGGTCAAAACGGAGCTACAGATGCAGAGCTTGATGCTGCTTTTGCCCTTATTGTTGCCGATTATCAATGGGGAAGCACTGGAAACATTAACTACAAAAGTGATGCGACTGCTTTAATTTCTGCTATTAAAAATTATGAAGTGGAAGCCAATACTTATGTTTTAAAACCTGGAGATCAATTCGGCGGAAGCCAAATTACAAATCCTTCTTACTTCTCTCCTGCTTATTATAGGGCTTTTGGAGTTTTTACAAACGATATCACTTTTTGGAATCAGGTTGCAGCTAAATCGTATACCATTATTAACAATAATTTGACTGTAAACAATGCCGCTGGCGGATTAGTTTCGGATTGGTGCGAAGCTTCTGGTGCTTATTCTTCTCAAGCGAGCGGATATAACAATGGAGGAAGAAACTATTCTTACGATGCAGCCAGAACACCTTGGCGAATCGCAGTTGATTACCTATGGTACGGAAATGCCGATGCAAAAACGTACGCTAAGAAATCATCTGATTTTGTTCGTGTTAACCTTGGAGGTTCTGCAAATATTAAAGATGGTTACAATCAAAACGGAACCGTAAGCGGCCAATGGCACAATGCTACTTTTGTCGGCGCGTTTGCCTGCGCTGCAATGGCGGGAGAAAATCAAGCGCATTTAGATGCTTCTTATACCGATTTAAAAAACCTCAACGAACCAAACAGCTATTTCAATCATACCCTAAAAACATTATACTCCTTTTTACTAACAGGTAATTTCTATTTACCGCTAAATGCCACATTGTCAAATGATACTTTCGATATTAAAAAATCTACAGTCACGCTTTACCCCAATCCGAGTGCTGATCGAATCACAGTTAGTGCGCCTGGGCAATCTACTATCTCGATAATATCTTCTTCAGGAAGTGTTATTCATCAGCAAAAAACAACTTCAGAATTGACAGAAATAAATTTAGCCAACCAGTCAAGAGGTGTTTATTTGGTTAAAATATCTAACGACGATTTTAAAAGTGTTACTAAAAAAGTGATTTTGAAATAATCTGAAGATAAAAACTCCCAAATTACAAATTGTAGTTTGGGAGTTTTTTTATCTAAATATTCCAAACAGTTTGGAATTTGGAATTTCAAAAATTTAAATTTCTACAAAATCATCGTCAACTGAATCCTTTTTCTATCTTCATCAACTTCCGTAACCTTCACATCAACATGTTGATGTAATTTTACCACTTCGTTTACATCGCTTACAAAGCCTGCTTTTAATTGTGAAATATGAACCAATCCGCTTTCTTTAATTCCGATATCAACAAAACAGCCAAAGTTGGTAATGTTATTCACAATTCCTGGAAGAATCATCCCAGTTTTCACATCTTTGATTGATTTTACGTTTGCATCAAATTCAAAAACCTTAGCCGACTTTCTTGGATCTAATCCAGGTTTTTCAAGCTCTTTTATGATGTCTTTTAGCGTAAGTAAACCAATTTCAGGAGTAACATATTTTTCCGCTTTAATAAGTGCTGTTTTCTCTTTATTGGCAATTAATTCATTCAAAGAAATATTCAAATCCTTCGCCATCTTCTCCACGACCGGATAAGCCTCTGGATGCACCGCCGAATTATCTAACGGATTTTTAGCATTTGTAATTCTAGTAAACGCTGCTCCTTGCTGATACGCTTTATCTCCCAAACGAGGCACTTTTTTCAACTGTTTTCTGTCTTCAAAAGGTCCATTTTCAGAACGATATTGTACAATATTTTCAGCCAGCTTCTCCCCGATTCCACTCACATAACTCAGCAAATGTTTACTTGCTGTGTTGATGTTAATTCCAACTGAGTTTACGCAGCGAATTACGGTATTATCTAATTCTTCTTTTAATTTAGTTTGATCCACATCGTGCTGATATTGACCAACCCCGATTGCTTTCGGGTCGATTTTTACCAATTCGGCCAAAGGATCTGAAAGTCGTCGCCCGATAGAAACCGAACCACGAACCGTTACATCGTAATTTGGAAATTCTTCTCTAGCAATTTTGGAAGCCGAATATACTGAAGCTCCGGCCTCAGAAACTATAAATACCTGAACTGGTTTATCAAACGTGATTTTTTTGATGAAAAATTCAGTTTCGCGCGAAGCCGTTCCGTTTCCAATAGAAATCGCATCAATTTGATAGGCGTTAACCATCGAACGAATTTTTTTAATCGCCATAGATTCTTCGTTTTGAGGCGCGTGCGGATAAATCGTTTCGTTGTATAATAAATCGCCTTTTTCGTCCAGACAAACAACTTTACAACCACTTCTAAATCCGGGATCGATTGCCAAAATACGTTTTTCTCCCAACGGCGGAGCCAATAATAACTGACCTAAATTGTTGGCAAAAACCTGAATAGAATTTGCATCAGCTTTTGCTTTTGCTTCTTGCAGAGTTTCATTTCCAATTGCTGGATTCAATAAACGTTTATAACTATCCTCAATTGCTAATTGTAAATGAGCAGTTGAATTATTTTGTTTTTTAATGATGATTTCGTCAATAACATCGTACGCATCATCGATATCAACATCTATTTTCATTTTGATAAAACCTTCATTTTCTGCACGAAGCATGGCCAATAAACGGTGTGCTGGCGCTTTTGTTAAAGGTTCTTCCCAATCAAAATATTGGTTGAATTTCTGTGCTCCTTCTTCTTCGGCTTTCTTTTTAACCACTTTTGTAGTGATCGTCGCTTTTCGCTGAAATAATCTACGAAGCTGCTTACGAACGTAGATATTCTCATTGATCCATTCCGCTACAATATCTCTTGCGCCTTGAATAGCGGCTTCTTCGTTAATAACATTTTCATTAATGTACTGTGTTGAAATAAAATCAATATCAGCATCACTTTCAGATATAATCAGTTTTGCCAATGGTTCCAAACCGAATTCGCGTGCAACATCGGCTTTTGTTTTTTTCTTCTTTTTGTATGGAAGGTAAAAATCTTCGATTTCTTGTAAATCAAAACTGTCTTCAATTTTTTTCTTCAAATCTGGCGTAAGTGCTTTTTGCTCTTCAATAGATTTTAAAACCGCTTCTTTACGTTTTATAAGTGTATCATAATCTTTTTGAAGTTTTGCAATCTGCTCAATTACAGTTTCATCAAGATTTCCGGTAGCATCTTTTCGGTAACGCGAAATAAACGGAATCGTACAGTCTTCTTCTAATAATTTTACTGTGTTTTGAATACTAACTGCTGGCGCCTGCACAGACTTGGCAATGAATTGAATATTAGTCATACTTTTAATGAAATGATTTTCTTACTTAAAAATGGTATAATTTACTTGTTAAAACGTTTCTGCAAAATAGTAAATCATTTGGCTAAAATAATATCTTTGTCTTTAATTTTAAACCAATGGAAGTTTTATTACTATATTTTTTATCTATAAGTGTTCTCGTTTTTATTTTCGCTGGATATGACAAATCTCAGGCTCGAAAAAATAACCGAAGAATTCCTGAAAAAACCTTGTTTCTCATGGCTTTAATTGGAGGTTCGCCTGGGTTATTAACAGCGATGTTATTATTTAGACATAAAACGAGTAAAACTTCTTTTATTGTCAAGTTTGCTTTTATTTTACTAATTCAGGCGGCGCTTATAATTGCCTTTCTGAATTACAAAAAGTAGATATTAACATTGTTGATAACTCCAAAAACAGTGTTTTTATAGAAGCTTAAATAACTGAATTATAAATACTTAAATAAAAAAACGGGCAAATTAAAAAATCGGCCCGGTGTGTTTATTAATAGGTGCGAAGCACCGAATTTTTTTTTGACTTTTTATGCACAAGCAATTTTATTCACTCTGTTTTGGTGTCTTCCACCTTCAAAAGCAGTATCAAGGAAAGTTTCAACGATTTCAACAGCCTGATGAATAGATGTGAATCTTGCTGGAATGCTCACAATATTGGCATCATTGTGTAAACGAGTTAAATAGGCAATTTCTTTAGTCCAACATAATCCAGCTCTTACTTTAGGGTGTTTATTAACAGTCATTGCAATTCCGTTCCCGCTTCCGCAGATTACGATTCCAAAATCAGCTTTTCCTTCAGATACATCATTTGCCACCGGATGTCCAAAATCAGGATAATCAACAGAAGCATCTGTATCTGTACCATAGTTAGTTACTTCATATCCTCTAGCTTTCAGCATTTCAACAATTGCTTTTTTATATTCTGGTCCTGCGTGGTCGTTTCCTATCGAAATTTTCATTTTTCTATACTATTAAGTTGTGTTATGCAAATTTACTCAATTAATAAATGGTTGCCACGAATTACACTAATTTTCACAAATTATTTTCTTTTTCAATACTATATAAACATTCCAATATAGTTCGCGTAATTATTCAAATTCATCGCAAAAAAATAATAATCACAACTATCTTACAGTCAAAACCTTATAGGTTATTAACAATTTTAATAACTCTATAACTATCTCACAATCAATAAAGAATAAACAGAATATTTGTTAAAATTTTGAGGTGTTAATAGGACTTTGTAATTGCTTGATATTCAATTAACTTTAAGTTAACAGAAAATGTTAATAAGTTCGAAAAGAAAATTAGAAGTTTTTTTTGGTTGTTTCAAAAAAATACCTAATCCAAAACAGGAATTAAATATGCAAGAAAAGTTTCGTGAATTTTTGGAAAAGTTATCAATATCAAAAATACCATTTTCAACAGAAATCAACATATCAACTTATCTACAAAATCAATTCAAATTTGGTTGTCAACCGTTGTTAATTAAAATACAAAAAGTCTTATAAATTAATCATTTAACTAAAAATAACTATGTTGATAACTCAGAATAAATAAGTAAAACGAGATTTCAATGACTTCAAAAAAAAATTTATTCGACATATTAACACGCTATAATAACCATAAATTTTTTTTTAATTTTTAAAAATCTTTTTTGTTGTATTTAATATATGTTGAAAACTAAAAAAGTTGAAAAGGAAAAAAAATATTTTGAATTGAATTTTACTTCTAATTTGAGTTTGTTTTGAAGTTTTTGTTTCAGACGATTTTGAGAGGATTGTTGAGATTGTCCAAGATTTCCTGAACTTGCTCGAAATCGTTTGGATGAACTTTGAGTTTGATGCCACCGAGTGCGTTGGAGTAAAAAGGCATGACAGAGAGTGTCATTTCGTTTTCAAAAAAGAATGGAATTTCTTCTTGTTCTAGTAAGTGTTTGAGTACTACGGTTTCGTGCAGATAATTGAATACAGCGATTGTTTTAAAGCTTTCCATTTTAGGTCTTTTTGTAAATGTACGAAAAGTTATAATTTTAATAATTCTATTTGTTAAAATCTGTAATCTGATTTCTTATTCGTAATTTTAAACCTTATTAGAAAAGATATATGAGTAAGAAAATTAGAAAGCCGATAAAAAAAGAGAAAGATTTCTCTGGAAAAATAATAAAGATTTTATCGCAAAATGCTAATAAACCATTCAATTATAAACAGATAGGAGCAAAGCTTGAACTTGACGATACCAATAGCAGGAATCAAATTATAAAAGAATTAAAAATTCTAGCTTCGCAAAAGAAAATTATAGAAACAGAACCTGGAAAATATCTAATTAAGGCAATTAGCCAGGATTATTATGAAGGAACAATAGATATGACGAGCAGAAAGACGGCATATTTTATTTGTCCAGATTTCTCAGAAGATGTTTTTATTCCTACTAATAATTTGAATCGTGCATTAGATAAAGACAAAGTAAAAGTCTATGTTTATAATAGAAGAAAAGGAAAAAGACCTGAAGGTGAAGTAATTGAAGTTGTAGAAAGAGATAAAACAGAATTTGTTGGTGTAATAGATATGCAGCCAAATTTTGCGTTTGTGTCTACTGCAAATCCTAAAATGTATACCGATATTTTTATTCCAAAAGATAAAATTGGTGAAGCAGAAAACGGTGATGTTGTTTTAGTTAAGATTGAAGACTGGCCAAAAAGAGCCGATAGTCCGTTTGGATCTGTAATTCGTGTCTTAGGAAAACCTGGAGAACATAATACTGAAATTCATGCTATCTTAGCCGAATATGGCTTGCCAGCAGATTTCCCTGTAGAAGTCGAGGTGTTTGCACAAAAGCTAGACACTTCTATTCAGGAATCTGAGATTGCAAAACGTCGTGATATGCGTGATACGCTTACGTTTACGATTGATCCAAAAGATGCAAAAGATTTTGATGATGCCTTGTCTTTCAAAAAGTTAGAAAATGGAAATTTCGAGATTGGAATTCATATTGCTGATGTTTCCTATTATTTGGAAGAAGGAACAATCCTTGATGATGAAGCGTATCAAAGAGCAACTTCGGTTTATTTGGTTGATAGAGTAGTGCCAATGCTTCCAGAGGTATTGTCTAACTTTGCTTGTTCGCTACGTCCAAATGAAGAGAAATATACATTCTCTGCTGTATTTGAAATTTCGCCAACTTCACAAGTTATTAACCAATGGTTTGGAAGAACAGTAATTTATTCAGATCAGCGTTTTGCTTATGAAGAAGCGCAATATATCATTGAAACAAAAGACAATACAATTCCGGCTGATGTCTCTATTACAGGAGAATCGTATGTTGTTTCAGATGAAATTAGAGAAGCTACTTTAAAATTGGATGAATTAGCTAAGATTTTAAGAAAGAAAAGAATGCAGCAAGGCGCTATTTCTTTTGATAAAGTGGAAGTTAAATTCAACCTTAATGAAGAAGGAGAACCAGAAGGAGTGTATTTTAAAGTATCAAAAGATGCTAATCATTTGATTGAAGAATTTATGCTTTTGGCAAACAGAAAAGTAGCAGAATACATTGGTAAACAAAAGAAAACCTTTGTTTATCGTATTCACGATGAGCCAAATGAAGATAAATTGGTTGCCATGCAAACTGTAATTGCTAAGTTTGGTTATAAAATTGATTTTAGAACAAAAGGCGATATAGCAAAATCGATAAATGCTTTGATGGAAGAAGTAAACGGTAAGAAAGAACAAAATCTTATTGATACTCTTGCTATTAGAAGTATGAGCAAAGCCAAATACTCGACTGATAATATTGGTCATTATGGTTTAGCTTTTGATTATTATAGCCATTTTACATCGCCAATTCGACGTTATCCAGATGTTATGGTACATCGTTTGTTACAATACTATTTGGATGGTGGAGCTTCTGTAGATGAAGAAACCTACGAAACCAAATGTCTGCATTGTTCAAATATGGAAAACTTAGCAACAAATGCTGAGCGCGACAGTATTAAATACATGCAGGTTAAATACATGCAGGATCATCAGGATGAAGAATTTCTTGGAGTTATTTCTGGTGTTACCGAATGGGGAATTTATGTTGAAATCGTTTCTAATAAATGCGAAGGAATGGTAAGAATCAGAGAGATAAAAGAGGATTACTATACTTTTGACGAAAGACAATATGCATTGGTTGGAGCAACTTCAAACCGTTTACTGCAGTTAGGAGACGAGATTTATGTGAAGGTAAAAAATGCCGATTTAGTTAAAAAACAATTGGATTTTCATTTTTTAAGAAGAGCAGAATAAATAATTAATTTAAAAATAAAAGTATGAGAAAGCTAATTATTGGAGCAGCAATTTTATTTGTACAAATGTCTTTTGGTCAAGTTACCAAAGAGTTAGGCGATTTTGATACCGTAAAAGTATTTGATAAATTAAGTGTAAAATTAGTTCAGTCATCTGAAAATAAAATTGTTATCAAAGGAGCAAGAGAAGCAGAGGTTGAAGCGGTTAATAAAAATGGTATTTTAAAATTAAGAATGCCTTTCCCAAAACTTCTTTCAGGAAATGATCTTGATATAACTTTGTATTACAAACATTTAGAACTTATAGATGTTAATGAAGGAGCAGAGGTAAAAAGCAGTGAAGCTATTAAAGCAACTTCTTTTAAAGTAAGTGCGCAAGAAGGAGGCGTTATTAATGTAGATTTGAATGTTGATAAACTCAAAGTAAGCTCTGTTTCAGGAGGTTCTATCACTTTGACAGGAAAAGCAGAAAATCAAGTTGCAAGTTTAGGAGCAGGAGGTTATTTACTTGCTAGTAAATTAGAGACGTCTCAGACTACTGTAAGCGTTTCTGCGGGAGGAAAAGCCGATGTTAATGCTTCTACCCTTGTCGATGCAAAAGTGAGCGCAGGAGGCTCTATTTACATTTATGGAAAACCAAAGCAAATAAACCAAAAAACTGTTTTTGGCGGAAAAATAGAAGAAGTAAAATAACAAGTAGCAATTGATGATTAATGATATTCTAGCGGGACTTCCCTGGGGACTTGTTCTAAGTTTTATGGTAGGTCCGGTATTTTTTGTTTTATTAGAAACCAGCATTACAAAAGGATTTAGAGCTGCAATGGTTTTTGATCTTGGAGTCGTACTAGGTGATATTTTTTTTATTGCTATTGCTTATTTAGGAAGTTACCGTTTGATTTCAAGTTTAAAAGACGATCCAGCGCTTTTTATCTTTGGAGGAATAATTATGCTTTCCTACGGAATTATTTCGTTTGTAAAACTAAAGAAAGAGGAAAAAATAAACGATGAAGAAATTGATCGTGACATTCTGAAAAGAAACTATGGTAGTTTGTTTGTAAAAGGCTTTTTATTGAACGTTATTAACATTGGAGTTTTAGGCTTCTGGCTAGCAGTAATTATCTCTGTAGGACCAAAGTTAGATATGCAGACTTCTAGAATGATGACCTTTTTTACTGCAGTAATTATCACTTATTTATTAATTGATTGTGCTAAAATTTTATTAGCCAAACAGTTAAAATCAAAAATGACTCCGACAAATATTCTTAAAATTAAAAAAGGAATTAGCATTGTTTTAATGGTTTTCGGATTTGCTTTAGTAATTCAAGGCTGGTTTCCAAAAGAAAAAGAAATGGTTAAAAATGCTTTCGAAAGAATAGAGAAAAAGTAGGTAGTTGTTAATAACTCAAAATTATAAAATTAAACCTCTGAATTTCAGAGGTTTTTTTGTGTTTATAACGTTCATGCAGGTAGAACTTTGTCAAAGTTCTTTACGTATAGTTTGTCATTTCGACGAAGGAGAAATCTTCACAAGTAATTACGTAACTATTTCCAATCTTTGTCTTGCTTCTGGCGAAGATTTCTCCTTCGTCGAAATGACAAGATTGAGTTTAATTATAAGTTTAATTTAAAAATTAAGCATAAAAAAAACTCCAAGTTTCCTTGAAGGTTTTAAAGTATCGTTCGGATTCGAACGTAAATCTTTATCTAATTTTTTCTAAAAATTAAATATAAAAAAACTCCAATTTTCCTTGAAGGTTTTAGAGTCATCGTTCGGATTCGAACATAAATTTTTATCTAATTTTTTCTAAAAATTAAACATAAAAAACTCCAAGTTTCCTTGAAGGTTTTAGAGTCATCGTTCGGATTCGAACATAAATTTTTATCTAATTTTTTCTAAAAATTAAACATAAAAAAAACCTTCAAATTGCTTTGAAGGTTTTAGAGTCATCGTTCGGATTCGAACATAAATTTTTATCTAATTTTTTCTAAAAATTAGACATAAAAAAACCTTCAAATTGCTTTGAAGGTTTTGAGGCATCGTCCGGATTCGAACCGGAGTAGGAGCTTTTGCAGAGCCCAGCCTAGCCGCTCGGCCACGACGCCATTACTTGAACGGTTGGCAAAAGTAACTAAAATCTTTAAATTTCAAAAGTTTCGAATGAACTATTTTAAAAAATTACGGATTTAATTGCAGTGATTACTTTCTAATTTCCGTCATTTTTATAGTAACTGACTCAACATCACCACCAATAGGAGGATTTATTTTAGAAACCCAAACTGTTGTTTTTTCTACAGTTTCTATCTCTGCCAGCACACGAATATTGATTCTTTTAGCGACATGTTCTAATAAATGCGAACGAATTGCCATTTCTTCAGCTACAATTTTGTTCAAATGAACATAATCAACAGTATCTAAAAGATGATCTGTTTCTGCTGATTTCTGTAAATTGGTTTTAATTTTTAGATCAACAGTATAATCAGATCCAATTTTTCCTTCTTCAATTAAACATCCGTGGTATGAAAAAGTACGGATATTTTTAAGTTTAATAACTCCCATTTTTATAATTTTATTCGTGTAGTGTTTGGATCTTGGTAATTAGAAGTTACAGCATGAACAGCAACTATTTTGTTAATTTCATCAACTGTAAAATGAATAGTGTAAGGGAATTTCTTTAAAGGTAAAGTTCTAATGATATTATATTTTTCCTCAAAAAACGGAAATGTATTTAAAGTATCTACATATTTCTGATACTCATTAAAGAATTTTGTTCCTAAACCATCTGATAGAGATTCATAATATTCGGCAATTTCATCTACTTCTAAATCAGCGCGTAAAAGAATAATTATTTCAAACATTATTTTTTATTTATTCCATTTAGCGTTGAGTCTTTTTTTTGATTCTTCCCAGCTTATATAATCTTCTGGCTTAGCATTTTTTATACGTTCCAAAACCATTTCTTGTTGCCATAGAGGAATTTCATTTCCAACATTTTCATCTATAGAAACATCTGGAATGTGTTTAAAAAAACTAATAAAAGTTTCGTAAAAATCGTCTGGAATTGTAACAGTTAATTGTCTCATAATTCTTAATATTTATACAAAAATACTAAATAAATTAATTGAAGGTTTTGAGTTTAACGTTTCATGTTTTGTGCCACTTAAACAACTTTAAACCTGAAACCTGAAACCTTTTTTTTATCTTTGCTAAAATTACTATAAAATAATGGCATCAGAAGAGAAATCACTCAATTTTATTGAACAAATCATAGAGGAAGACGTAAAATCAGGTCTTTCAAATACTAAACTTCGCTTTCGTTTTCCACCAGAACCTAATGGTTATTTACATATTGGGCACGCAAGTTCTATTGCGCTAAATTTTGGTTTAGGAATTGATTATCAATCTCCTGTGAATTTACGTTTTGATGATACAAACCCTGAAAAAGAAGAACAGGAATTTGTTGATGCTATTAAAAAAGATGTAGAATGGTTAGGATATACTTGGGCAGAAGAATGTTATGCATCAGATTATTTCCAACAATTATACGACTGGGCAGTTGTATTAATTAAAAAAGATAAAGCGTATGTTGATAGTCAATCTTCTGAAGAAATGGCTATCCAGAAAGGAACTCCAACAACTCCAGGAACCGATAGTCCGTATAGAAATCGTTCTGTTGAAGAAAACTTAGATTTATTCGAAAGAATGAAAAACGGTGAATTTGAGGCTGGTACACACATTCTTCGTGCAAAAATAGACATGAAATCAACCAATATGTTGATGCGTGATCCTATCATGTACAGAATTTTACACAAACATCATCATAGAACGGGAGATGCCTGGAAAATTTATCCAATGTACGATTGGGCACACGGACAAAGTGATTATTTAGAACAGATTTCTCACTCATTTTGTACCCTTGAATTCTTGCCTCACCGTGAATTATACGATTGGTTTTTAGATCAGATTTTTGATGATAATAAACTGCGTCCAAAACAAAGAGAATTTGCTAGACGTAACTTATCACATACTGTTGTTAGTAAAAGAAAATTACAGCAACTAGTTAAAGAAAAGCATGTTAACGGTTGGGATGATCCAAGAATGTCAACAATTTCTGGGTTAAGAAGACGTGGTTATACAGCTGCATCTTTGCGTAATTTTGCTAACACAATTGGAATTGCAAAACGTGATAATTTAATCAATGTATCGGTTTTAGAATTTTGTATTCGTGAAGATTTGAACAAAATTGCACCTCGTGTAATGGCGGTTTTAGATCCTGTAAAATTGGTAATTACAAATTATCCAGAAGGAAAAGAGGAGTGGTTAGAAGCTGAAAACAATCAGGAAGATGAAAATGCAGGATTTAGAAAAGTACCTTTTTCTCGTGAATTATACATCGAAAGAGAAGACTTTTTAGAAGAAGCTCCAGCTAAATTTTTCCGTTTGACATTAGGAAAAGAAGTACGTCTTAAAAATGCATATATCATTAAAGGTGAAAGTGTTATAAAAGATGCTGAAGGAAATATTACTGAAATTCATGTTACTTATGATACCGATTCTTTAAGCGGAAGCGGAACAGAAGCAAGCCAAAGAAAAGTATCTGGTACATTACATTGGGTTTCAATTCAGCATGCATTGGAAGCAGAAGTTCGTTTGTACGATCGTTTGTTTACAGATGAAGCTCCAGACAGTTATAAAGAGAAAAATTTTTTAGATTTTGTAAATCCAAATTCTCTAGAAATTGTGACTGGATATGTTGAACCAAGTTTATCAACAGCTCAAAATGAAGATAAATTTCAGTTTCAACGTTTAGGTTATTTTACTGTTGATAAAGATTCAACTGCTTCTAAATTAGTCTTTAACAAAACGGTTGGACTAAAAGATGCCTGGGAAGAAAAAGGTAAAAAAGAAGAAAACAGCATCAATAATTCTTTGAAAGATATCAACAAATATTTTAAAGTTGAGACTAAACCAGAGCGTATTGCAATTGAAAGTGCGATAGGGGAGAACATTAAAAATATCTCTACTTTCTCACTTTTGCAAAATTCTTTAAAGAAGAATATCAACAACAATAAGGCTTCGCTGTTGTTTTCTCAATTTATTTTGAAGTATTCAAACTGGAAATCTACAGATTTTGAAGAAGAAGATATTAAGAAATTATATTCAATGTCTTTAAAAAGTGAATCGACTTATGTAAGATCAAAAGCACTTTTAAATTTAAGAGATATTGAAAGTGAAAGTTTCAAAAATCAGTTTGATGATGAAATTTTGAAATTATATTCTAATCCGCCAAAGAATGCTTCTGAAAGAGAAATTGAAATTCTTTCTGAAATGGTAAAGAAGTAATATCAACTTAATTTATGAAAAGCGCTTTTATAAGCGCTTTTTTTTATTATATAGATTAACTATGGAAATTAATAAATTAATAATTTTTATAGATTTAAAATGACTTTCATAAATGAATTTTAATAGAAAATAAAAAAAGGTTGGATAAGGAATTCATTTTTTAATTTTTCGTTTATTTAAAAGCTTTATTTAGATTTTAGTCTCTTTTAAGTCCCAATTTTGTTTGAAAAGTGATATTAATAAATTAAATTTATAATTATTTTATTTTAAATTACATGTATTTATTATTTATAAAATCTATTAAATTTTAATTTTTAATTTATTTTATAGATAAAAATTGACTCTCATAAATTAATTTTAAGGGGATATAAAAAATGGTTAAATAGAGAAGACCTTTTTTTTATTTTCACTCTTTAAAACTTCTTATTTTTGTTTTTTACTTTTTTAACTTCAATTTCCTTGTCCAAATCTAAGAATTAAAGTTTTTTCTTATTTTTTTAAATTTTGACTCCAATTTTATAATTATAAATTTGAATTATTAATATCTAAAAAATTAAGTTTTTTATTATTATTTATAAAATTGATTAATATTTTATAAATAATAGTTTTTATATATTAATTTTAACCTTCATAAATCGTTTTTAAGACGTTTTTAAAACTTAATTGATAGATAACTCATTTTTTGAATAATTATTTATTTACAGGCTTTATTTTAGTTTTTATTGTTATTTTAGTCAGTTTAACGGGTTGTTAACACACAATTGTTTATAAAACTGGTATTTTTAACTCAATACCAAAAGTCAGAGATGATTTTTGTAAAAAATTAAAATTTGCCGTAAAGAATCTAAGTTGAAATTTATTGTTTTTAGAAACTCGTAATTTTTATAATAATAGATTTTCAAAACTGATTTCCTAAAAAGACAATTTTATGTTCTCATTTTTATTATGATGTAATTTTGATAATATTTCCCGTAAAAGATATTTTTTCAAATTGTATCATAATTTACAAAATTCCATAATGTTGAATTTGAGTGAAAGTTTAGTTTTTAAATTTCAGGTCTGACAATTTTTAATTTAAATCTAATTATCATGAAAATTTTATATTTCACATTAGCATTATTATTTGCAAACGTTGCAATTTCACAAACACATCAAATTACAAAACACAATGGAGAACAACTTGATGTAAATTTTATTAAAAACGAAAATGGTTTTGTTTATTATTCTTTAAACGGAAGTTCTGAAGAAATCAAAATTAGTAAACATGCTGTTTCATCAATTACAAACAAACAAACAAAACAAACTCAGAAAGTTTCTGATAAAATAGTAGTTGATTCAAAAGATGATTACAAAATGGTAACTGTTCTGCCACAGGAAAAAACAATAGGACTGAAACAAGTTGCTAGTTTTACTGGTATCTCAACAAGGACAAAAGGTGAACCGCCAATTGCAAATCAAAACCAGACTGCTATGAGAATCAAATCTAAGTCGGCTTCAAATGGATATCCTTTTGTTAGCATTGTTGAAAAAGCAGATGGTAAGTATGAAGCTGTAGCTTACGTGTATTAATTATATTGTTAATTTTTTATAAATTACAATTAATCAAAGTTTTATCATTTTAAAAATGAGTATCTTTATTAATAATTTTAAATTGTAACTATCATGTCTAAGAATTTAAATACAGCGGCAGCAATTTTGGCTGCAGCAGCTGCAGGAGCGGCAATTGGAATTTTATTTGCTCCTGATAAGGGATCAAAAACTAGAGCAAAAATTAAAGAAGGTATAGATGATGCCAAACATAATCTGAAAGATTCTTTTGACGCCAGCTCTGAAGTTCTTCGTGAAAAATTTACGAGTGCTACTCATAATCTTGACGGAACTTTGAATGATTTACTTTCTAATGTCAGCCATAAAACAGAAGAAGTAATTACTTTTTTAGAAACTAAATTGGCTGATTTAAAAGCACAAAATGCTAAACTTCAGAAATAATAATTGTTTAAAGCACATTACTTGCTTATTTTTATAAGAAAGTTTTGTGCTTTTTTTTATCTAAAATTTTAATTATGGCTTTTGAAGAATTAAAAGAAAACACTGAAAAAGTTCAAGATCAGGCTAAAGAATTTATAGATAGTCATTTAGCTTATTACAAACTTTGGGGTTTTAAGGTTGCAATGAAATCAACAACTTTGATCTTTAAGTTTACCTTGATTTTATTGTGTTTTAGTATGGTGATGATTTTTGGATCTTTTGCCGCAGCATATGCTTTTGGTTCTTTGTTTGAAAGTAATGCTCTCGGATTTTTGGCAGTAGGAGTGATCTATCTTTTATTTACCATTTTACTTTTCTTTATAAAAGATAAGTTTGTTGAAGGACCAATTTTGGAAAAATTTTCAGAAATCTTTTTTAATGATTAATTATGGAAAGAAAAAAATACTCTTCGTATGCTGAGATAGAAAGAGATCTAGAAATTCTAAAACTAGAAAAAGAAATTAATTATCAAAAATTGGTTTTAAGTTTTCAGAAAACTAAGGAAAGCATAACACCGCAAAATATTGTAAATGGTTTTATTTCATCTTACACAGGTTATGTCAAAAAATCATTTCCAGAAATTTTACAATCTATTTTACCATTTGTAATCAATTGGTTTATAAATAAAAAAAGAGGCCATTAAGCCTCTTTTTTATTTTGTAAAATTATTATTGAATATCTGGTTGAATGTCATCTTCGTAACCAGATTGTGGCTGAATTGGTTTTGGTTTTTCTACTTTTTTATTGTGTTTTTTCATCATTTCTCCAACTTGGTTGGATGCCGTAAATGATGCAACCATATTATTTAACATGTCACTACCAGCTTGTGGAGAATTTGGAAGTAAAATTAAATTAGAATTTGCATCAGCTCCAATTGCTTGTAAAGTATCATAATGCTGTGTCACTACAATTAGGGCAGAAGCTTCTTGAGAATTAATTCCAACATTATTCAAAACTTCAACACTTTCTACAAGACCTCTTGCAATTTCGCGGCGCTGATCTGCAATACCTTGACCTTGTAAACGTTTACTTTCTGCTTCGGCTTTTGCTTTTGCAACAATTCTAATTCTTGAACTTTCGGCTTCAAATTCTGCTGCAGTTTTTTCTCTATCAGCAGCGTTGATTCTATTCATTGCATTTTTTACCTGAATGTCTGGATCAATATCGGTAACCAAAGTATTGATGATATCATATCCGTAAGTAGACATTGCTTCGTTCAATTCACGTTTTACTGCAACAGCAATATCATCTTTTCTTTCAAAAACATCATCCAATTTTAGTTTTGGAACTTCAGCACGAACTACGTCAAAAACGTAAGAAGTAATTTGATCATGTGGATATTCTAGTTTATAAAAAGCTTCATATACTTTTTCCTGAATTACTTTAAATTGAACTGAAACTTTCATTTTGATAAAAACGTTGTCTCTAGTTTTGGTTTCGATGATAACATCTAATTGCTGGATTTTAAGATTTACACGTCCGGCCAATCTATCAACCAACGGAATTTTAAGTTGTAATCCTGAATTTCTAACACTCTGAAATTTTCCAAATCGTTCGATAATAACAGACGATTGCTGTTTTACTGTAAAGAAAGAAGACATGAAAATGAAGAATGCCAATACTAAAAAGATAATTAATCCTGTACCCATGGTTATAAAATTTATGTTTATGATTTCGGTAAATTACGAAAATTCTTCTAAATTCGAATTTTAAAACATTAAAAAAACGCTAAGAACATTTTGTAGATGTTTCTTAGCGTTTCTATTTGTAATTCGAACTCTATTATAAAGTTGCTATTGCTTTCTGAATTCTCGAAATAGTTTCTTCTTTTCCAATGATTTCAACAATGTCAAATAGGTGAGGACCTTTAAGTGCCCCAACCAAACTTAAACGGAAAGGTTGCATAACTTTACCCATTCCGATTTCATTTTTGGTTAACCAATCTTTTACAACACTTTCAATATTTGCCGAATCAAAACCATCAATATATTCTAGAGTAGAAATCAATTCTTGCATTAAAGCTGGAGTTTCTTCTTTCCAGTTTTTGCTTGCTTTTTCATCGTAAGATGTTGGAGCTTGGAAAAAGAAATCTGTTAGATCCCAAAATTCAGAAACAAAATGCGCTCTTTCTTTTATTAATGAAACAATTCTTGTGATGTCATATTTAGAAATGTCAATTCCTTTTTCTTCTAAAATAGGAGTGAAGGCTTTAGCTAAATTCTCATCATTTTGTTTGACTAAATATTGGTGATTGAACCATTTGTTTTTTTCAGGATCAAATTTAGCTCCTGCTTTATGCACTCTGTTCAAGTCAAAAGATTGAGCTAATTCTTCAAGAGAAAATAATTCTTTATCAGTTCCATCATTCCATCCTAATAAAGCTAGGAAGTTAACAACTGCTTCTGGGAAAAATCCTTTTTCTCTGTAACCAGATGAAACTCCTTCTTCAGTTTTCCATTCTAAAGGAAATACAGGGAATCCCATTTTATCACCATCTCTTTTAGACAATTTTCCATTTCCAATTGGTTTTAAAATCAAAGGTAAATGAGCAAATTCTGGAGCTTCCCAACCAAATGCTTTGTATAACAAAACGTGAAGTGGCATAGATGGCAGCCATTCTTCGCCACGAATAACATGTGAAGTTTCCATCAAATGATCATCTACAATATTCGCTAAATGATAAGTTGGCATTCCGTCACTTTTGAATAAAACTTTATCATCCAAAAGATTAGTTTCAAACTTAACATCTCCACGAATAATATCTTTCAAATGTAAAGTTTCATCAACCGGAGTTTTAAAACGGATTACATAATGTTCGCCATTTGCAATTCTTTTAGCAGTTTCTTCTGCAGAAATTACTAAAGAAGTATCTAATTTTTCACGATTATGATGATTGTAAATAAATGTTTTTCCTTCAGCTTCGTGTTGTTTTCTATGCGAATCTAAAGCTTCAGGAGTATCAAAAGCATAATAAGCCCAGCCAGAATTGATCAGCTGATCTGCATATTGCTGGTACAAATCTTTACGTTCGCTTTGTCTGTATGGACCAAATTTTTCATTTTTCCCTACAGTTTCTTCAGGAGCAATTCCTAACCATTCAAGTGCTTCCATAATGTAAGCTTCTGCACCTGGAACAAAACGGGTCTGATCTGTATCTTCAATTCGAAGATAAAAAACACCGTTATGTTTTTTTGCAAATAAATAATTAAATAGGGCAGTACGAACTCCGCCAATATGTAATGGTCCAGTCGGACTTGGTGCAAAACGCACGCGAACTTGCTTTGACATTTGTTTAAATTTTGTTGCAAAGATACAATATTAGTCAAAAGTCATAAGTCGAAAGTCTGAAAGGTTTTTGGTTGCGTATAGAACTTTTGACTTTCGACTTTTGACTTTCAGACTTATCGTTATAATTACTACTTTTATAGGTTATAATTAAAACAGATTTATTTTGAAAACAACATCTGCTATATATCAGAAGCTCGAGGCTTTCATTAAGAAATATTACACCAACGAACTGATAAAAGGAATGCTTCTTTTTACTGGTTTTGGTTTATTGTATTTTTTATTTACGCTTTTCGTAGAGTACTTTCTATGGTTAAAACCTTTAGGAAGAACTTTTCTATTCTGGTTATTTATTGCCGTTGAAGTTTTCCTTCTGGTTAGATTAATTATTTTCCCTTTGTTTAAATTGTTTAAACTTCAAAAAGGAATAGATTATACTCAGGCCTCAAAAATTATTGGAAATCATTTTACAGAAGTAAGTGATAAGTTGACTAACTTTTTACAATTATCAGCTGATAATAATGCTGAAAGTTCTGAATTGGTTTTGGCTTCAATAGAACAAAAAGCAAATTCTTTACAGCCAATTCCTTTTGGAAATGCCATTAATTTTAAAGCTAATAAAAAATATCTGCCATTGGCCTTGGTGCCAGTTTTGCTTTTTGCAGTGTTTTATATTTCTGGAAATAGCAATATTATTTCTCAAAGTTTGAATAGAGTAGTGCATTTCAATTCTGCATTTTTGCCACCAGCTCCTTTTAAATTTGTGATTTTAAATTCTAATTTACAAGCAGAACAGAACAAAGATTTCGTGATTAGAATGGAATCAGTTGGGAATGTTGTTCCAGAAAATGTAATGATCCATATTGGTGATGAAAGTTATTTTATGGAATCTTCACAGCCAGGAAAGTTTGAATTTAAAGTAGAAAAACCAGCAGAAGATATTAGCTTTTCTTTTGAAGGAAATAATGTCACTTCTCAAGAATATGAATTGAAAGTTATCACTGTTCCATCAATTGCAAACTTCGAAATGATTTTGAATTTTCCTTCTTATCTAAAGAAAAAATCAGAGACAATTCAAGGCACAGGAAACGCAATTGTACCTGAAGGAACAACAGTAACTTGGAAAATGAATACCAAATCGACTCAAGAAATTGTATGGAAAAGAGATAATGAAGTTTTTAGATTTAATAAGATAGAAAATGACTTTAAATTGGCTAAAAATATTAGTCAAAATACAGAATATCAAATTCTTACGTCAAATGATAAGGTTAAAAACTACGAAAAACTAGATTATCAGCTGTCTGTTATTAAAGATCAGTTTCCAACCATCAATGTTGGTCCAGCACCAGACAGTTTAAAGCTGGATAAGAACTATATTTTAGGAAGATTAGGTGATGATTACGGACTTTCAAAACTACAAATTGTATACTACGAACGTAACAAACCTCAGTCTGCGAAGCGTGGAAACATTCCTGTGAAGGCTGGAGTATTTGATCAATTCGTTTTTAATTTTCCAAGTAACCTTCCGGTAGAAGAAGGAGTTTCGTATGAATACTATTTTGAAGTTTTTGATAACGATGCACCGCATGGTTTTAAGAGTACAAAGTCTTCAACGTTTTCAGATCGTGTAGCTACAACAGATGAAATTCAAGATCAAGAATTGCAACAGCAAAATCAAAATATTAATAGTTTATCTAAATCTTTGAAGAACCAAAACAAGCAGATTTCAGAAATGGATAAGCTTCAAAATACCGGAAAAGAGAAAGATAATTTAGAGTTTAAAGATCAGCAAAAGATCAATGATTTTATCAAACGTCAGAAACAGCAAGACGAAATGATGAAACAGTTTTCTGAAAAAATGAATCAGAACTTAGATAAATTTAAGGATGATAAGAAAGATAAAACAGCTGAAGATTTACAAAAACGTTTAGATAATGCACAGAAAGATTTAGAAAAGAATCAGAAGTTATTAGACGAATTGAAGAACTTGAATGATAAATTAAACAGTGAAGAACTGTTTGATAAGATGGAAAAGTTCAAACAAATCAGCAAAAACCAATCTCGTAATTTAGAACAATTGGTTGAGTTGACCAAGCGTTTTTATGTTTCTAAGAAAGCAGAGCAAGTTGCAGAGAAACTAAATAAACTGTCAGAACAACAGGAACAGTTATCTAATAAAGAGAAAGAAAATACGAAAGAGAAGCAAGATGAAATCAATAAATCTTTTGATAAGATCCAAGAAGATTTAAAAGATTTGAAGGAGGAAAACAAGACTTTAAAGAAACCTTTGGATATTCCATCTGATGCTTCAAAAGAGAAAGATGTAGATAATGATCTTCAAAAAGCTTCAGAAGAATTAAGTAAAAAGAATACTTCTTCGGCTAAGCCAAAACAGAAAAGTGCTGCAAAGAAAATGAAAAGCATGGCTCAGGAAATGCAGAGCGAAATGGAAGGTGGAGAACAAGAACAATTAGAAGAGGATGTAGCAATGCTTCGTCAGATTCTAGACAATCTTTTAGCTTACTCTTTATCACAAGAAGATGTGATGAAACAGTTCAAAGCAATGAAATTGGGTTCTTCTACATTCACAAAAAATATTAAAATTCAACAGAATTTAAAACAACAATTCCGTCATGTTGATGATAGTTTGTTCGCACTTTCACTTCGTAATCCAAAAGTTGCTGAGGATGTAACAAAGGAAATCGGAAACGTACAATACAATATGGACAAGGCTATAGAAACTTTGACCGATGTTCAAATTCCAAGAGGAGTTTCACACCAGCAATATGCAGTTTCATCTGCGAATAAGTTAGCTGATTTCTTGAGTGATTTATTGAATAATATGCAGATGTCTATGTCTAAACCGGGTGCAGGAAAACCTAAACCAGGAGATGGTCAAGGGATGCAGTTGCCAGATATTATTCAGAAACAAAAAGGTCTTGCTGATAAAATGAAGGAAGGAATGAAACCAGGTCAAAAGCCTGGTGATAAACCTGGAGAAGGTCAAGAAGGAAAATCTGGACAAGGACAAAATGGACAAGGTAAAGAGGGGCAGGGCAAAGAAGGACAAGGTAACAAAAGTGGAGAGAAAGGTTCTTCTGGTAAAGGTGAGAAGAATGGAAAAGGTGAGAAAAATGGTAATGATGGTGAAGATGGAGAAGGAGATGCAGAAGCTATTATGGAGATATACAAAGAACAAGTTAAACTTCGTGAAGCCTTGCAAAAAGAATTAGCAAAGAAAGGGTTGGATGCTCAAGGAAAATCTATAATAGATCAAATGAAACAATCTGAAAAGCAGATTTTAAACAAAGGATTTAAGAATGAGAACCTGCAACGTATACTAAATATCCAACAAGAATTATGGAAATTAAACAACGCAGTTCAGCAACAAGGACAAGATACACAAAGACAATCTGAAACTAATAAGGCTGAATTTACTAATCGTTCAAATGCTTTGCCAAGTTCATTATTGGAATATTTAAACAGCGTTGAGATATTAAACAGACAATCACTACCTTTGCGCTCGAATTTTAATCAAAAAGTTCAAGAATACTTTAATACAAAATGATAAATTTTAATTACGAAACAGATTTTACTTTGGGAGACGAGCAGGCTTTTAGTGATTGGCTAAGTGCTGTAATTGTTTCTGAGAATAAGAATGAAGGCGAGATCAACTATATATTTTGTGACGATGAATATCTACATAAGATCAATGTTGAATATCTCGATCACGATACACTTACAGATATTATTAGTTTTGATTATACTGTTGGTAACGAGTTGAATGGCGATATTTTTGTATCTGTAGAACGTGTTGCAGATAATGCTAAAGACTTTAATGTTTCATTTGCTGATGAACTTAAAAGAGTGCTATCTCATGGTATACTTCATTACTGTGGATATAAAGATAAATCAGATGAAGATGCTCAATTAATGAGAGTAAAGGAAGAAGAGAAGATGAAGATGTTTCACGTGGAACAGTAGATTAAATCTCTTTTTTGTTTTTAATGTTCCACGTGAAACGTTTTAGTTTTTTAAATTTTAAGACGTTCCACGTGAAACATATTTAAAGAAGATGAAGTAGTTTTTATAACGTTCCACGTGGAACGTTTGAAGTAAAGAATTTTAATAAAGATTAAATCGTTCGACGTGGAACGATTTTTAAGTTTGAATCTAAAAGAAAAAAGAATAGGATGTTTCACGTGGAACATGATTTTAGGTAGTTCTTTTGAAGTTTAGGATGAAGGTTTAGAATAGAAGTTTAGAGCGGAAGTTTTGTAGATGTTTCACGTGAAACATTTATTTGGAAGATTCTAATTCGAGAACTCTAGTTTGAGAGTTCTGATTTGAGAGTTCTGATTTGAGAGTTCTGATTTGAGAGTTCTGATTTGAGAGTTCTGATTTGAGAGTTCTGATTTGAGAGTTCTGATTTGAGAGTTCTGATTTGAGAGTTCTGATTTGAGAGTTCTGATTTGAGAGTTCTGATTTGAAAGTTCTGATTTGAAAGTTCTGATTTGAAAGTTCTGATTTGAAAGTTCTGATTTGAAAGTTCTGATTTGAAAGTTCTGATTTGGAAGTTCTGATTTGAAAGTTCTGATTTGGAAGTTCTGATTTGGAAGTTCTGATTTGAAAGTTCTGATTTGAAAGTTCTGATTTGAAAGTTCTGATTTGAAAGTTCTGATTTGAAAGTTCTGATTTGAAAGTTCTGATTTGAAAGTTCTGATTTGAAAGTTCTGATTTGAAAGTTCTGATTTGAAAGTTCTGATTTGAAAGTTCTGATTTGAAAGTTCTGATTTGAAAGTTCTGATTTGAAAGTTCTGATTTGAAAGTTCTGATTTGAAAGTTCTGATTTGAATGAAATGGAAAAAATGTTTCACGTGAAACATTTTTATTGATTTCAAGAATTTGAAGATTCCACTTTATACGTTTCAGTTTGAACTTGAAACTTGAAACTTGAAACAAAATAGAAAGTTCCACGTGGAACAAGGAAAAATATAAATGTAATTCTAAAAACCGCGTTAGCGGTTTTTGGAGAATAATAAAACAAAATGTTTTTAGAAGAATACGATGTTATTGTGGTGGGTGCAGGCCATGCTGGTTCTGAAGCTGCGGCTGCGGCTGCAAATTTGGGATCGAAAACTTTATTGGTTACAATGAGTTTGCAGAACATAGCACAGATGTCTTGTAATCCTGCGATGGGTGGAATTGCAAAAGGACAGATCGTTCGAGAAATTGATGCGCTTGGAGGATATTCAGGAATTGTTTCTGATAAGACTGCAATTCAGTTCAAGATGCTGAACAAATCAAAAGGACCTGCAATGTGGTCGCCAAGAGTTCAAAGTGATAGAATGCGTTTTGCAGAAGAATGGAGAATGATGTTGGAGGCTACTCCAAATCTTGATTTTTATCAAGAGATGGTAAAAGGGTTGATTATTGAAGACGGAAAGATAAAAGGAATTAGAACTTCCCTTGGTGTGGAGATTCGTTCCAAATCTGTGGTTTTGACAAATGGTACTTTTTTGAACGGTTTAATTCATATTGGAGAAAAACAATTCGGAGGAGGAAGAGCAGGAGAAAGTGCCGCAACCGGAATTACCGAAGACTTAATCAAAGCAGGTTTTGAAGCTGGAAGAATGAAAACTGGAACGCCACCTCGAGTAGATGGGCGTTCTTTAGATTATTCTAAAATGAATGAAGAAAAAGGAGATGCGAAGCCAGCGAAGTTTTCTTATTCAGATGTGACCGTTCCATTAACGCATCAGCGTTCTTGTTACATGACATACACTTCGTTGAATGTTCACGATATTTTGAGAGAAGGTTTTGATCGCTCGCCAATGTTCAACGGAAGAATCAAAAGTTTAGGTCCGAGATATTGTCCTTCGATAGAAGATAAAATAAATCGTTTTGCAGATAAAGAGCGCCATCAATTATTTGTGGAGCCAGAAGGATGGAATACGTGCGAAGTTTATGTAAACGGATTTTCAACTTCGCTTCCTGAGGATATCCAATTTAAAGCGCTTCGTTCTGTTGCAGGTTTTGAGAATGTGAAATTCTTTAGACCTGGTTATGCTATAGAATATGATTTCTTTCCGCCGACACAATTAAAGCATACTTTAGAAACGAAGTTGGTTGAAGGATTATATTTTGCAGGACAAATTAACGGAACAACTGGATATGAAGAAGCAGCTTCTCAAGGTTTAATGGCGGGAATCAATGCGCATTTAAAAGTGCACGAAAAAGATCCTTTGATTTTAAAACGTGATGAAGCATACATCGGAGTTCTAATTGATGACTTGATTACGAAAGGAACAGAAGAACCATATCGTATGTTTACATCGAGAGCAGAATATAGAACATTGTTACGTCAAGATAATGCCGATTTCAGATTGACTCCAATGTCATACGAAATTGGTTTAGCTTCTGAAGATCGTTTACGAAGAATGGAAAAGAAATTAAACGAATCTGAAAAGATGGTTCAATTTTTCAAAGAAACAAGTGTTACGATTGCCGAAACAAATCCGATTTTGGAAGCGAAAGAATCTGCTCCAATTTCGCAAGGAGATAAAATGTTCAAGATTTTCTCTCGTCCACAAATTGAATTAGAAGATATGTTGAAATTTGATAAGGTTTCAGCGTATATTGAAGAAAATGATTTGGACGAAGAAATTGTCGAGCAAGCGGTAATTCAGGTTAAATATTCTGGATATATCGAAAAAGAAAGAAATAATGCAGATAAGTTAAATCGTTTGGAAGAAGTAAAAATTCCAGACAATTTCGATTATAATAAAATTAAATCAATGTCTATTGAAGCAAAACAGAAATTAAGCAAGATTCGTCCTGTAACTATTTCTCAAGCTTCAAGAATTAGCGGAGTATCACCAAGTGATATTTCTGTGCTTTTGATTTATATGGGAAGGTAGTCTACTTTTAGATTTCAGATTGTTGATTTTAGATTTTAGATTTATATTATAAATCTAAAATATGGAATGTTCCACGTGAAACCTTTTACAAAATAAACAATCTAATTTATCGTTTCACAATCTTAAAAGACATATTTTCGATTACAATATTTTCTAAAATTTGTGCAAAATAAGATTTGCAATTATGTTGAATATTAAATTTCGTGAGAACGAAAAGAATTTAAAAGAATAAAATAAAAACTAAAAATCCTAAAAGCGATACAATTTCGTTTTTAGGATTTGCTATAAATTAAACCCAAATATCTATAAAATTAAAAAATGAACGTTTTAAACAAAAAACATTTTCTTACGGTAAAAGACCATTCTGTTTCAAAAGAAATTTTTGATTTGTATTACGATGAGGAATTAGATATGCTAATTACTTCGCCACAGCCAGAACTTCAAAATTTAGGCAAGTATTACGAAAGTGAAGATTATATTTCGCATACCGACAACAAACGTTCTTTATTTGAAAAAGCATATCACTTTGTAAAAAATATTGCGCTTAAGAATAAATTGAATTTAATCAATAGCCAGCAACCGCAAAAAGGCAAACTTTTAGATATTGGAGCTGGAACTGGAGATTTCCTGTTGACAGCAAAAAATGATGGCTGGGAAACTATCGGAGTAGAACCGAGCGATCGTGCTAGAAACATTGCAAAAGAAAAAGGAATTTCATTTGTAGAAGAAATTAGCACTTTAGAAAATCATTCTCTGGATGTAATTACGATGTGGCACGTTTTAGAACACGTTCCAGATTTAGAACTTCAGATCCGAGAATTGAAGCGTTTATTGAAACCAACTGGAACATTAATTATTGCGGTTCCGAACTACAAATCGTTTGATGCAAACCATTATCAAACTTTTTGGGCCGCTTATGATGTGCCAATTCACTTTTGGCATTTTTCAAAAAAATCAATTCAGTTACTTTTTGAAAGAGTAGAAATGAAATTGGAAAAAGTTCTTCCAATGAAGTTCGATTCATTTTACGTAAGCCTTTTGTCTGAAAAATACAAAACAGGAAAAATGAATTATATTAAAGCTTTTTTTATTGGTTTGAAATCAAATTGGAAAGCGAAGAACTCAAAAGAATATTCATCGCATATTTATGTTTTAAAGAATAAATAATACACAAATTATAGAAAGCCATTTTGCCTTAAAAGGACAGAGTGGCTTTTTCTGATTGATATAAAAAAAGCAAAAAAGCATCTAAAATACTGCGATAGCGTTGGTTTATGATGATATTTTTTTCGATAAATAAAAACAATATCATAAATTTTACGCATTTTTTAAACTTTATGTTGATGCTATTGATTTTTTTATATTTTTGTCTTCAATACTTAAAAAAATAGAATTTAAAAAAATGAAAAAAGCATTAGTTATTATCGCACTTTCAGTTTTCGCAGTTTCTTGTAACAAAACAGCAGAGGTAAAGGAAGTAAAAACAGCTTACGTGGATACTTCGGTTTTGATGAAAGAATACACTGAGGCAAAAGATTTAGAGGCAAAGTACAAAGCTCAAGCGGAAGAAAAAGGTAGACAATTACAAGCTGAGATTTCACGTTTTAAACAAGACGCTGCTAATTTTCAAAGTCAGGCACAAGCAAATGGTCAAGCTTGGGCACAGCAAAGAGGAGCTGAATTGCAAAAGAGAGAGCAGCAATTAGGTTATGCACAACAAGCATTAGCACAACAATTACAACAAGAAAGTGGTGTTGAAATGGATTCTCTTGTTAGTGGAGTTAAAAAATTCATTAAAGACTACGGAAAGAAAAACGGTTACTCTTACATCTACGGAACTGGAGATGCTGCTACAATTTTGTATGCTGAAGAGAAATACGATATTACAAAAGAAATTATCAAAGCTTTAAATGATAAATACAAAGCAGAGCCAAAAACAGATGCAAAACCAGCAGCTGAAGCAAAAGAAGGCGAAGCTAAAAAATAAAACTACCAAACTAACTAAATTACTGAAAACCTAAATCCACTGCGATTTAGGTTTTTTCTTTTTATAAAAATGCGGTAATTTTATTTTTTAATACAAGCCCAATGCAGAACGTTTCAGAAGCGGCAGCTTATACTTTGCAATTCATCAATCAGACCCAGAGATCTATTTTCCTTACGGGAAAAGCAGGTACGGGAAAAACTACGCTTTTACGCGAAATTATAGCAACAACGCATAAAAATACTGTTGTCGTTGCGCCAACTGGAATCGCCGCTCTAAACGCTGGTGGCGTAACCATTCACTCCATGTTTCAACTTCCGTTTTCTGCGTTTATTCCATCGTATGATGCGAGTGCCCAATTTACAGAAACAGTAAAATTTGAAAACAAAGAATCACTTCGTCGCCATTTCAAAATGAATAACGTTAAGCGAAATGTAATCAAAAACATGGAATTGCTTGTGATTGATGAAGTGAGTATGATGCGTGCCGATTTGTTGGACGCGGTCGATTTCATGATGCAGACCGTTCGAAGAAACACTCACCCGTTTGGTGGAGTTCAAGTTTTGTTTATTGGAGACTTGCTACAATTGCCGCCAGTTATTCGCGATGAAGAATGGCGAACACTGAAAAACTATTACCGAGGGAAATTCTTTTTTCATTCTCATGTTCTCCAGACATATCCGCCAATTTATATCGAATTGTCAAAAATTTATCGCCAGACCGATGATGCTTTTATCTCGGTTTTGAACAATTTGAGAAATAACCAGATCACTCCAGAGGATATAGCTATTCTAAATCAGTATGTTAAGCCAGATTTTGATTTCAAAGAGAACAAAGGTTATATTACGCTCACAACGCATAATGCCAAAGCAGATTCTATCAACTCACAGTCTATCAATGATTTAGATGGTAAAGAATACATATATACGCCATTTGTGGTAGGAGACTTCCCAGAAAAGATATTTCCTGTAGAAGAAGAATTGAAATTGAAAGTAGGCGCACAAATCATGTTTGTCAAAAATGACTTATCTTTTGAAAAGAGATATTTCAATGGAAAAATGGGCGTAATCAAATCGCTTTCTGATGAAGAAATCTTTGTTCACTTTCCAGAAGAGAACATGACTCTTGAAGTCGAAAAGTACGAATGGAAAAATATCCGATACAAAGTCAACGAACAAACCAAAGATATCGAAGAAGAGGTTTTGGGAACTTTTGCACATTATCCAATCAAGTTGGCGTGGGCGATTACGGTGCACAAAAGTCAAGGTTTAACTTTTGACAAAGCAGCGCTCGATGTATCGCAAGTTTTTCTTCCTGGGCAGGCCTATGTAGCACTTTCGCGTTTGCGTTCGTTAGACGGGCTTATTTTGCTTTCTCCGATGCAGATGAATGGCATTTCGAATGACCAAGATGTGATGGATTACGCTTTGAACAGGGCAACTGAAGAAACTTTGAAAAAAGCGCTTCACTTCGAAACCAAAAATTTTATTTACAACTATTTGATAAACAGTTTCAATTGGGGAGAATTGGCGCAAGAATGGCGAAATCATCGTTTTAGCTATAACGAAAATGCCGCAGGTTCAGAAAAAACGAAACATGCAGTTTGGGCGCATAAACGAATGGAAATCATAGAACAGCTTTTAGATCCTTCGCAGAAATTCATTGCACAGCTCCATAAAATTTTCATCAAAGAAACTGTCGATTTGTTTTTTGTGAAAGAAAGGGTAGACGCGGCCTACGATTATTTTTTCAAGCCAATGGATAAATTGGTTGATGATCTGATTTACAAAATGGCTGAAATTCAAAAATTTAAAAAAGTAAAAGAATTCTATGAAGAACTTAACTTTTTGGAAGATCTGCAAACTAAAGCAGTTTTGAGATTGATGAAAGCCAAGTTATTGATTGAAGTGGTAGTGGCCGGCGAAGAAATCAGTAAAGAAAAGTTAACGTCGCCAAATATTAAAAACTATAAATCCAACAAAGCAGAAAGGATTCGAGAAGAGCTTAAAACGACAAATACAGACATTTTTAGAACAGAAGAACCCGTTGTCCGATACAAATCAACTAAGACGGAGAAAAACGAGCTTAAAACGGCTAAAAAAACGACAGTCGAAGAAACATACGATTTGTGGATGGAGAAAAATTCGGTGGAAGATATTGCAAGAATGCGTAAATTGAATGTTCAAACGATCGAAGGCCATTTGATAAGACTCATTCAAGCGAAGAAAATAGAAATTACCGATGTTCTTCCGTACGATAAGATTTTGGCTTTGAGAGAAGCATTTCAGTTTTATCAAGAAGAATCTTTGAGTCCTTTGAAAGAAAAATATGGAGATGAATTTACTTGGGACGAACTAAAAATGTTCAAAGCAAGTATCAATTAATTTTTTGGACGTCCTACGTGAAACACGATTTTCTATTTTTCAAAAATCTAATTTCTAACGCATTAAATTATTTTTGATATGAAAACATTTAAAATATTGTTTACAATTCTGATATTTAATTCTTCGTTTTTGATTGCTCAGGATTTGAAACCAGAATACCAAAAGTTCATTTCGAAATTTATTCTGGAAGTAAAAAACAGCGACAAAGAAGCAATTGCTAAACGTATAAAATTTCCTTTTAAACGAGAATATCCAATTCCTTCGGTTAAGGATAAAGCAGATTTTGTGAAAAGATATGATCAGATTTTTGATAAAGTTTTAATTGAAAAAATAACCAAATCTAATCCGGCAAAAGATTGGTCGGAAGTAGGATGGAGGGGCATTATGCTGAATCAAGGAGATTTGTGGATTGATACAGACGGAAAAATTATCACTATCAATCATCAATCAGACGAAGAATTAAAATTGAAAAATTCATTGATTGCAGCGCAGAAAAAAAATGTAAATTCTTCAATTTCAAATTTTAAAGAGCCCGTTGCAATTCTCGAGACTTCAAAATTCAGAATTAGAATTGATGATTTGGGGAATAATAAATTTCGTTACGTTTCGTGGGGAATCAAAAACCAAATGACAGACAAACCCGATTTAGTAATTGAAAACGGAGTTTTCTATGCGGATGGAACCGGCGGAAATCATCATTATGAATTCAAAAAAGGAAATTTTAGATATGTATGTCATTTCATTGTTTTAGGCGAAAAAGATTCGCCGCCAGCAGTATTGACGGTTTATCAGTCTGGAAAAGAAATTCTATCTCAAGATGCAAAAATTGTTTCACGATAAACATTAAAAAAAAGCCTGATTCAGAAGCGAATCAGGCTTTTTAATTAAATGTTTGACATTACTTTTTCAAGTTCTTTTTCTTGAGAAATTTGTGTCAGTTTTAGCTTTTGAATCGTAACTTCATTTTCTTTAGTTTTAATTCTTTGCTTTTGAATTTCTTCATCAGAAATAGTTGAAGTTGCAATTTTGTTTTCAATTTTCTGATTGGCAAGTTCAATTTTACTGATTTTTTCTTTTGTTGATTTCAAATTGCTTTCCGATTTAGAAAGCGCTTTCTTTTTGCTTTCTAGTTCTTTCTGCTCCTTCTTCAGCTGATCCATTTTATCATCAAGTTTTTTCTGATTTTCCTGTAAGCTTTTTTGTATTTGGGCTTCGATTTTTTGTCTTTCTAATTGTTCAGAAGTGTTTGAAGATTGTTGAGCAAAGAAAGATTGAGAGCTTAGTAAAAATAAGAATACTAATGTTTTGAAGATTTTGTTCATTGTTGTTTGTTTAAATTTTAGAAGGCGAATTTATTTGAAGAAATTTTGAAAGACTACCCGTTAAATTTTTTAAAACAACAGAATAAGGCTAAAAAAAGCCTATTCTTCTGAATAGGCTTTTTTAGTTTTATAGATTTTCGACCAAAATCCAAGCTTGTGGATTTTCGCCTTTTTGTATTTCTTTTTGGGCTTGTTCTGCTTCTTTCATTGTAGCATAACTTCCGTACAAAACAGGAAATAAACCGTGTTTGTTTTCTTTTAGCATTCTAGCCTTGAAACCATCTTTAATTAATTGGTTATAAGCTTTTCTAGCATTTTGTTCACTTCTAAAAGCGCCCGCCATAATATGATATGGCATTGTGGCTTCTACAGTTTCAACTTTAGCCGAATCAACAGAAAGTGTTACAGCTGGAAGTGGACTTTTGATAAAGAAAGTGGCCTCTTGAATTTTGTTTTGAACTTTTTTCTGAACTGCTTGTTCTACAACAAGTGTTTGGTTATCAATTTGATTTTGATATAATGGGTAACCAATGCTTCCTGTAATTCCGAGTCCTAAAACAAGAATTGCAGCATATCGCAAGAAAGGATTCGAAGATTTGGTTTCTTCTTCATTTTCGTATATTAAAACGGCATCTTTTTCTTTTGCTGCAATCTTTTCGATTTTTTTCTCGAATGCCTCTTTTTTAACCATTGGAGAAACAAAAGGACTCAGTCCAAAAGAAGCAGATAGATAGTTGGTCTGATCGTTTGGTTTGAAAACAATATTGCTTTCAGAATTTAAACGTAGCTCGCCAATAGTTTTTAAAAGAATTACGCCATCTTCTTCTAATGCTTTTTTCCAATTCAAAATTTCAAAAGCGATTGCGCTAACAGCAAAACCATAAGATGTTTTTTCTGCTTGAGCAATATGATTTGCTAACAATCCGTCATTATTTTTGATGCGGCTGTTGAAAGAAATGGTTTTTTTTGGTGGAAAAAACGAATTAGTGCTTTCATTCAGCTGCGCTGAGTGAGTTTCTGTTAAAAATGCACCAAACCCTGGAACCGTTACACACTGATAACGATACAATAACTGTGAGATATATACTTCGATTTTCATAGTAACAAAGTTATGCATCGCTTATAGTTATCAAAATTTTATTCACAATTTTTATTAACAATTCAGAATTATTTTTAGACAATTCGTTTTCAATTATTTAAGTGGTTGGTTTTTCTTATTTAAATGTCACGATAAGAATTATTTTTAAAATTTATTAAGAAATTACTTTGTTTTATGGATATTTGCGCCTCATAAAAAGTAGATTTATTTTTTCTATTTTACATAATATTATAAACTATGACCGATCAGGAATTATTTAATTTACTTGCCTTATTAAAGGTTGATGGAGTGGGAGATATAATGGGCAAGAAGTTGCTTAATTCTTTTGGTGATGCTTCTGCTATTTTTAAAGCTAAAAATTCGCAATTAGCAGGTGTTGATGGAATTGGAAGTGTTTTATTGAAAAACCTGAAAGATAAAAGTGTTTTTGAGAAAGCAGATAAAGAACTGTCATTTATAAAAAAGAACAATATTGAGGTTTCTTTTTTTCAGGACGAAAATTACCCGGAACGGCTTAAGCATTGTTTTGATGCACCAATTCTAATTTTTACTGCTGGAAATCTGAATTTCAAAAACAAAAAGATAATTAGTATCGTAGGCACACGTCAGATTACTTCTTATGGAACTGATTTCTGTAAAAATCTGATCGAAGATCTTGCGCCATTGGATCCTGTAATTGTTAGTGGATTTGCTTATGGAGTCGACATTGTGGCGCACCAGGCGGCAATGGATTTTAATTTGCAAACTGTAGGCGTACTGGCTCATGGTTTAAATCAAATTTATCCGAGAACCCATAAAAAGTACATGGCCAGAATGGAAGAGAACGGCGGATTTATAACAGAGTTTTGGAGTGATTCGAATCCTGATAAAGAAAAATTTGTTCGTCGAAATCGCATAGTTGCTGGAATGGCTGAAGCTACGATCGTAATAGAATCTGCCGATAAAGGCGGATCTTTAATAACTGCCAATATGGCTAATGATTACAATCGTGATGTTTTTGCTGTACCAGGAAGGGTTACAGATAAGTATAGCCAAGGCTGTAATAATTTAATTAAAACTCAGAAAGCAAATGTGTTAACATCTGCCGCCGATTTGATTTATATGCTGAATTGGGATATTAAGGAAAATCCAAAAACGATTCAAAAACAACTTTTTGTAGAATTAGGAACTGAAGAGCAAAAGATTTACGATTTTCTCCAGAAGAATGGAAAGGAATTACTTGATATTATAGCGATCGAATGTGATATTCCAATTTTCAAACTGTCAGGAATTCTTATAGGAATGGAACTAAAAGGAGTTATAAGACCACTTCCTGGGAAACTTTTTGAGTCAATTTAACGCAGAAAATCCTATATTTATTTTCTTGTAAAATGTTTGTATAATCGATATAAAATATAAATCAGCAATAAGCCGAAAACTATATTTAGAATTTGAAATACATACGACGGAACATTGTAATCTTCTATATATTTATCCATCTTTTATTTTTTAAGAGATTAATATACTTGAAGTTACAAAAAATAAATGAATAAAAGAAAACGCGGATCATTTTTAAAATGATCCGCGTTTCTTAAAAAATTGTTTGTAGATTATTTTTGAAATCCCAAAACTTCTCTAACCTTTGCCAAAACACCATCAGCAATTACAGAAGCTTTTGCAGCGCCTTTCTTCAACAAAGCGTCAACTTCTTCAAGGTTATTGATGTAGTAATTATATTTTTCTCTTTCTGTTTTAAATTTCTCTATAATCAATTCAAAAAGAGCTTGTTTGGCATGACCATAACCATAGTTTCCGCCTAAATAGTTTGCTCTCATTTGTGCAATTTGTTCTTCATTTGCTAGCAAAGAATAGATTGCAAATGCATTACAAGTATCTGGATTTTTTGGAGCTTCAAGCGGCGTACTGTCTGTTTCAATACTCATGACTTGCTTGCGTAACGTTTTATCATCCAAGAATATATTGATGATATTGTTAGCAGATTTACTCATTTTTCCTCCGTTTGTTCCTGGAATAAGCATAATGTCTTCTTGAATTTTAGCTTCAGGAAGAACAAATGTTTCACCCATTTGATGGTTAAAACGAGCGGCAACATCACGAGTAATTTCCAAATGCTGCAACTGATCTTTTCCAACAGGAACAAATTCTGCATCATAAAGTAAAATGTCGGCTGCCATTAACATTGGATAAGTAAAAAGTCCAGCATTAACATCGTCTAAACGATCGGCTTTATCTTTGAAAGAATGTGCTAATGTCAATCTTTGAAATGGGAAAAAACAGCTCAAATACCATGTTAGTTCAGTAGTTTGGACAACATCAGATTGTCTGTAAAATGTCACTTTTTCAGGATTTAATCCACACGCAAGCCAAGCCGCAGCTGTGCTATAGGTGTTTTCTCTTAAAGTTTTTCCGTCTTTAATCTGAGTGATTGAATGCAAATCGGCAATAAACAAATAAGATTCATTTGCTGGATCGTTTGATAATTCGATTGCCGGAATAATTGCTCCTAATAAATTTCCTAAATGCGGTGTTCCTGTACTTTGAACACCAGTAAGTATTTTTGCCATTCTAGATTTTTTCTTAACTGCAAATGTCGTGATGTTTTTTTTAACCGCAAAGTGTGCAAAGGTTTATCGCAATGTTTTGTGTTTTTGCGGGTCATTTTAACGCAGAGCGCGCAAAGGATTTTCGCAAAGGAAACAAGTTTTATTTCCTAGAGATTGCCTTGCAATAAGTTCGCTAAGCTTTATCTTCTGTAAAGTGGTCTTAAATTAAAACCCTTTAATTAAATTATAAGAAAATATTTATAATTTTGATTTTTTTAGATTATGACAGAAAACGAAATATCAAATATTGTAATTGGGTTAGCTATTGAAATTCATAAAAAATTGGGACCGGGTTTATTAGAGAATGTGTATAAAGAATGTTTATTTTATAAAATTAAACAGCGAGGACTTCTTGTTGAGAAAGAGAAATCTTTGCCATTAGTTTTTGAAGAAGTTAAACTTGATTGTGGGTACCGCATTGATTTGCTTGTTGAAAACAAATTTCTAATAGAGATAAAAAGTGTAGAATCACTTACTGTTAACCATTTGGCACAAACATTAACCTATTTGAAGTTAGGAAATTTTAAACTCGGCCTTCTTATAAATTTCAGTGAAAGTCTTTTAAAAAATGGTATTAGAAGAGTTGTAAATAATTTATAAATAAAGCTTTGCGAACTTGTTGCAAAGCAATCTCTCAAACAAATAACTTCTTTACTTTGCGAAAACCCTTTGCGCGCTCTGCGTTAAAAAACAATAAACTGAGGAAAGTAAAAATCTTTATAAATTTCACTTCTGTTTTCTTACATTTGAAGCTATGAAAATATTTAAAATTGCTTTTTGGATTCTTTGGCGAATTTGGTTTTACGTCTTAATGGCGATTCCGATACTCATTATGTTGCCTTTTCTGGTCGTTTCTATCCTTTCTGAGAAAGGATATCCATATTTCTTTAAAATGGCCCGCATTTGGGCTAAATTTATCCTTTTCGGAATGGGTTTCTTTTATACCGTAAAACGCGAACAGAAGCTCATTAAAGGCAAAAGTTACATGATAGTGGCCAATCATACCTCTATGACCGATATTATGCTTACGTTGGCTTTAATTAAAAATCCTTTTGTTTTTGTTGGAAAGAAAGAGTTGGTAAAGATTCCACTTTTTGGATTTTTCTATAAAAGAACCTGTATTCTGGTTGACAGAAGTTCTTCTAAAAGTAAAAATGAAGTTTTTAAAAGAGCTCAAAATAGATTAAATCAAGGTTTAAGTATTTGCATTTTCCCAGAGGGTGGGGTTCCAGATGACGAAAGTATTTTGCTGGATGAGTTTAAGGACGGTGCATTCAGGTTAGCGATAGATCATCAAATTCCAATTGTTCCGATTGTTTATCCAGATAATAAGGAACGTTTTTCATATACTTTTTTGAGTGGAAGTCCGGGAAAAATGCGCGCACGAATTTTACCATTCATAGAAACAAAAGGATTGACAAGCGACAACAGAAAAGAATTAAGAGATCAAGTTAGAAATATAATTTATAATGGTTTAATGGATTATCAAAAGGAATAACCATAAACACATTATGTAAAATACAAAAGCCGGTAGATTTGATTATCTACCGGCTTTTCTTTGAATTAAAAACCCCCTATTTTTATTCAAAAGTTATTATCTGTGAATTATCTTTTCGGAAATAAAACGCAATACTTTTTTAAATCTTAATTTGGTTTTTCTTCGGTTTTTACTGTACAACAATTCCATTTTTTCTTTCATGGTTAAAAATATTAATGGTTGATAATAAAGAGTTTAGTTAATAACTCAAGTTAATGTCACATTATTATAGATATAGAAAAATTAAAAAGGTTGCGTCGAAATTTAAAAAATTTGATAAAACCCGTTAGATGAAGATAAATAACGGGTCTTTAATCAAATAACCAACCAACGTAAATTCTAAAAAAAACTCGAAATTGATATATGGCAGTACCAATTATAAACTGCTTTTTTATAGAGATGGATGTTTTGTAAAAAGGTTGCGTGAAAATTTCATTTTTATTTTAAAATAAAAATAGCCGAGTAATTTTTACATCACTCGGCTATTTAAAAGCGTCTTTTTTCGACTTATTTTTTAGGCATTTGCCAATTCTTTTATGTGTTCTTTAATTTTAATTTCCAGTTCTTCAGCAAGTTCTGGATTATCTTTAATTAAAGTTTTAACAGCATCGCGACCTTGACCTAATTTTGTATCGCCGTAGCTAAACCAAGATCCTGCTTTTTTAACGATATCAAATTCAACAGCTAAGTCTAAGATTTCACCAGTTTTAGAAACTCCTTCTCCATACATAATGTCGAATTCGGCAGTTTTAAATGGTGGAGCCACTTTGTTTTTAACGATTTTTACTTTAGTTCTGTTTCCGATTACGTTTTCACCGTCTTTAATTTGAGCAGAACGACGAATATCTAAACGAACAGAAGCGTAAAATTTAAGTGCGTTACCTCCAGTTGTAGTTTCTGGATTTCCGAACATAACACCAATTTTTTCACGAAGCTGGTTGATAAAGAAAACAGTACAATTTGTTTTGCTGATAGTTCCAGTAAGTTTTCTCAAAGCTTGAGACATCAAACGTGCGTGAAGCCCCATTTTAGAATCTCCCATTTCGCCTTCGATCTCACTTTTTGGAGTTAAAGCCGCAACCGAGTCAATTACAACAATGTCTATAGCTCCAGAACGAATTAGGTTTTCGGCAATTTCTAAAGCTTGCTCTCCATTATCTGGTTGAGAAATGATTAAGTTCTCGATATCAACATTTAATTTCTCAGCATAATTTCTATCAAATGCATGCTCGGCATCGATAAAGGCTGCAATACCACCTGCTTTTTGAGCTTCTGCAATAGCGTGAAGCGTCAAAGTTGTTTTTCCAGAAGATTCTGGACCATATATTTCGATAATTCTTCCTTTCGGATATCCGTTTACTCCAAGAGCTAAGTCAACACCTAGTGAGCCAGAAGAAATCGTTTCTACTTCTACAATGGCTCTGTCGCCCATTTTCATTACGGTGCCTTTTCCGTAGGTTTTGTCAAGTTTGTCAAGCGTTAATTGTAGTGCTTTTAATTTGGCTTCTTTCTCTGAACTCATTTTTTTCTAATATCTAAATTATTGTTTTGTCTTTTTGGATAAAAATAAGAAAATTCTTCCGTAATCTTATTAATCAGTTTTATAATTTGTAAAATTACTTCTTTTTTTGAAGTTTGATTGTTCCAAATTGTCACAAAATCGTTCTATAAAAATAAAGCCTTTAATTCTGTTGCATCAGAAGGTTTTATTTTTCCAGCAAGCAATAAACTCAATTGTTTACGACGAAGCGCAGCATCAAATCGCTGAATTTCTAGCTCGGTTTCTGGAATAATTGCAGGAACTTCAACGGGTCTTCCTGTATCGTCTACGGCTACAAAAGTGTAAATTGCTTCGTTGGCTTTGGTTCTGTTTCCAGATTCGCGGTCTTCTACCCAAACGTCTATAAAAACTTCCATCGAACTTTTGAATGATCTTGAAACTTTTGCCTCTACGGTTACAACGCTTCCAAGCGAAATTGCTCTGTTGAAGGCAACGTGATTTACAGAAGCCGTTACTACAATTCGGCGCGAATGCCTGCGGGCTGCAATACTTGCGGCGCGATCCATTCTGGCTAATAATTCACCACCAAAAAGATTGTTTAAAGGATTTGTTTCGCTCGGTAAAACTAAATCAGTTAAAATAGTTAGGGATTCTGAAGGATGTTTTGGATTCATTTTTTTGATCTAAAAATTTAAAAATTGTATTGGTTAATTTAACCAATAGACAGCCATAACGGCTGGTATAAAATATATAACAATGGTTCTCGCACCATCGTAATCTTTTGCAAGTCTTTGTCCGAAAAGCATCATTAGCAAACAGATGCATGAAAATATAGCTCCGTAAAAACCAAATTCTCTGCCATTATTTGTAAATAATTGGATTCCTCCAACAACACATAAAATTCCAGAAATTAATTCCAAAATTAGTAAGTGTAAAAGAGCCAGCGGTACCTGATTTTTTAATGGGGTTTTGGCAAAGTGTTCTTTAAGCCAAGCCACATTATCTTTCCAATAAAAAATTTTTTCGTAACCCGATTGTAAAAAAGTTAAAGCTAGAAAAGCTAAAAGTAAAATTGAGGCAACATTGTTCATTATGAATTATTTTTTATGAATTAAACGAGTCAATTTGATCGATAAATCGGTGAGGATTATTTTTGCATTTCCGTTTCTTTCAATATGATACATGGCATCTGAAAGTTCTTTGAAAATTTCGTGGATATTGTTTCCGTTTACGAAAGGAGCAAAATTCTCTAACTTAAATTTATCTACTTTTGGTTCAATGTAAACCAAACTTTGTGCTTGATAATTTAGCATTAAGGCTTGTCGAAACATTTCGATACAATACTGAATAAATTTTTTCTGGCTTTCGCGTCCGAGTGCAGCAATTTGCTCGCTCCACGAAATTAAATCCTGAATAGCTGCTGCATTTCCTTTTGCTCTAAAAGCGGCACGAACCCAATTGACAAACCATTGTTCGAATGGAAGATCGTCGTCGTCTTCTTTTAATAAATGAAGTGCTTTGTTAAAATTTCCTTGAGCTTGATGCGCGATTTTTTTAGCTAAGTTGGAATCTATATTTTCTTGAGCAACGAGAGCTTCGGCGATTACTTTTTCTGGAAGTCCATTAAAGTGAATTACCTGGCAGCGTGAGCGTATGGTTTGGATAATATCTTCTTCATTTTCAGAAATCAGAATAAACATGGTTTTGTCTGATGGTTCTTCTAGGAGTTTCAAAAGTTTATTGGATGCCGCGATATTCATTTTATCGGCCATCCAAATAATCATGATTTTATAGCCGCCTTCATAAGACTTTAGCGAAAGCGATTTTAAAACTTCTTGTGCGTCTTCTACACGAATTTCTCCTTGTTTGTTTTGAACGCCCAGAATTTTATACCAATCGAATAAACCTCCATAAGGCATTTCTTGAATAAACCCTCGCCAATCTTGGATAAAATCTAAACTTTTGGGTTTTGTTTTTACATCTTCGGTTGTAACGGTTGGGTAAATAAAATGAAGATCGGGATGAGATATATTGTCAAACTTTAGATTGCAAGAATCGTTTCCGTTTGAATTTTCATCGCCAGTATTGCTGCACAAAATATATTGGGCATAGGCAATGGCGGTTATTAATGTGCCACTTCCTTCTGGACCAACGAATAATTGTGCGTGAGGAATTCTACCAGAAGCAGCACTTTTTATCAAGTGGCTTTTGATGTAATCTTGACCTAAAATTTGAGAAAATTGCATTGCGCAAAGATAGAAGAAAATGTGTAGTCAAAAATTTTCAGGATAAGATTATTTAGCGGTTTGCAATTTTCAAATTCTGTGTCAAAGCGAGTAGATGATTTTTAAAATTTTCGGCTCACTTTCGACAGAATTTTGTTAATAAATATCTTCAAGTGAGTAAATATCAAGATGTTTTTGTTAATATTTTTTTTCGAAATTCGGCAAACGGTGGTTTTTTTTGGCTATTTATAGAGTTAATTTTTTGTTTTTTATAGTTAATCTCTTACGGTTTTTTAATTAACATTTTTAACAAAAAGCGCGTTAAAACGCACATTTTCTCGACATAAGGCTGGTTTTTAAGGTTTTTTTAAGGAAATTTTTTGAAAAAAAAATGAGTTGGAGTTGTAATTTAAGTTAATTTATATATTTTTGTTTTTATCAACAACCAATTATAAAATAAGAATCTATGAAAGGGAAAATTATTCTATTTAGTGCTTTTTTTATCTTAACTACTGCGGCTGTTTCAGCACAAGCTAAAAACGCACCGAGAAGTATTATCAGTACAACTGCTCTTATCCGAAAATACCATGATCAAAAAGAATTAAGTGGTATGCAAAAGGGTGAGCTTTTGGAATTATACATCGAGCGTATCAAAGTATTAGTTAAAACTCTCCCTTACATTGCTTTGGTTACTAAACCTGGTGTTACTATGGCCGACCTTGGTATTCCAGACGATAACGAACACAAAAAAGTATTAGATGCTCAGGCAGTGGGTACATCAACATTCTTGGATACAACTGTAGAATTCCAAAGAAAAATGATGCCTTACTCTGATAAAGGGAATCTAATCGCGGCAATCTTGTTCTACGAAAGTACATTGAAATCATTACACGAGTTCAACGATTTGAACGAAATGTAATAAAGCATTTTTTTTGAAATTTTTTTCTGGAAAGTCTCAGTAAAATATTGCTTTGACATTCTTCGAAAACAAAATAAAAAAAACTCATTCTCGAGGGTTCTGTAAAATTCCAGAAAACTCGAGAGGAGTTTTTGCATTTGCGCATACCCAAATTTATTATTAACCGTAATACCCCCTTATCATGAAAAAAATTACTCAATTGATCTGCGTTCTTTTGACAGTTACGAGTATGAGTGCTCAACAAGAGAAAGGAATTATGGGCTACACTAATTGGTTAAACAACTGGACCGAATTTAAGCCTAATAAAGTTGACTATGGAGAAGCAAACCAAATTTTAGCAGGAAATATTTCTGTTAACACTAAATTGCTAAAAAGAAATATCTACGTTCTACAAGGAAACGTTTATGTTACAAACAATGCTGTTCTAACTATCGAACCAGGAACTGTAATTATTGGTGATTTCGAAACAAAAGGAACATTGGTAATCACAAAAGGCGCACAATTAGTGGCTGATGGTTTAGAAACAGATCCAATTGTATTTACTTCAAACCGCAGCATGAAAAAAGCTGGAGATTGGGGTGGAATTGTAATCCTTGGAGATGCACCAATTAATAAATTCGGAAATGTAGGTTCTTATAACCTTGACCTTGATCCTACAATGACTACTTATGGTGGTGATAATGTAGCTTCAAACTCAGGAGTTTTAAGATTCGTTAGAATCGAGTTTGCTGGTAAAAAAGTAAAAGGTTCAGATACTTTCAACGGTTTGACTCTTGCAGCTGTTGGAAACAAAACTGTTCTTGAAAACATTATGGTAAGTTACGCTGGAGGAGATTCTTTCGGGATCTTAGGTGGTGACTTAAATGCTACAAAATTTGTATCTTATAAATCAGTTAATGACGACTTTAAATTTTCTCAAGGAGTTCAATGTCGTTTCTTCAATTCTCTAGCAGTTAGATCTTCTTACTTCTCAAGTACTAAAGACGGATCTCGTTGTATGGAGGTAAAATCTTATGAGAAGAAAAGTGAAACAGATTTCACTAAAAAACAAACTTTAGTTGTTGCTAGTAATATTACAATGGTTAACGACAGCGAAAATATTAAAGCTGACATTCAAGCAGGTTTAGTAAAAGAGGCTGTTTACGTAGCAGAGAATGCTTCTCTTGAAATGAAAAGAAGTGTAATCTCTGGATTTAACCCTGCAGTATTATTAGACAGCAAAACTGAAATCAATGATGCCAATCTTAAAAAAATCAAATTTGAGGAAATGTACTTTAACTTATGTAACGGAAACATCTTTACAGAGTACAATTCTAACAACGAAGATTTAGAGAGCTGGTATGGAAACAGTGTTTTCTTTAACGTGATGTCACAAAGTGATAACAAAGAAACATTCATTGATATCTTCAATCCAAAAAAACCAGATTTCAGATTACAATTAGGAAAAATCACAGCTTCTAGCGGTAATAGATAAATAGTTTCGATTTTTATTTCCCACGCGTAAATTTTATTAATTAAGTCCCCAGACACAATTTATGTATCGTCTAAAGGGCCTAAATAAAGATCAAAACATAATGGTATCTACGAAAAAATATTTTTTATATATAATATTTTTGGTTTCGCCTATTTCGTTAACTCTATATGCACAGAATACAGCAGAACAACCTACAAAGGCTGCTGGTTCTGAGCACAGTTTAACTTTGGCTTGCAATAACCAAAAGAACAGTAATAATAGTGCTGTTATTGAAAACAGCAATTTTAATCAGTTTATAGTAGGGATGTCCAACCCCAAGGACAGCCTTACTATAGCGGCTGAGTCAAATACATTATCAAACGATTGTGAAGAGAATTCTACACTTGCGGCTACTTCAGTTCTTGCAAAAGAAGTGATTGAAAACTACAAGTACGATTTCTCAGAAACATTCATTGATATCTTGTTTTTTGAGCGTATAGATCTAGCAAGAACACGCACTATATGATTCAAAAAATTACTTTATCTTTTTTTAAAGTTTTAATATTATTTAGCATTTTACTATTTGCTAGATCGAATGCCTATGCCCAAACTATAGCGCCTCAAACCTTTGACGGTTTAGAAAAGCTTTGTGCTGGTAATTCTTTCAACGAGTTTTATGCTTCTTTTAGTTATATAGATTTTCCCGCAGGTACTACCTTCGTAGTTGAGCTTTCAGACGCTGCGGGAAATTTTACTACTCCTGTTGCCACAACTTTGCTTCAAACTGTTGATGTTTCTGCAACTCAAAAAACAATTAAATATGCAGTACCTACAAATTTAGTTGGTTCTGATACCTATAGTCTTAGAGTAAAAAGTTCAACAGGCGTTACGAGTACAAGATTTAGAAATTCTTTAGGAAATACTGCATTTCCTGCATACTTCAAACCATACGAATCATCTTTCTTTATCAATGGTAAGACTGATACAGCAATGTTATGTGCTGGCGGTAGTTTAACCCTTTCTGTTAGTGCTGATACTCCATCTCCAATCAATATTTCTAATATTAAATACAAATGGTACAAAGATGATGTTCTTATCGTAGGACAATCCTCTAAAGACATAGTTATTAATAGTACAGGAAAATATTATGCAGAGATTGATTATGGTCAATGTTCTGATGTTAACTTTAGTTCTAATCGTGTTAATGTTGTTTCTTCTTCTAGTGGATCTAACGTAACTATTAATTCAAGTTTAGGAAACCCGTTTTGCGCTAGTGGAACAGGAACTGTTTTAACTGCAACTTCTGGAAACAGCTATGCTTGGAAAAAGGATGGAGTCTTGATAGCTGGTGCTACTAACCGTACTTATTCTACAAACGAATCTGGATTGTATTCTGTTGAAGTCGATTTTGGCGGATGTAAAGCAACCGGAACTATCGACTTGAAAAGCAATAGTTTTGAAGCAAGCATTGATGCTGAGGATGGATATAAATTAAGTGCAGGAGAAACAGTAACGATTACCATTACTACAGGTGCGGCAGATGCAACTTATGAGTGGTATTTAAACGATAACTTAATTCCTAACGAAACGACAAGATCTTATGTTGTAGCTGTTAAAGGTAATTATAAAGCTAAGGTTTCTTTGGCATCTGGATGTGTTTCTAGTAAAGAATTTACATTTAGAATAAATGGAGAATCTGGTCCATCAAGTGTTATTCCAAACATTATCAAGTTAAGTGGTATGAATCCGTACTGGAATATTCCAGACGAATATAAAAATGCAAATACAAAGGTAATGATCATTAGTTCAAACGGAGATATGGTTCTGGATGTAGTGAATTACCAAGGCGATTGGCCTCAAAACAATGTAGATTTTAAGAATGTAAATCCCGTTTATTACTATGTCATTCAATCCGACACAGGTGAAAAAAAAGGATCAATAACTGTTATAAAATAATATGAAGAAACTTTTACTATTCATCACGTTATTTTACGGTTTATCTAATGTACTCTATTCTCAAAACGCAAGTGAGGATGGAGTTGTTTCGTTTTCATTACCTATTAGAAATTCTTTGAAGTTCAATAGATATTTAATTAACCCGACATTCAGTTTTGTTAGAGAATCAAATCCATATGTAAGTTTTTATAACAAAAGACAATGGACGCAATTTGATGATGCACCAAACACTTACTTATTTAATTATTCAGGTCGTTTTAGAGAGAACGAAGCATTTGCAGTTGGGTTATTTCAACAAAATTACGGGCTTATGACTGTTTTTGGCGGAGTTGCCAATTTCGCTCATAACATCGTTTTGGAAGAAGATAGTAACTTGACTTTTGGTTTAAATGCAGGGATTTATCAAAGCGGAATAAATACAGGAAAAATTATATCAGATGATTCAACGATTTTAACTGGAGATTTTCCAAAGAGTACGCTTTTAACTGTAAATCCTGGGATTAACTATGGTACTGCTTTTTTAGATTTCGGATTGGCTATTAACAATCTAGTACTTTATAATTTCGGATCTGGAATGGTAAAAGAAGATCCAGAAAGAGCCATTCAATTACATGCCATGTATACTGGATATATTGACAATTATGGATTTTTTGATAGAAGTAAATTCTCTGGATTGGTTAGAACAGAAATTAAAAAAGATAAAACAGTTATTTCTGGTCTAGGAATGCTTGCACTTCAACAAGGAGTTTGGGCACAAGTAGGCTATAATACATTATATGGAGTTTCTGCAGGACTTGGGGTTAATATTTCTCCAAGTATTGCTATAGAATACAATTACGAAAGAGGAATGGGCAATTTCTCTAATTTAGGTGGTTCGCATGAATTTGCTATTGCCTATAAATTCAAAAATAGAAATTACTATTACGGAGATGATGAGGAAGGTTCGTTGATTGATCCTTCAAAACCAAAATCGGTACCAGCTAAACCAAAGTCAGAAGCAACTCAGGTTAATAGAACTGAAATTGCTGAAAAGAATAGATTAGCTGCAGAAGCAAAAGCAAAAGCCGATGCTGAAGCAAAACAAGCAAGACTAGCAGCAGCAGAAAAAGTTAGAGCCGACGCTGAAGCTGCAGCAAAAGCAAAACTAGAAGCAGACAATAAAGCTAAAGCAGATGCTGAAGCTGTTAAAATAAGATTAGCTGCAGAGGCAAAAGCAAAAGCAGATGCCGCAGCCGCAGCGAGAGCACAAACAGCCGCAGCGAATAAAGCCGTAGCCGAAACACAAAAAACACAAGCACAACTGGCTGCTGATAAAGCTAGAGCAGATGCAGAAGAGCGTAGAATAAAACTAGCCGCTGATAATAAAGCGAGAGTTGATGCTGCGGCTGCAGCTAGAGCACAAGCTGCAGCAAACAAGTCTGGAGCAGTTGAACAAAAAACGCCAGAACAATTAGCTGCAGATAAAGCACAGGCAGATGCAGAAGCATTAAAAATAAAATTAGCTGCTGATGCCAAAGCGAAAGCCGATGCCGAAGCTTTACAAGCAAAACTGGTAGCCGCTGATAAAGCCAAAGCCGATGCCGAAGCAGCAAAAGCTAAAGCAGCCGCTGCAAATGCAGCTGCACCGACACAACAGAAAACGGCTGCACAACTTGCAATAGAAAGAGCAAGAGCAAATTCAGAAGCTGCTGCAAAAATGAGATTAGCAGCGGCTGAAAAAGTAAAAGCTGATGCAGAAGCTGCAAGACAAGCAAGATTGGCTGCGGCAGAAAAAACAAAAGCGGATGCAGAAGCTGCGAGATTAAAATTAATAGAAGATAATAAAGCTAAAGCTGATGCTGCCGAAGCAAAACGTAAAGCCGATGCAAAAGCAAAAGCTGAAGCGGCAGACATGCAGTCTATATTAGCTGCAGATGCGAAAGCGAAAGCAGACTCAGATGCACTTCAAGCAAGATTAGCAGCAGAAGCTAAAGCAAAAGCTGCTTCGGAGGTTAAAACTAAAGCTTCAATTGATGCAGCTAATAAAGCGAAAGCAGCTGCAGATGCAAAAGCCAAAGCTGCTGAAGAGGCTGCTCTTAAAGAAAAATTAGCTGCAGATGCAAAAGCAAAAGCAGACGAAGAAGCAAGACAAGCACTTATAGCCGCAGAAGCAAAAGCAAAAGCTGATGCCGAAGCGCTGAAAATAAAACAAGCTGAAGATGCACGTCAAGCACAATTGGCGGCAGAAGCAAAAGCAAAGGCAGATGCTGAAGCACTTCAGGCGAAACTTGTAGCAGATGCAAAAGCGAAAGCTGATGCCGAAGCTGCTGCAAAAGCGAAATTAGAAGCGGACGCAAAAGCAAAAGCCGATGCTGAAGCTGAAAAAGTGAGATTGGCTGCAGAAGCAAAAGCGCAAGCTGACGCTGAAGCAGAGAAAGCAAGATTAGCAGCTGATGCAAAAGCTAAAGCTGATATGGAAGCTTTGCAAGCTAAATTAATTGCTGATGCTAGGGTAAAAGCAGATGCGGAAGCAACTGCAAAAGCAAAAGCTGACGCAGAAGCAGAAAAGGCTAGATTAGCAGCAGAAGCGAAAGCAAAAGCGGATGCAGAAGCACTACAAGCTAAATTGGCAGCAGATGCGAAAGCAAAAGCAGACGCAGAAGCTCTTCAAGCAAAACTTGCTGCAGATGCAAAAGCAAAAGCGGATGCCGAAGCATTACAAGCTAAACAAGCAGCAGAAGAAAAAGCTAAAGTAGAAGAAGAAGCCCGTCAAGCTAAATTGGCAGCAGATGCGAAAGCAAAAGCAGACGCAGAAGCTCTTCAAGCTAAATTGGCAGCAGACGCAAAAGCAAAAGCGGATGCAGAAGCTCTTCAAGCGAAATTGGCTGCAGATGCAAAAGCAAAAGCGGATGCTGAAGCATTACAAGCTAAACAAGCAGCAGAAGAAAAAGCTAAAGTAGAAGAAGAAGCCCGTCAAGCTAAATTGGCAGCAGACGCGAAAGCAAAAGCAGACGCAGAAGCTCTTCAAGCGAAACTTGCTGCAGATGCAAAAGCAAAAGCCGATATGGAAGCTCTTCAGGCAAAATTATTAGCTGATGCAAAAGTAAAAGCAGACGCAGAGGCAACGGCAAAAGCGAAAGCCGATGCGGAAGCTAAAAAATTACAAGAAGAGGAAAATGCACGTCAAGCGAAATTGGCTGCGGATGCAAAAGCAAAAGCAGATGCTGAGGCATTAAAAGCACAACAAGCTGCAGAAGAAAAAGCTAGAATTGAAGAAGAAGCTCGCCAAGCTAAATTGGCAGCTGACGCAAAAGCGAAAGCAGACGCAGATGCTCTTCAAGCGAAACTAGCAGCAGATGCGAAAGCAAAAGCAGATGCTGAGGCTCTTCAAGCAAAACTAGCAGCAGATGCAAAAGCAAAAGCTGATATGGAAGCTCTTCAAGCTAAACTGTTAGCAGATGCAAAAGCAAAAGCAGATGCTGAAGCAACAGAAAAATTAAAAGCTGAAGAAGAAACAAGACTGTTAAGAGAAGAGGAGGAGCGTCAGGCAAAATTAGCAGCAGATAAAGCTAAGGCGGATGCAGCAGCAGCTGCACTAGCAGCGAAAGCGAAAGATGATACTGGAAAAGCTATTGAAAACTTGACTCAGTCTGTAGAAAGTACAAGTACAGTACAAACAGATTTATTAGCACAGTTTAAAGCAACTGTTGCGAATAAGCAAAAAGACTTGAACGATTTAAAAGAGGAAAACGATTTAAGTGAAAAAGGTATTTATAAAGAGCCAAAACCATTTAAGAGTGTAGCAGCTGAAAACAGTCAGATTGAAGCATTAAAAGTTCAGATTGCTGATGCAAATAACAGCATGAAAAATGAGATTGCGAAGCTGACAAATCTTTATAACGAAAGACTTAAAAAGTTCCCTAAAGAGGATCCTTTGAATAAAGCTTATCTTGAAAAGATAAACGAATTGAAAGCGGCTCAATTAAAAATGGAACGAGAAGGTGCAGCTTTAATTGCCGATTTAGAGCGTATTAAAACAGATACCGAAGTTGAGCGTAAACGTAGAATTAAACGTGCAGCTTATGAGAATGATGAAGGAAGATATGCCCAAGACCTTGCCGCTCTTAAACGAATAAAAGAGACAACAAAAGTAAGTAGCACGCCACTGAAAGCAAATGATTTTGATTTTGGTGAAGAGCAGTCAAACATGCAGATTATTAAAAATATTAAAAACTCTGATAGTGGATATTACTTGATTCTTGCAGTACACAGCAGTGTCGAGAAACGAGATGAGTTTTTAACGAAAGCGGTAGCTGCTGGACTTACAGATGTGAATTTCTTTTATAATGTGACAACAAGTAAATATTACATCTATTATGAAAAATACGACGGTCTACAAGAAGCCACAAAAGCTTTGGAAGCGAAAGGGAGCAAGCCATACAACGGTAGAATGGCTGTCGTAAAAATTGAGAATTAATAGAAATATATATAGATAAGTTAGTCCTTCTGAGGTTTCAGAAGGACATAAAATAAAATGTTAAGAATGCTATGATTTATTTTTTAATGCCCCTTAAAAAATTAAAAAAAGGCCACAACAAAATGAAGACTATGAAAAAAACTACTATTTTTAAAGTATTTATTGCAGCTGTATTTCTCTTGCTCGGTATTTCTTCTTACGGTCAGTTAAGAAAGAATTTTGATCCAAGGTATAATACCAGTTTAAAAGGAGATATTTTAGTTATTGGAAACAATATCTTAAATAGAGATGGAGGTGGAAGAAACAACCGTCCAAATAATCCTTTCGATTCTCAAGGTACTGGTACTACGGCGAACGATAATTTGGATATGAAGTATATCGACATAGACAATGAATCAACTTTCAATTCTAGTTCGGCAACATTGGTTATTCCAGATGCAAGTAAAGATTGTTACGAAATTGCTTATGCCGCTCTATATTGGTCAGGAACTTATCAAGGCTCTGATAGAAGCAATATTAATAAGGTTAAATTAAAAACGGGCACTAGTGCTTATAAGGATATAACAGGAAGTATAATTTGGGATGAAGGAGCATCAGGAGTAAACAATGCCTATCTTTCAAAGCCTTATGCTTGTTTTAAAGAAATCACGGCAGAAGTTAAGGCTGCCGGTCCAGGCCTTTATACTATAGCAGATGTAGTTTGTTCTCAAGGGTCACTTAACCCTGGAGGTGGAAACTCTGCTGGATGGAGTATTTACGTAATTTATAAAGATCCAAAACTGCCAAGTAAATATATTACTAGTTTTGATGGTTTCAGTATGATTAGAAGTACTGATCCTCCTTTGGATATTCCGATTAGTGGTTTTAGAACAAATCCTGAAGGAAATGTAAATGTAAAATTAGGATTTAGTGCCTTAGAAGGGGATAATCCTTTAGAGGGTGACGGATTACAATTTAAAGGTGGAAACTCTGCTATATGGGGGCCTGTATCTTCATTAGCTAGACCAATTACGCCAGCAGTTCCTCCTTCTAGATGGGATGCAGGAAGTCCTGCAAAGCCTAACTTTTTTAATAGTACTATTACTGACGGAGATGCAATTATGACCAATCGTAATCCGGCCAGTAAAAATACATTAGGTTATGATGCCGGAGTGGTTAAAGTTTTAAATGATGGCAATACTATCATTCAAAATAATGAGACGAGCGCAACGCTAAGAATTAATACTTCGCAGGATTCGTATTTTATGTTCTTTACTGCCATATCGGTTGAAATTATTGAACCTAAAATTGTCCTAACAAAAATTGTTAAAAACTCGAATGGCGATAATATTGGAGGGCAAACGGTAACATTAGGTCAGCAATTAAATTACGAAATTGGTTTTAAGAATACAGGTAATGATGATGCAACTTCTTTTACAATTCGCGATCAGCTGCCTATCAATATTATTTTTAACTATCCAACAGATTTATTACCATTGCCTGATGGCGTAACAGTAAAAAGTTGGAATCCTACTACAAGAAATATTGTTTTTGATGTTCGTAGTGATATCGTTAAAGTAGGTTTAACAGAAAAAACAATAAAATTTAAAGTACAGGTAATTCCTGATTGTACAATGCTTGATGAAGCTTGTTCAAACAGTATCGATAACTCTGCATACGCTACATATAAAGGTTCTCAAAATACCTCTTTCACAATATCGGATGATCCGAGTGTGGATACTAATACAGGATGTATTTTGGTACCAAAAGCAACCAACTTCTTAGTAGGTGTTGATGGCTGTCAATACGATAGAAAACGTACCTTGTGTACAGAGACGTTGGATATTACTGCAGCAAATGGTTACTCAACATATACTTGGTACAGCGATAAAGAAAAAACAAAAAAAATAGGAACAGGACAGACTCTTACAGTTAAAGATCCTGGAACTTATTATGTTTACAATGAAGCGCCAGCGCCTTGTAGATCTATTTTTGAGAAATTTACTGTTGAAAGATTTGGTCAAACTGCTAAGAATCCAGTATTGGATGTTGCAGATCAAATAGTAATTTGTCCTAATGACGGTAAAGAATTGCCAAAAATATTTTTGTGTGGAGCAAATGCGTCAAGACTAATTCAAACAGGAATTAATGATAGTTCTAATATCGTTTGGGAAAGGCTTGACACAAGTAGCTGTAAAGCAGTAACGAACGAAAATTGTGCTAACGAAAGTACAGATTGTAAATGGATACAGGTAAGTACTGGTCCTGATTTTACTGCAAAAGATGCTGGACAATACCGTTTGACTATTAATTATTCTGGTAGCTGTTTCAACCGTTTTTACTTTAATGTTTTCACTAATCCATTAGCACCAACAGAAGAACATGTTGATCTACTTTGCGGTAATAGTGGTAGTATTACAGTACGTGACGTTCCTGCAGGATATCAGTATGCAATTAAAACAAGTCCAACTGCGACTATTCAAGAGTGGGAATGGCAAGACAGCAATACCTTCCCTATTTACAATCCGGATTCGTATACAATTTATATTAGACAAAAAGGGGTAACTACAAACCCATGTATTTTCAAAATACCTAATATTTTAATCAGAAGATTAAACTTAACATTAGATGGTAAGAAAACAGATCCTATATGTCCAACTGATTTAGGAAGTGCAAGTGTTGGAATCAAAGATTTTGAAGGGCCATATTATATTTATCTTTATAATCAGGCAACTGGACAAATTGAAAAACAAGATGGTCCTGTTACAGCTTTAGATTATAGTTTCTCATCTTTAAGCTACGGAACTTATGGTAAAAATTATTATATCAGAGTTACAAGCAGTCCTATAAATCAGACTCCAGCGCCAAAATGTGATGTATCTTATTATTTTGAAATAAAACCGCCTTCAAGCCAGTTAAAAGCATTTGCAACTTTACAAGAGCCTTTTACAGCTTGTAGTGATGGTAAACTATTATTATCAGCGTCTGGAGGAAAAGCACCTTACGCTTATTTTATAAACGGATCTCCAACACGTGTTGATACCAATCCGGTTATTATTACAGAAGCAAAAACTTACGAGATTAAAGTCGTTGACGATGCTGGTTGTTCGGCAACAACTTCTATTACTATACCAGAAGTCTCAAAACCTACGTTTGATGTAAATCATACAAGTAGTGTTTGTTATGATGGAGCTTCATCTATTAGAATTGAAAATATTGTAGCAAATGGTAATACTCTTGCTTATAGTATTACAAATGGCCAAAGTTTTTCAGCAAATCCTGTGTTCTTAAATGTAGGGCCAGGTACTTATAAAGTTGTTGTTAGATATAGTGTTACTTATACAGTAAACAATACACAACAAATAAAACACTGTTTTACTGATCCAGTTGATGTAACAATTACAGGACCAGCTTCTGCACTTACTGCATCTGCAGGTGTAGCTGCTTTGGCAGGATGTAGTTTACCTGATGGGAATGGTGTAAATCAAGGAGGTAAAGTACGTATTAATAACGTAGAAGGAGGAACTCCGCCTTATGAATATGATTTTGGAGATGGAAAAGGATGGATTCCAAATAAAAATGAAGCAGAAGTTTTACCAGGAACTTATGTATTAAGAGTTAAGGATAAAGCGGGATGTATTTTTACTATTCCTTACAATGTTGTTTTAGATCCAAAACCAGGAGATCCAACAATTGATGATCCAATTACAACTTATACTTGCGACGGAAAAGCTTCAACAACTGTAACCGTTAGAAATCCTCAAAATGCAAATTATACTTACGAGTATTATATAGACGATATACCAAACACGCCTATAACTAATAATGTCTTTACTGATATTAAGGCAGGAACGCACACTATAACAGTGAAGTATAAAGTAACTTCTGTTCCTACTTACAGTAACTTATTAAGAGAAGATTTTGGTCGTGGTCCAGATGCTAAAATACCAGGTATTCACCCAGCTTATTGTTGGGAACCGCAAGATGATGTAGAAGATTGTGGTGTTGGTGGTTATATGCCTGTTTTATTAAATGATGGTGAGTATGTTGTGACGAAAGGACTTCTTCCTGCTCACGTAGGTGGTTTCAATTGGAATTTACCAAAAGACAATACAGCGGTAATCAACAATACTCCTGGAATTACAGATGGTAGATTCTTAGCAGTAAACGTTGGTGGAGTTGTGCCAATTGGAGGTGTGTTGTATAGTAAAACGATTAACGATGTTATACCAAATCAGGATATTCAGGTATCATTGTATATGCTTAACTTATTAAGCAAGAATAATAATTTACCATCTCCTAGATTAACTATTCAGCTTCAAAAGAATGGTCAACTTATATCACCTGCTGCATCAAAGGATACGCAAGAAATTCCAAGAGATGAAAAATGGCATAACACTACAGATTTAGGTAATGGTCAGGTTTTAACATTAAATCCAGGAAATAATACCTCTTTAGAATTTGTAATCTTATCTTATAGTCAAGTAATTGATGGTAACGACTTAGCGGTTGATGATATCTGGGTACGCCAGATTCCAGAAACTTGTGGTGCAGAGAAAGATTTTACAGTTATTGTAGAGGACAACAAAGGCTTTAAAGCCGATACACCAATTATTGATAACTTGACTTGTATTGATAAAGCTGACGGAGTAATCACAATTCCGGTTAGTAACTTTAATCCTGCTACAGGATATTATTATACAGTAAATGGTGGAGGTTTACAAAATTCAAGTGCTTCTCCTCTAGTTTTAGATAAGTTAGCTGCAGGAAATTATACTGTAGTTGTTCAATATGATGCAGCAGGAAATTGTTCGACAAGTTATACAAGAAGTGTAACTGCTCCAGAAGCTGTTACTGCATTGGCTACTGTAACAATCCAGCCAACATGTATAGATGGTGCTGTAATTAAGGCTTCTGCAAAAGGCGGAAAACCAAATTATAAATATCAGTTAGAACGTCCAGATGGAACAATTGTAATACCATTCCAGACTGACGATACTTTCAACCTGCCATTAACTGCTACGGGTGACTTTGTAGTAGTAGTAAAAGATTCTGGAGATTGTTCTTCAGGAGCTTCTGATGTCGTAAGTGTTGTTGGAGCTGTAGCTCCTACAGCTACTTTAGATGCTAGTTCAGATCTTTGTTATGATGCTGGAAACAAAGCAACTTTGGTTGTAAGTGTTAGCGGTGGAAAAGCACCATACCATTACAGTTTAGATGGTGTGAATTATCAGGATTCAGAAAAATTCGACAATTTAGGTGCTGGTACATATACAATCTATGTTAGAGATGCAAATGGTTGTAATGCTACGCCACTTACAAATATTGCGATAGGAACACAAGTTACAGCATACGCAGAGGTAACAAAAGCATTAGATTGTACAAATTCGCCAAACGCGCAGATTACAATTACAGCTCAAAACGGAACACCAGGCTATACTTATGAAGTATCAGTTAACGGAGATCCTTTTGTAGCGATAGGGTCTAATGTTTACCCAGCGACTACAACAGGATCTTATGTATTCAGAGTAACAGATTCTAAAGGATGTCCGGCTTTAACAACTGCAGTAACTGTAGATACTAAACTTGAACCAACAGGATCTACTACGCCAATAAACCCTAAATGTTATAATGGTAATAACGGAAGTTTTACAGTTATACCAGCAGGCGGAAATGGTGGACCATACGAATTTAGTTTTGACGGAGGTAATACTTTTGGTTCTTCTGCGACATATTCTAATTTAGATGCATTTGTTGGTGCAACAAATACAAAAACGTATAAATATCAAGTAAAAGATGGTAAAGGATGTCTTTCACCTATTTACGATGTTGTATTAACAAACCCAACACAGGTTACTGTTTCTGGTAGCTTCCCTGCTAATACTTCATGTAGCTCTACAGCAGTAATTACAATTGTTGGTGCAGGTGGTGCAGGCGGATATACGTACAACTTTGATGGTGGTACAAATTATAATGGTGTAACTACTAAGACAGTTACCTTAACAAATGCTGAGCAAACTATTAAATTCTATGTAAAAGATGCTAATGGTTGTACAGCTGAAAATGAAATTAAAGTTCCGGCATTTAACCCGCCAACAGGAATTACGATTTCTACACCGGCAGCTGTAACTTGTAATTTGACATCAACAAGTCTTGTATTAACAGCAAATGCTGGTATTGCTCCATATACATATGAAGTGACTTCAGGACCAGTTATGCCAGCACCGCAAACTGGAAATACGGCTACATTTACTGGCCTTACTCCAGGTGAATATAAATTTAAGGTAACAGACGCAAATGGCTGTACTGCAATTGGTACAAAAACTATTGACCAAGCAGTTAAAATTAAAGCTGAAGGTGCAAAAACAGATGAATTATGTGTGGGTTCTAAAAACGGTAGCGCTACATTTACTGTTTCTGATGTAAGCAGTACAGGTAACTTTACTTATACTTTCACACCTAATACAGGTACACCAAATGTTAATGGTAACACAGTTACTTATACAAATTTAGCACCAGGAACCTATACTTTCGTTGCTACAGATAAAACAACAGGTTGTGTTTCTGACAGCAAACAAGTAACAGTTGGTGCAGCTACTGCAATTGACTTTACAGTTAATGCATCAAAAATTAGTTGTAATAATAAAATTGCAACATTAACAATAACAGGTATAACAGGAGGAAATGGTTCTTATAGCTATGCTTATGCGCCAAGTGGTTCTACTATTCCAACTACAGCTTATGGAACAACTTTAACAGTTGATACAGCTGTATTAACTACAACTATTGATGTTTATGTTAAGGATGTAAATAACTGTTATACTAAGAAAACAGTTTCTGTTGGAACAGAGGATCTTCCAAAAATGGATCCTATTGCAGCGCAATGTTACCCAGGAAGTCCAATTTCTGTAAAAATTACAGGTACATATGCATTGCCAGCAACATTCAGTAAAGATGGTACTAATTTTGGAACGGCTGATACATTTAATTTAACGCCTGGAACTTATAAATTAACAGTAAAAGATAAATTCGGTTGTACTGATTTTATTAATTACGTAGTGGCTGAACAATTAACAATTACTCCATCAGTAGTTGCAGATACAAATTGTACACCAAATACAACAATAAGCTTATCTTCTGCAGGAGGAACAGGGACTCGTACTTATGCAGTTTCAATCAATGGAGGAGGCTACTCAACAGTAACTAGTCCTTACACTGCAACTGTAGCAGGAACTTATAAATTTAGAGTTAACGATAGTGCAAACCCAGTTTGTTACGCTTACACAACAGATATTACAGTTACTTTAAAACCTACAGTTTTAACAATAAACACATCTAAAGTTGATGTAAAATGTAATGGAGCAAAAACAGGAAGTATTTTGGTAACAGCTACTTCTGGAAAAGCGCCATTTACATATACGATTACCAAAAGAGGTTCTTCACCAGCAGAGGTTTATAATGTAAATAATCCTTCAGGATTAGGTGCAGGAATTTATGATATTGTGGTAGAAGATGCTTTAGGATGTAAAACGGCTACGGCAGATGTTACGATAACAGAACCAGCTGAATTAACAGCTGATGCAAGTATTGATCCATTTACTTGTAACACTACAAATACTAAAGAACCTAAAAATGTTACCGTTACAGGAACAGGAGGAGTACTTCCTTATTCATACAGCTTTAATGGAGGCTCTTATGGTCCATCAAACACTTTAGAAGTTGTAGATAATACAAAAACACAAACTGTTAGATATTCTATCATGGATGCTAATGGCTGTACAACTGCTGTTAAAACACTTACAATCTCACCGCTTAATCCGCCTAAGATTGCAAAAGTTGACGTAACAAAAATTTATTGTGATCCAGTTGCTAGCAGAAAAAGTACAGCAACGATTACATTAGTTGCGGGTAGCGGAGCTGTAACTTCTTACACAATCGTTTCAGGACAAACTAATACTACTGGAGCTACATCAGGAGTATTTACGGATCTTGATCCTGGTAACTATACTTTCAGAGCAACAGCTTCAAATGGTTGTTATGATGAGTTTAGTATTAATATTCCGCCAGTAGTTTCTATTACTGCAGCAGCAAATAAACTTAATGATGTTTATTGTTTTGCGGTTCCAAAAGAAACTACAGGTGCTATTAGATATACAGTAGGTAAATTTGTAACTACTTACAGTTATACAATTAATGGAGTTCAGACAGCTACAAATCAGACTGCAACTTCTTTCGATTTAACTAATCTTGGAGAAGGAACTTACGATGTAGTGTTTACAGATGAAACGACATTATGTACTTTCCCAACAAAAGTTGTAATTACGCAGCCTACAGATGCTTTAGTTTTAAATTTAGATTCTAATGTAAAAGCAAACTGTAATAAAGCAACGGCTAAAGTAACAGTGCATGCTACTGGAGGAACGTTAGATTATAAATATGCTTTTAAACAAAACAATGTAGCTCCAACAGATTCTGATTATAAAGATGCGGCAAGTGCAGATCTTAGCCCAGTAATGAACACAGAATGGGATGTTTGGGTTAAAGATGCTAATAATTGTACAGCGAAGATAGACGTAACTATTGATACTGATTTAGCACCAACTGTTGATGTTAAAGTAAACAATCAATGTACAGCTTCTGGTAACGCATTTGTTATAGAAGCAACAGGTAATGGTGGTGTTGCACCATATACTTATACAATTAATACAGGTGTTGCACCAAGTCCAGCTAATATATTTACTGTTGGTGCAGGAACATATACTATTACGGTTAAAGATGCTAACGGTTGTACAGGAACAGCTCCAATTACTGTTTACGATGCAATGACGGTTAGTGCAGAGATCACTAAAGAGCTTACATGTGCTGCTGTAACACCAACAAATGGAAAAATTACGGTTAAAGTTGTAACTGGAGGAAAACCAAACTTTACATATAAAGTGAAAGTAGATGCAGGTTCTTACCCAACTACAGGAACACCTTTTACAGGAACATCTTTCGATTATCCAGTAACAGCAGCAGGAACGTATCAGTTTGAAATTACTGATGCTAATGGCTGTATAAAAGAAACGATAGCTGTTGAAGTAAAAGATCCTCAAACTGTTGTGGTAAAAGATACTCCAACAAGTCCAACTTGTAATGGAGATGCAGACGGAACTGTAACACTTGAGGCAACAGCAGGAGAGGGACCATTTAAATTTAGTTTTAATGGTGGACTTTTCTTAGATAAATTTATTTATGGAGGATTAATTGCAGGAAGCTATCCTTATACAGTAAGAGACAGCAAAGGTTGTGAAGCTTCTGGAACAGCTATTATTACTGCTCCTGCCGCTATTGATCCGGAAATTGAAATTCATGGTATTACATGTAATAGTACAAAACCAGGTAGTATTGATATATCATTAAAACCATCTTCGGGAGGTACTGCACCATTTATTTATCATTTATATGATAATACAATGAAAGAAATTGCTACTTACACTGCAGCTACAGCAGCAGATGCAGCCACAGTACATAATTTCCCTAATTTATTTTTTGGTGATTACTATATTAATATTGTTGATGCTAAAGGATGTAAGTTTGAAAGCACAGCATTAAGAATAGCACCACCTCCTTATTTGGAATTTGGTGCTGAAGTGATTGGTGCAACTTGTGATGATGGAATTTCTGTTAAACTAGAATTGTTAACAGGTTCAGGTGTGCCAAACTTTACATATTCTATTTATGGACTTGGTATGTCATCAGGTTCTATACCAGATCGAGAGTATACATTTACTCATTTAGAGCAAAATACGACTTATAATTTTATGGTTGTAGATGCGAACGGATGTCCATCGTATTTAGAATATACTACACCTAAGATTTCAGATATTACGGCAGACGTTACGCCAAAAGATGTAACATGTTTTAATGCAGGAAATGGTGAATTAAGGTTTGAAGTTAAAGATTTAGGTGTAGGAACTACTCATATCTATTATGAAGTGAGAGATAACTTGACTAATCTGCCAATTCTAAGCCCTAAATTTGGTGATATCACTGCAGCTCCTTACACGGGAACGATTACAGGTTTACTGCCAGGTAACTATGTTCTTTATGTAAAAGAAATAGACGGAACTAAATGTTCTACTACAACGAAATTCCAAATTAAGCAGCCAGCTTCAGAACTTGATGCTAGTATTACTAAAGTGGTGAATGCAACTTGCGATAAAAATGCTTTTGTAACAGTTAGCGCAGGTGGAGGAACAGGACCTTATGCTTATGGTTTCTATACTGCACCAGCTACTGCACCAGCAACATTTGGAAGTGGTAATGTTTTAGAGTTGCCTTATTCTCTAACCACTACAAACTATAATATTGTTGTAATAGATGCTAATGGATGTGAGAAAGAATTAGGTCAAATAATTTCTAAAGACCCAAGTCCAGAAATTAGTTTAGATGTAGATAACAAATGTGTTAGCGAGGATACTTTCGGAATCGTGGTAACATTGTCTAATGCAGGAATGCCTGGATATTCTATAAAAGTTGACGATGGAGTTTTTGTACCATATACTGGAACATTCCCGTATACCATACAAAATTTACACTCTGGAGAGCATGAAATTACGATAAAAGACAAAAACAACTGTACTGATGTTAAGAAGATAACAATTGATGCTCCATTAAAACTTGAAGCTTCAAATCTTGTTCTGCCAGATTGTAATGATGATAATGGTGGAGTAACGTTAGTGCCAAGTGGAGGATCAGGAGATTATGGCTATAGTATTTTGCCAAGTTTTCCAAGTGTATCTATAGTTGGCAATACAATTACAGGATTACAAGCAGGTAAGTATGTAGTAACAATGATAGACAACGTAAATGTTGGATGTTCTACTACAACAGAATTTGAATTGCCGGCTGGAACTCCAGTTACTTTTGATGCTGTAACTACAGATGTACTTTGTCTTGGTGATGCAAACGGAACTATTACAGTAAATTTACTTACAGGTAATAATGAACCTCCGTATACTTACGAAATAGCATTAGTATCAGGAGCGCCTCTACCAGTAGGTATTGTACAGACAGATAACGTATTTAGCAATCTTCCAAAAGGAGATTATAGAATTACGGTGACTTCTAAGAGATTATGTTCATTATATAAAGATTATACTATTGGAGGACCAACTATTGCTTTAGGAGCTGATGTTGCTCTAAAAGATTTTGGATGTCTTTCAGGAAGCGATCCAGAACTTGCAGAAGTTACAATTACTGGAACGGGAGGTACAGCACCGTATCTATATAATTTTGATGGAAGTGCAAATTATACGAAAGAAAATAAAGTAACGATTCCAAATGACGGAAACCCTCATACGGTAAATTACTATGTAATCGATAAGAATGGTTGTAAAACAAATGGTTCTACAATTGTTAATCCGTTTACGAAATTAGATGATATCACTTTCGATCAAACGATAGAGGCAACATGTCCAGATGAAGAAACACAAGTTACTTTAACAGTAATAGGTGGTTATACAATTGATAAATATGAAATTGTTTCACCATTCGCTAGAGATAACGGAGTTTCAAATGTATTTGATTACTTACTTGCTGGAACTTATATATTTAAAGTAACAGACGCGAGAGGATGTGCTATCGAAAGACCGTATACAATTGAAAAATTAGATAAAATTGATATTGTTAAAGCATCACAAATCAATGTAAGCTGTAATTCAGCAAACGGAACAAATGACAACGGTGAGGCAACTTTCACAGTTTCTGACTTTAGTACTGCTGGTTACACCGTTGCTGTTACAAGTGCAACTGGATTAGCTTATAACCCTCCTACAATAGTAGGTGATGTAGTTACAGTAACAGGTCTTGTTGAAGGAACTTACACTGTGACAGTAACAGATAATAAAACAAATTGTTCAAAATCTGCAGATGTTACCATTACAATGCCTGCGCCGATTGTATTTGCTGCAACTGGTAGCAATGTATATTGTTCTGAGGATAACTCTACAATTACAATTACAAACATTGTAGGAGGAACGCCAAATTATTCTTATGCAGCAGTTATAAGAAATCAACCGGCTCCGACAGCGTTTACAGCGTCTTCGGTTCCATTAGTGGTTGATACAGATTTGACAAACCTATTGTGGGATGTTTATATTAAAGATGCGAATGGTTGTATTTCAGCGCCAATTCCAGTAGATATTGATCTTGACGCAGCTCCAGTTCTTAACATGCCTGCACAACAGTGTTTTGTAGATGTAGACTTGACTGTAGATCTTGATGCTCTTTCTACAACGTACAACAACGTGAAATCATTTACGATTGATGGATTGCCAACGGGTCCTATAGCGACATTTACAAAAGCAGGTTCATATAAAATTGTTTTAACAGATGAGCATGGTTGTTCAGATGAGAAAGTTTATATTATCCAAGAACGTTTAACAGCTGCTGCAACAGTAGAGAAAGATCTTTATTGTGAAGTAGGTAATGAAGCAGCAAAAATTGTTGTTGAAGTTAAGGGTGGTGTAAAAGACTACACTTATCAAATGTACTTAGACGGTGTTGCAGTAGGTACTGTAAAACCTGCTACAGGTGACTTTACAGAATTTGTAACTGCTGCAGGAGATTACACTTTTGAGATCTCAGACAGTAACGTACCATGTACATTTACAACAGTTCCTGTAACAGTTAGTATACCAGGAACAATTGTTCTTACGCCATCACAAACTGATGTAATATGTTTTAAAGATAGCAACGGAAGCTTAACTGTTGTACCGTCTGGTGGTGCTGCTCCATATACATTTGTACTTACAAGTACAGGTACTGGTGCAAACAACTCAGGAGATACAACTGGTATTTATACTGGTTTACCTCAAGGTGATTACAAAGTTGTGGCAACAGATGTAAAAGGTTGTACAGCTGAAATAGATATTACAATTGTTCAGCCACCATTGTTAGAAGAGGAATATGCAATTACACAAAATACAAGCTGTAGTACATCTACTGAAATAGTAGTTACAGGTAAAGGTGGTAAAGGAACTAATTACCAATATAATTTTAATGGTCAAGGATATGATTCTCTAGATCGTATTTCAGTACCTAACGATGGTTCAGTTTTATCAGTTACATATACTGTTAAAGATGAGAATGGATGTGAAACAGCTCCGGTAACTGTTCCGATTGTTCCATTAAACAAACCGACAGCTTTAGCATTCGATGCAACTGCTATTACTTGTAATCCTGCAAACGCGACTAGTACTGTTACAGTAACAGCTACAAACGGTGTAGGTGCGTTAGAATTTAAAATTATAGAATTCAACGGTGTGGCAACTACGCTTTACCCTCCAGTTTCAACAGCTGGAAGCGCAGTTCCTGCAGTGTTCGCTGGATTGCCATTTGGTGAATACAAATTTGAAGTAACAGATAGTTTTGGCTGTTCATTCAGTGACATATTGACTATAAAAGACGTTGTTAAAATCCAAGCTACAGGTGACGCTTTCGCGAAATCTTGTATCGGTACAGACGACGGAAAAGTAGTCTTTACAATGTCTGATTTTAAAGGAACTTATACTTACTCAGTAACTAAAGATGGTGCTGCTTTCGCTGGACCAGTTATAACTTCTAATACAGAGGTTACTTTAGCTAACTTAGCAATAGGAGTTTATGAGATTAGTGTTGTTGATGATATAACAACCTGCCCAACAACTTTCAGTGTAGAGGTTAAAGATCCTATAGCTGTAACAGTTACAGAAGAAGATAACGTTAATGCTAACTGTAAGACAGGAGCTGTAGTTACAGTTCTAGGTCACGGAGGAGCTGGAGATTATACCTATTCTTTTGTGGTAGCAGGTGCAGCTTATGGTACATTTGAACCAGAAGCTACAAGAGAATTAAATCCACTTACGCCTAGTTGGTATGTATATGCAAAAGACAAAAACGGATGTATCTCTCTACCTATAACAGTAAACATTGCAACTGAGCCATTGCCAGATAACTTTACTGCTAAAGTTAAAGCTCATTGTGCGGATAGTAATGGAAATTATGAAATTATAGTAGACGATTCTGCTGCTATTGGAGTAGGTCCATTTACATATAGTATTGGTGGAGGATTCCAAATTTCTAAATCATTTACAGTGAACGTAGCAAAAGCTTACGATATCACAGTACGCGATAAATTTGGTTGTGAGACTAAATTCCCAGCATTGGTAACTATTTTACAGCCTCTAGAATTGGATACTAAAATTTTAGATTTCACAACATGTGATGAAGGAGATGGAAGAATTAGCGTTACAGCAACTGGTGGTTCAGGAAATTACAGTTATTCAATTGATGGGCAACCAGCAGTTACAACTACACCAGCTATATTTGCAGGTTTAAATTCTGGTTCTCACACAATTGATGTGATTGACACAACGACTAACTGTCCAATTTCAACAACGGTGGTTATTGCTCCAGCAACTAAAATTGATGGTTTCAAAGCAGTTCCTACTCCTGTGACATGTTTCAGTTATACAGATGGTAAAATTAGAGCAAGTATTACTCCAGGAGTAAACGACAACCCTATATACAAATATAGAATCAACAACGGTCCACTTCAAGAAAGCGGATTGTTTGAAGGATTAGCAGCTGGAGATTACAAAGTTGAAGTATTCTCAGGAAGAGGTTGTCCAGCTTCTTTAGATATAACAGTAGGAGGACCTAAAGCAATTGTGGTTCCAGATCCAGCTGTGGTGCAGTACTTATGTACTAGCGGTAACACTAGCAATTTTGCAACAATCACAGTAACTGGTGTTACTGGAGGTTCTGAAAATTATGATAAGTACACTTATGAGTTTATTAGAAATGGTGTAAGCATTTACAAAGGAGAAAGAAATGTGTATACTCAAACCGATTTTACAGGTGGAAATTTCGTAGTAAAAGTTTATGACGAAAATGGTTGTGAGGGTACTAATCCGACAACATGGGTAATTGATCCATTCATCCGTTTAGATAAAGTAAATGTAAGAGTTGATAATGCAATCACTTGTCCTACTAAAGAAAACATTACAGTATTAGTAGATGCAACAGGAGGTACACCAACTAACTTAGAATATTCAATCGCTTATTCTTCTGGTGCTACTGTACCAGGAAATGCGCCAAATGCAAATGGAGTATTTACAGATTTAGGAATAGGTGAATATATCATCACAGTTCTGAATAAAGATACTGGCTGTTTATTACAGAAAGTTCACAATGTGTTTGATCCAAATACATTCAGTATTCAAGCAGTTGCAGTAAATGGAGAAATTTGTTTCGATGCTGATAATGGAAGTGTAGATTTAACTTTTGTAGACAATCAATTAAATCCAGATGATGCAGGCATATTTGATTATGTAGTGACTGGACCATTGCCAAGTACAGCGGAAGTAGCTAAAGATCGATCAGCATCTGTAGGTCCAGAAAGAGTTTCTAATTTGAAAGCTGGTTTATACAAAGTTGTGGCTACCTTAGTAGGTGATCCTAGATGTTCAGTAGAAACATTATTTACGATCAGTCAACCAAGCGAAGCATTAGTTGCAACATCAGCAAAAGTGGATATTACATGTATTGCTGGTAATAATGACGGTGAAATCTCTGTTAGTGCAACAGGAGGTTGGAACACATCTTACCAATATGAATTAGTAAAAGATGGAAATGTTGTAGAAAATTATTCAGGTAAGACTAACTATACAGGTCTAACAGCAGGTGTTTACACTATAAACGTTAAAGACGCTAAAAGTTGTATGGCATCTACAAGTCAGACTTTAATAGTACCAGTTCCTATTAATGCTACAGCAAGTGCAAACGTTACAACGTTACCATGTTTTGGAGATAAATCTGGTGTAGTTACCGTGAGCCCTCCAACAGGTGGTCAAGGAAGTAACTATATGTATACATTAAATATACTTTCTGAAGATCCTGTAATTTCATCAGGACCATTCTCATCTCCAGTTTTCTCTGGATTAGGTGCAGGAAGATATAGTGTAACAATTACAGATGGATTTGCTTGTGAGTTTACAACTAATGAAGTTGAAATAAAAGATCCACTTAAAGTATTAGCTACTTTAGTAGAATCTAGAGCACAAACTTGTGACACTTTAACTCAGCTTACGCTAAGTGCAGAAGGAGGAACAGGACCATATACTTATAGTGCAGATGGAACAACACCATTAGGTTCATTCACATCTTCAGTTTCATTTGAAGTGCCAGTAGGTTCTTATAAGTATTTTGTTTTTGATGCTAACGGATGTAGAAGTGTTATCTCTAATACAGTTACAATCTATGCTTTAACTCCATTAGATGTTAAATTGGATGTTTCAAGTGCAGTTGTAAAATGTACAGGAGAAGCTACAGGGGTAATCACTGCAGAAGCAGTGGGTGGTTTAGGTCATTATTCTTATACATTGTTAAACGGAACAGGAGGAATTGTTCGTCCAGCTCAAGACAATGGAGTATTTGCTGATCTTCCAATTGGAACATATCGAGTAGCAGTTAATAGTGTAGATTGTGATGATGTATCAGAATTGGTTGTCATTAATGAACCAAAAGAAGCTTTACAAGCCCAATTTAAACCAACTGATGTTACTTGTTTCGGTGAGAACAATGGTAAACTGGAGGTAATCGCTTCAGGTGGAACAGGAGTTATTAAATATGCAATTTCTCCAAATCTGAACCAGTTTGATACTAAAGTATTATTTGAGAAATTAGCGCCTGGTGATTACCAAGCTATAGCTCAGGACGAAAACGGATGTTTTGTATTGTACGATTTCACAATCTCTCAACCAAGACCTGTAATTGTAACTGAAGTTCCAAACTCAATGATACCAGAAGTTTGTGACGGAGATAAAGATGGTGCATTTAGTATCGAAATTAAAGGTGGTACTTTGCCTTACAGCGTTAGTTTAGATGCTCCAAACGGACCATTTACTCTAGGTACTGCAACACAAACAGTGTTTGACTTTACAAACCTTAAAGGTGGAGCACATAAAGTTTATGTGAAAGATGCAAACAACTGTCCAGTAGATTTTGAAGAGAATATGCCAAATGCTGTAATTCTTAATCCAACTGCACAAGTAACATATGATTGTGTTAACAATGAACAGGCAAATATGGTAGTAGTAACAATTGATGCTTCTATCACAAACCCTGTAGAGGTGGATTACTCTCTTGACAATAATGGAACATTCCAACCAAGTAACATTTTCACAAATGTTGCTCCAGGAAGCCACTTTATTGTTGCTAGACATACTAACGGATGTGAGGTGCCAACTGACTTATTTGAAGTAGCAGCTGTTGATCCAGTAAGTTTAATAGACGTTACAAACCAAAGCAAAGACATCAACACAATTGTTGTAAAAGCTTCTGGTGGAGTTGCTCCATACGAGTATAGCTTCAATGGTGAATCATTCTCATCATCTAATAGCTATAGAATCTATAAAACAGGTATTTATAAAGTAATCGTGAGAGATAAAAATGGTTGTGAGGCAACAATCGATGTTGAAGGTACATTCTATGACTTCTGTCTGCCAAACTACTTTACTCCAAACGGTGACGGACAAAACGATACTATTGGTCCAGATTGTGGTGCATTAGCATACAAAGAACTAACGTTCGATATTTATGATAGATATGGTAGAGTAGTAGCGAAATACCATGTAGGTCAAAAATGGGATGGTAGATATCATGGAAACGAATTGCCAACAGGAGATTACTGGTATGTTCTTAAATTAAATGATCCTAAAGATCCAAGAGAATTTGTTGGACATTTCACTTTATACAGATAACAAAATTATAGCCCCAATGATGTTATCTAAAAATATTATTACAATGAAAAAGCTTATTTTATCCTTAGTACTCATGGCTGTAACAACAAGTTACAGCCAAGAGTTAAACCTACCGGTGTTTACCCAGTATTTAGCTGATAACCCTTTTATTCTTTCTCCTGCTTATGCTGGTATTGGAGATAATCTCCGTATTAGAGCCAATGGTTTAACACAGTGGGTCGGAATTAAAGACGCACCAGATAACCAGTCATTGTATGCAGATTTTCGTGTTTTAGATCGTTCTGGAGTTGGTTTGTCATTGTATAATGATAGCAATGGTAATACAAGACAAACAGGAGCCAAAGTTTCATTTGCGCACCACTTGATCTTAGATTATCGTACAGAACAATACCTTTCATTTGGTATTTCGTATAACATCAATACTTTTCGTTTAGAAACCAACAATTTTACGGGGACTGACGGAGGGATAACAGACGATCGTCGTACATCTAACAACAACTTTGATCTTAGTGCCTTGTATCGTAACAGAGGATTTTATTTTAGTTTCAATGCCAATAACGTATTGAAAAAGAATATTAGTCTTGAAAGAACAAACGAACCAGATCTTTTATCGAACTTTCAGGTATATTCTGGATTCACTTTTAAAGATGGTGAAAACAGACGTATCGAATACGAACCATCGGTTTTCTTACAGTACTTTGCAAATGACCAGCGTTCGACAACCGATTTTAACTTCAAATACAGACGTTACAATCGTTACGAAGATTACTATTGGATTGGAGTGTCTTACCGTTTCTTAAATGACCAGTTCCCAAAACCTTTGGCAATGGGACCAATGGCCGGTTTTATGAAATCTAAATTCTATTTTGCATACTCTTATCAGTTAATGTTTAACGGACTTGGAACGTATAACACAGGAACTCATTCCATCACCATTGGATTCGATTTCTTACAATCTATCAGTAACTGTCCTTGTACACAAAGTCCAGTTCACGATTAGACAAGTAATTTTTATCATTTTTGAGAATTATTTTGTTTGTTTTCATAATTTACAACGTTTTCGTTTTTATTAATGGATTATTTTTGCTTTTTTGAAATTTAGACTACTGTAAAAGTTCTATATTTGTTATTCTTTCAAAAAATTAAAAAAATTAGCAGATGAAAACTTTAAACGATTTCGATTTTAAAAATAAAAAAGCAATTATCCGTGTTGACTTCAACGTGCCATTGGATGAGAATTTTAATGTAACAGATACAACACGTATTGAAGCAGCAAAGCCAACAATTGATGCTATTTTAGCTCAAGGCGGAAGTGTGATTTTAATGTCGCACCTTGGAAGACCAAAAGGAGCAGAAGAGAAATACTCTCTAAAACATATCTTAAAAACAGCTTCTGAAATTTTAGGAGTTCAAGTAAAATTTGCTGAAAACTGCGTTGGAGAACCAGCTCAAACTGCAGCAAAAGATTTAAAACCAGGCGAAGTTCTTTTATTAGAAAATTTACGTTTCCACGCTGAAGAAGAAGCAGGAGATGTAGCTTTCGCTAAAGAATTAGCTTCTCTTGGAGATATTTATGTAAACGATGCATTTGGTACTGCTCACAGAGCGCACGCATCTACTACAATTATTGCACAATTCTTTGAAGACAAAAAATGTTTCGGAACATTATTGGCAAAAGAAATTGACAGTTTAAATAAAGTTCTTAAAAACAGTGAAAAACCTGTAACTGCTGTTCTTGGAGGTTCTAAAGTATCTTCTAAAATCACCGTTATCGAAAATATCTTAGATAAAGTAGATCACATGATTATTGGAGGAGGAATGACTTTTACTTTCATTAAAGCTCAAGGAGGAAAAATCGGTGAGTCTATCTGCGAAGACGACAAATTAGATTTGGCTCTTGAAATTTTAAGATTAGCAAAAGAAAAAGGAGTTCAGGTACATATTCCTGTTGATGTTATTGCTGCAGACGATTTCTCAAATAATGCAAATACTCAGGTTGTAGACGTAACTGCAATTCCTGATGGTTGGCAAGGTTTAGATGCAGGTCCAAAATCTTTAGAGAACTTCAAAAAAGTTATTTTAGAGTCAAAAACAATTCTTTGGAATGGTCCATTAGGAGTTTTTGAAATGGAAACTTTCTCTAAAGGAACAATTGCATTAGGAGATTATATCGCAGAAGCTACCCAAAATGGAGCATTTTCATTAGTTGGTGGTGGAGATTCTGTTGCAGCAGTAAAACAGTTCGGATTTGAAGACAAAATGAGCTACGTTTCTACTGGTGGCGGGGCAATGCTTGAGATGTTAGAGGGAAAAATTTTACCTGGAATCGCTGCGATTTTAGACTAAAATATCACAATTAACATTTTTTTAAACAGTTTTCTTCAATAAAGGGCTTAGATTTGCAAAAATACAACTCTTGTAATAGATTGAATTACAGAATTTTAAAATAATGTTATATGATTGTAAAAAAATTATCATTAGTGGTTTCCGCTTTCTTTTCGTTAGCTGTCTGTGCACAGGAAACGGCAAAGGCAGATTTAGAACTGAAGCCAGAGGTTAAGCTTTCATATTTAGACTCTATTAAAAGCACATTCAAAAAAGACCATTTAGCTACAAAAGTAGACAGTCTTTGGATGAATGAATTAGTAAGTCTAGATATTTATGATGATCTGACCAAAGACATTCAAACCATTAACAAAGATGTTACTGTTGATGAAGAACTCCCAACCGAACTGCTAAAACAGCGTTTGGCGGCAATGAATCAGAAATCACCTTTTGAGATACAATACAATCAAGGTTTAGAAAATATAATAAAGTCATTTCTTAAGAACCGTAAAAAATCGTTTTCTCGATTAATGGCTTTATCAGAATATTATTTCCCAATGTTCGAGGATGCTTTTGCCAAACAAAATGTTCCTTTGGAAATAAAATATTTAGCCGTTGTAGAATCTGCTTTAAATCCTAAAGCAGTTTCTAAAATGGGCGCTACGGGACTTTGGCAGTTTATGTACGGAACCGGAAAACAATACGCTTTAAAAATCGATTCTTATATCGACGAAAGAAGTGATCCTCTTAAAGCTACGGCTGCAGCGTCTGAGTACATGACCAAAATGTTCAATATTTTTGGCGACTGGGAACTGGTTTTAGCTTCTTACAACTCAGGTCCAGGAAATGTTACCAAAGCGATTCGTCGTTCTGGCGGAAAAACAAAATACTGGGACATTCGTAATTATCTTCCAAAAGAAACTCAAGGTTACGTACCCGCTTTCTTAGCCACAATGTACCTTTTTGAATACCACAAAGAACACGGAATCAATCCGGAAAGAGCTGTGGTTAAAAACTTTGAAACAGATACTGTAGCAATCAAAAATCAAATGTCTTTCAAACAGATTGCCGATTTGTTAGACATGCCACAATCACAAATTCAGCTTTTAAATCCGTCATACAAAATGGGAGTTGTTCCTTTTTATCAAGGAGAACAGCATTTTATCAGACTTCCAAAAGATAAAGTAGCAACTTTTGTATCAAACGAAGAGCAAATTTATGCTTACGTAAAACACAATACAGAATTTAGATCGACCTCTTCTAGATTAGCTGTAAAATATGCTCCGAAAGCAAAACCAGCAACAGTTAAACCTGCGGCTATTGATAATGGAGATTTCGAATTTTATAAAGTTAGAAAAGGAGATAATTTAGGTGCAATCGCTTCCAAGTATAATGTGAGCATTGGCGAGATTAAAAAATGGAATAATTTAAAAACAAATGCAGTTGCAATTGGCAGAAGTTTAAAAATTAAACCTGAAGAGTCTTCACCTTCAGCTATTAAAGCAAATGCAATTGTAGATAAAAAAGAAGAAGCAATCGCATCTGCTGAAAATAAAGAGAAAACAGCTGTCGATATGGACTATGTTGTAGTTGCTGGCGACAATTTAGGTAGCATTGCAAAGAAATTCGGTACGACTATTGCGGAGTTAAAAGAACTTAACGATTTAACTTCAAATAACATTGGTTTAGGAAAAACACTTATTATTTCTAAAGCAGCAATAGTTATAGAAGAGCCGGCTTCAACAGCAATTGCATCAAACTCGGTTGATACATTCAAGAAAAAAGCACCTTCTAAAAACGTTAGTGAAGATTATTACGTTAAAAAAGGAGATTCTTTATACAGCATTTCTAAAAAATATCCTGGAGTAACAATTTCAGATATTAAAAAATGGAATGGCATTAAAGATGAAGATATTAAACCGGGAATGAAACTTAAAATAAACGGATAATAGAAAAATCTTATTAAATTTGGGTTTTATTTCATAAATTAAAAAAATGAATAAAACCCATTTTTTATTGCTATTAGTTCCATTTTTCCTGACTTCTTGTTTCAAGAGTGAAAAACAAAGCGAAACAGTTTCTGGAAAAACCAATACCATATCGGTCATAATTGATGATCAGTTGTGGTACGGAGAAGTAGGCGATAGTATTAGAAATAAATTTGCCTCACCGGTTCTTGGACTTACTCAAGAAGAACCGCTTTTTACCATTAATCAATATCCTGCTAGGTTGCTTGAAGGTTTTGTTACAGATAGCCGAAGCATCATTGTAGTTAAAAAAACAAACGCAGAGAAATTCGAAATCATTCGAAGCAAAACTCTTCCTCACAATACCTTTCGCATTTACGGAAAATCGGTAGACGATATTATATGCAGTCTAGAATTGAACGCACCGCAAATAATCAAAATTATTCACGATGCCGAAATTCAGAAAATTCAAGAAGATAACAGTGCTTCATTGTTAAATAAAGCGATTATTAAGAACAAGTTTCACATCAATATTCAAATCCCGACAGGATATGAATACATGTTGCATAAAAAGAAATTCATCTGGCTTAAGAAGGAAATTATAAGTGGTAATACTAGTCTGTTAATTTATCAGATTCCGCTATATAATTTCAAGAAGAAAAAAGACGTTGTAAATGCTATTGTCAAAATGCGTGATTCAATAGGTAAATACATTCAGGGCCGTGAACCCAATACACAAATGATTACCAGTGAAGCTTATGCACCCTATTTCTCAAAAATAATATTGGACAATAAAGAAGCCTTCGAAACAAAAGGAACATGGGAATTGAAAAATGATTTCATGACAGGACCATTTATCAATTATGCAATTATAGACCCAACCTTTAATCGTGTTTTGGTTATTGAAGGATTCTCTTATTCGCCCTCACATCAAGAACGCGATCTAATGCTAGAACTTGAAGCCATTATTAAAACAGTCAAAATAGACAAACGATAGGTTTTTTGTTTCATGTTTCAAGTTCTTTGAGTTTCAATTCTTTCAGCGTGTAAACGTGAAATTTGAAACTTTAAACTTGTAACAAAATTTTTCGTACTTTTATTCATAACAAACATAAAAACAATTAGTTATGAAAAAATTAACCGCAACCTTAGCAATAATAACCTTATGTTTTATTTCTTGTAAAAAAGAAGTGAAGGAAGAAGCCACGCCTACAACGGCGACAGATTCTATTAAAACAGAAGAACCAGTTGCTGAAGCGCCATTAGATTCTGCGGCGCAGATGAAAGCCTGGCAAGAATATGCAACACCAGGAAATCCACATAAAATACTGGCTGATGAAGTTGGAACTTGGAACTGCGATATGACATTTTGGTCGGATGCAAACGCAAAACCTGAAAAAGAAACTTGTGTAGCCGAAATCAAAATGATATTAGGCGGACGTTTTCAAGAGGCAACTTACAAAGGAACTATGATGGGACAGCCATTTGATGGTAAAGGCACAGTAGGCTATAATAATGCGAGTAAAGAATACATCTCTACATTTATTGATAATATGGGAACTGGGATGATGATAGGCAGAGGAAAGTATAATGAAAGTGCCAAGAGTATAGAATTTGACGGAGAAATGGCCGATCCAGTAACAGCAAAAAATACAAAGTACAGAGAAGTTTACACTATCGTAGATGCTAAAACACGAAAAATGGAAATGTACGATACAAAAAATGGAACAGAATATAAAAGCATGGAAATCGTAATGACGAAGAAGTAGTTTTCTATAGAAACAAAGTGACAAAGCAACAAAGGCGCAAAGTTTTTTCAAATCTATCTGAAATTTAACTTTGTGCTTTTATATTTTAAAATATAACTTAGCGCCTTCATGCCTTGGTGGCAAAAAGTAGAATAATGGAATTAAAATGGAAAATAAAGCCTTTTGAGGCACTAACGGTTCATGAGTTATATGATTTGCTCAGATTGCGAAGTGAAATCTTTGTAGTGGAGCAAAATTGCGTTTATTTAGACCTTGATGGCAAAGACAAGAAAGCATTGCACCTTATAGGAGAATTTGAAGGTAAAATCGTAGCGTATTCGCGCTTATTTGATGCTGGAATTAGTTTCGATAATGCTTCGATCGGAAGAGTCGTTGTAGATCAAAATTACAGAGACAGAAAATGGGGACACGAATTAATGCGAGAAGCTATTGCACAAATTCAATCCAATTTTGGGAAAGATAAAATTACCATAGGAGCGCAATTGTATTTGAAGAAATTCTATGAAAGCCACGGTTTTGTGCAAACCAGCGAAATGTATTTAGAAGATGATATTCCGCATATAGAAATGATTCTCGAATAATAAAAATGAGGAAATCTTAGAATCTTAGCAACTCAGCATCTTAGAGACTTTAAAAACTAAATCTTAGTAATGACAAATTCTACCCGCCGATCGTAATTATCGCCTCGGCCTAAAGGATATTTATTGCCGCATCCAATATAGGTCATGCGGCTTTTGGATACTTTTTTGGACATTAAATAATGGAAAACAGTTTTGGCGCGATTCCAAGAAAGTCTCCTTTCTTTAGTGTCTTTATCAATTCCGTCGCTGTAAATTTCGGGTGTGCAGCAAACGTGTCCACGTATTTCAAAGTTTAAGTTTCGATGATCTTGAAGCGTTATTGCAATTTTATCCAATTCTTTTTTAGAATTGGGAGTTAATTTGGCACTTCCAATTTCAAATAAAATGGATTCTAGACAAACTTTATCGCCTACTTTTAACTTATCTTTGAAAGAAGTGTGAATTCCTTTTCCAAAACTATTCTTTTTAACAACAATTAAGTCAACCCGCCGATTTCGGAGACGCGTTTCGTACAGATTTTCTATCGTATCTGCTTTTACGACAACACGCCCTTTTCCTTCCAGAATAACAATTTTACTTTGATTGAATCCTTTTTTGATCAATAGATCCTGAATGGTATTGGCTCGATTGTTTGACAATCTAAAGTTATACTCATCATTTCCACGATCATCACAATAGCCATAAATCTGAATAGACTCAACTCTAGAAGTGTCTATGCTTTTTATAAAGTTAGAAACCACACTGATTTGCTTTTCTGTCAAATCATACTTGTCGAATTCAAAATAAATAGTTTCAACAGGTTTTTGTTGTGCGTTTACTGTATAATATGAAAAAAGAACCAAGGCTAAAGTTATCTTCATTCACTACATTTTTAAAATCGTCTTATATTCTGTTTGGTTATTTAATACGCTAACTGCTCTTTTAATTTCAGAATTGTTTTTTAAGTAATACTGATACAAACCTTCCTGATATTGATATCTTTTAATCAATTCTTCCAAGATCATGTTTTTAATCTCTTTTTGGTTTTTATCCAGTAAAGTAGTTTCGCTTTTTTCTAAAGCATTTAACAATTGCTGATATTCGGCAGTAATGGTCTCGTCTATTTTTTCTTTTTTAGCTGCAGCTAAAGTATTTTTCAAAGCCACTTCGGTTTCTGTGTCAAAAGTGATTTTGTTAGTTTTCAAATATTGTTTGAAAGCAGTATAATCTGTATCAGTCAAAGTCGGAATCTTATCGCCCAAATTTGGATTTTTGTAATAGTATGTTGTTGCATAATCAAAAACACCATCATTTTTGATTAAAGCAGTAGCAATTGCACTGGTTTTTGCTTCTTCCAATTCTATATCTGGTAAAACCCCTCCGCCGTCATAAACCGTTCTGCCTTTTCTAGTTTTAAAAGCATTATAGTTTTTGGCATCCGTTTTTTGCGCGACACCATTTTTATCTTTGTGTGCATAATCAAGAGCCTGAATACATCTTCCTGAAGGCGTGTAATATCTTGAAATGGTAACTTTTAATTGTGTTCCGTAAGTTAAATCGACAGAACGCTGCACCAAACCTTTTCCAAAGCTTCTGCTTCCAAGAATAACAGCACGATCCAAATCCTGCAAAGCGCCAGAAACAATTTCAGATGCCGAGGCACTTCTTCCGTTTACTAAAATGGCCAATGGAATCTCCGTATCAACTGGCTCTTTTTGTGTTTTATAAGTATTATTGTGTTTTTCAATTCTAGATTTTGTTGTTACAATAACTTCATTTTTTGGAACAAATAAATTACAGATATCAATGGCTTCGTTTAATAAACCACCAGGATTTCCTCTCAAATCCAAAACTATTTGTTTGGCACCGTCGGCTTTAAGTTTTTCCAACGCTTCTTTTACTTCTGCAGAAGCTTTTCTGCTAAAATGGGCCAAAACAATATAACCCGTTTTATCATCAATTTTTCCATAAAAGGGAACCGATTTAATATCAACTTCATCCAAAACTAAAACGGTAGTATTTGGTTTTCCTTGACGAAGATATTTGATGTTGATTTTCGTATTTTTTGTTCCCTTTAAAAGTTGAGAAGCATCATCATTAAAATCAGCAATCAAAACATCGCCAATCTGGATAATTTCGTCACCTGCTTTAAGTCCAGCTTTGTCTGCTGGATAATTTTTATAAGGCTCGCGAACAATTAAACGGTCTTTTTTTCTAGAAATCAAAGCACCAATTCCTGTATATTCTCCGGTATTATTGATTTTAAAATTGACAACATCTTGTTCGTTAAAATAAACCGTGTACGGATCTAGACTTGCCAACATGCTCTTTATGGCCTTATCCATCAAATCTCCCGGATTGGTTTCGTCAACATAATTGGTATTTACGGCTTTAAACAAAGTCGTAAAAATCTCGATCTGTTTGGCAATTTCAAAAAAATCTTCTTTAAAACTGGTTCCAACAAATAACATTCCCGCCGCAGCGACTGGTATAATAAATTTCTTCTTGAAATACGGATACATGATTATTCTTTTTTTCTTCTTTTAAATCTTTTTCTAATAAAATAGGCTAATACACAAAATATGATGATAAACGGCCAAATGCTGATTAACCAAATAAATGAGCCGGACAATTCATTGAATCCAGATTTTACGGCGGTTAACAACTTTGATCCGTACGAAACTTTTACGCTTTGTTTTTCGGCAATAGGTTTGTAAAATTGAATAAAAACCCTGCTCTCAGAAATTCTGCTTTCTAAATATTTTAACTGGCCTTGTTTTGATTCAATTTCTTCTCGTATCTCAGAAATCTGTTTTTCAATTTCTAAAATCTCGCTTACTTTAGTTGCCTTTTTTAAAATCTCTATATAACGTTCTTCTAGTTTACGTTTTGTTTTTAATCTCGAATCCAGATCGATATATTGATCTGTAACATCTTCTGATGAAATTTCTTTTTGATCAAAATAAGAAACACCTTTTGTAATTGATTGTAAAAAAACATCAAAATTCTGACTCGGAACTTTTACAGTTATGTTTCTGTAAAGTGAAATATCGTTTTTACCTTCAGAATCAGATTGTATGGATGCATGACTTTCTTTAACTGCTTTTTGAATTTGCTGAAAAGTTTCTTCAATATCAGCTGTCTCAAATTTTAGATTAGCTGATTTAATGATTTTTTGAGGAATTGTTTGCGGACCGTCTACTGATGCTGGTGCTGACATTGTAATGGCAGAAACCGAACTGTTATATACTTTATCATCAGATGCCTTACTGCAAGCAGATAGTGTAATAACTAAAAACAGAAATAAAGAAAAGATATATCGCATAAAATTTCAATTTAGAGCTAAAACTACGATTTTTTTGCCTAACTTGATTAATAATCTTACGTTTTGAAATTTACGCTTCGGTTTTTGGTTCAGAATCTAAAGGTTTGTTGATTTGAGCTGTAAATTTCTCAAACAATTGAATCATTTTAGTATTGATTTCTTCGTAAGATAAACGGTCTTTGGTCTGATAAAAAAGCATTATCGAATACGGCTGATCCAAATTGTCCAAAAGCAAATGTTTGTTTAATCGATAGGTTTCTCTCAAAACTCTTTTGAAGTAATTTCGATCAACAGCTTTCTTGAAATATTTCTTAGAAACTGAAACGCCAATTTTGGTTTGTTCTTCTGAATTTGCTTCCGCTTGACGGTAAACCAAACGAAGCGGATATTTGGACACCGATTTTCCATTAGAAAACAGTAATCCAATTGTCGTTTTGCTTTTTAAACGCTCATTTTTAGGGTAAGTAAAGTTCATTTAATTCAGAAAAGATTTGCAAATTCTAACGCAAAGGTACAATTAAACCATAAAAACAGTTATTGTTTTCAATTTTAATAAGTCTAAAAATTTATTTACTACTTTTGCGCATTAATTTTTGAAGCATGGAAAAAATTATTTCTTATCCAATATCGGTAATTTACTATTTATTATTTGGTTTATGTTTGGTTGTTTTTCACCCAATTCAGTGGATTTGTTTAAATGTATTTGGCTACCAAGCTCACAAAAAAAGTGTTGATTATTTAAATTTCTGCCTTTTAAAATGTACCAATCTTGTTGGAACAAGATATACGATTGAAGGCGCAGATACCGTTCCGAAAGGTGTGCCGATCATTTTTGTGGCAAATCACCAAAGTATGTACGATATCGTGGCAATGATTTGGTATTTTAGACGTTTTCATTGTAAATTTGTAAGTAAGAAGGAGTTAGGAAGCGGAATTCCGAGTGTTTCTTTTAATTTGAAATACGGCGGTTCTGTCTTAATTGACCGTAAAGACCCTAAACAAGCAATACCCGTTATTAAAAGCTTGTCTGAATATATCGAAAAAAACACAAGATCTGCCGTTATTTTTCCGGAAGGAACAAGAAGTAAAACGGGTGTACCAAAAGAATTTGCGCAAAGCGGTTTAAAAATTTTATGCAAATATGCACCATCTGCATATGTTGTACCGGTTAGTATCAATAATTCTTGGAAAATGGTAAAATTTGGTTTTTTTCCTGTTGGTTTAGGAAATCACCTAAAATTTACAGCTCACAAAGCTTTAGCTGTCAAAGATTACAAGTTTGAAGAGCTTATGGAGATTACTGAAAAAGCAGTTAAAGAAGGAATAAATGAATATAAACAAGTTTAAGTTTTAGTCCGAGCTAAAACGTACAACTCAAATCTATAATAAGTAATGTCTATAAAAAACATTAGATTAGAAGTAATGCAGTTTTTGGAAAAAAACGTGGATAGCTTCGTTGAACAGTATTTAATTCCAGTGGAAAAAATCTGGCAGCCATCTGATTTCTTGCCTAATTCTGAAGGAGAAAATTTCTTTGAAGAGGTAAAAGAATTACGTGAGATTGCAAAAGAACTTCCATACGATTTCTGGGTTACGCTTGTTGGTGATACAATCACTGAGGAAGCATTGCCTACATATGAGTCATGGTTAATGGATGTAGAAGGGGTAAACCAAGTAGAAAATGGTGGAAACGGTTGGTCGAAATGGATTCGTCAATGGACTGGAGAAGAAAACCGCCACGGAGATCTTTTAAATAAATACTTGTATTTGTCTGGTCGTGTGAACATGCGTGAAATCGAAATGACTACGCAACACTTGATCAACGACGGTTTTGATATTGGAACTGGAAGTGACCCATACAAAAATTTTGTATACACCAGTTTTCAGGAATTAGCAACTTATGTTTCGCACAATAGAGTAGCGCAAATGGCTAAGAAATTTGGCGATAACAAGTTGTCTAAAATGTGCAAAATGATTGCAGGAGACGAAATGCGTCATCACCATGCCTATAGCGAGTTTGTTACTAGAATTTTCCAAGTAGATCCAAGCGAAATGATGCTTGCTTTTCAATACATGATGAAGCAGAAAATTGTTATGCCTGCTCACTTCTTGAGAGAATCTGGTCAAAAGATAAGCACTGCTTTTGAACAGTTTTCAGATTCTGCACAACGTATAGGGGTTTATACAGCAAACGATTATGTTGAAATCATGCAGAAATTAATCAACAAATGGGAAATTGATAAGATTTCTAATTTGACAGATGAAGCAGAAAAAGCGCGTGACTACTTAATGAAATTACCATCTCGTATGGCTAAAATTTCTGAAAGAATTGTGATCCCGCAAGAATCTCACATCTTTAAATGGGTGGAACCTGCGAGACTTTAAATTTTAGATTTTAGAATATAGATTTTAGAATATAGATTTTAGAATATAGATTTTAGAATATAGATTTTAGAATTTAGATTTTAGATTTTAGAATTTAGAATTTAGATTTTAGAATTTGGAATTTAGAATTTAGAATTTGGAATTTAGAATTTGGAATTTGGAATTTGGAATTTGGAATTTGGAATTTCAAAATAGCAACAATGTTGCTTTAAAATATATTTGTTGATTGTTGGAGATTCAAAATCTTTGACAATCAACATTTTTTTATAAACTTTAAAAACCTCTATATGAGCGATTCACAACTGATTATTAAAACCATTGCTTTTGTCAAAGAAAAACTAAATGATGCCGAAGGTGGACATGATTGGTTTCATATAGAACGCGTTTTTAAAAATGCAATTTTGATTGCGAAAGAAACAGAGTGTGACCTTACAATTGTACAATTGGGCGCTTTATTACATGATATTGCCGATAGTAAATTTCACAACGGAGACGAAACAATCGGGCCAAAAACAGCAAGAGTGTTTTTAGAGAACGAAAATGTTTCTGAGGACATAATTACCCATGTTGTCAATATCATTGAAAATATCTCTTATAAAGGCGGAAATTTCGAAAGAAAGTTCTCTTCTGTTGAATTGGATATTGTTCAAGATGCTGATCGTCTTGACGCAATTGGTGCCATTGGTGTTGCAAGAGCCTTTAATTATGGCGGATTTAAGAACAGGGCTTTGTACAATCCAGAAATTGCTCCTGTTACCAATATGACAAAAGAGGAGTATAAAAAGAACAATGCTCCAACGATTAATCATTTCTACGAAAAGCTTTTGCTTTTGAAAGATAAAATGAACACAGTAAAAGGAAAAGAAATCGCTGCAGAAAGACATCACTTTATGGAAACTTTCCTTGCTCAATTCTATGCAGAATGGGAAGGGTTAAAGTAGAAATTTCATTCAGATTATAAACATAAAAACAGCTCTAGATTAGAGCTGTTTTTATTTTGAGATAATTGATACAGGATTATATTCGGGATTTTAAAAGGCACATTATTACAAAAGCGCATAAAAACCCAATTGAAAACCATAGTAACCTAGTAATGTTAATATTTCTAATCATTTCCCTTTTTTCAAACCTTGTCATTTCAAATGTATTTTTAATAATTCAAAAATAATTTTTACTTAAGGTATGATTGTGCCTCGAAAGGCTTTTAAACCATTATTATAAGACATTTTTCAATTACCATTTTCTGTCTCAGTAAAAGTTAAAGTCTTTGTTATTGCTTCTTTTATCTTTACTTTCTAGCATGAACAAATCTCTCAACCGCATTCTTAAACTCTTTATTCTGTTCGTAATACAAAATATGCCCACCATCAATAATTTGAACTTCTTGATTTGGGAATTTAAATAAATGATAATGTTCTGGACCAATGTTATGGTCTTTTGTCCCAGAGATTATTAAAGTTGGAACTTTAATCGAACTGGTTTCTTTTGTAAAATCACTAAAATACAATGGACCACTTAACGCGTGCTTTGCAAAAGAAGAATTTCTTTTTTCGCTATTATCAATGCTGTCCAGTTTTTCGACATTTACTCTGTTGTCAGATAGTATTTTATAATCCAAATCTGCTTTTTTAATTTTCTTTTTAGCTTCAAAGAAAGTGCTTAGAATTGAATCTTTGTCCTTTACACTAAAATCTTGTCCAAGAGTTTTTCCCATAAAAGCGATTTGATTCAAAAGGGAATTGTTTATGTCTAGAGTAGCATTCAACAGAATTAAACCTTTTACACGTTGAGGATATTTTTCCGCATATTTACTAGCCAAAATTCCGCCGAAAGAATGCCCGATTACAAATACTTTTGAGGCTTTAAGATAAGTTCGAATTTCCTCAATATCATCAATCATTCTCTCCAAACTGTAATTATTATCTGTCGAAGATCCAGATCGGCCACAGCCTCTTTGATCATAATAACACATTTTTAGTTTATCTTCAAGTACATTTCCTCCAAACTCTTCAAAAGATTTGCTCCAAGCGCCAGGACCTCCATGCACAAAAATGCAGACTTCGCCTTTTCCAGAAACTTTCAAAAATAAAGGGACTCCATCTGAAGTTATAAAAGTGTTATTTGTTTCTCGTTTTAAATCTGTTGGTGTTTGACTAATTCCGCTTAGCGAGAAACATATAAATAAAAAGAAAAGTAAAGTTTTTTTTGTATTCATTTTGAAAGTCTTTTTTCGGATGTTTTAATTAGATAAAAGTATAATTAAAACAGCAGAGAAAAAACTAATGAGAATGTTTCATTATCAAATAAGTAATAATTGTTGCACAGAAAAAACCTATTGCAAACCATAATAATCGAGCAACTCTGTTGTCTCGTATTACTTCCATTCTATCTTCGGGTGTCATTTTTTAATAAATTTAGAAGACAAAAATAGCTTTAGAAAATATACAAATAAGCTATTATAGGTTTTAAAAGTAACATAATAAGGTATTTTTGGCCACAAAAAAAGCTGTTCATTTTGAACAGCTTTTTTTACTTCGTACCTATGAAACTTTGCTCTTTTGCCCCTTTTAAGGACATCCACAATCGGTTCCACTACCGCAGTCTTTTTTCTTTTTCGATTTAAAGAAGAACTTTTTAATCAAAAAGGCAACTGCAAATCCTAATATGGCAAAGGCTATTATTTCCTGAAACATAACTTTTTATTTTAAAAGTTGATACGCAATTAATGCGGTAAAATAAGCGAGACCACTCATTAAAAATAGTTGCATTGCAGGCCATTTCCAAGAATTGGTTTCTTTTTTGGTGATTGCCAATGTACTGGCGCATTGCATCGCAAAAGCATAAAATAGCAATAAAGAAATTCCGGTTGCAAAATCAAATACTTTTTTGCCTGTATCTGGACGAACTTCTGCCTGCATTTTGCTTTTTATGGTCGATTCGTTATCGGTATCTCCAACACTGTAAATGGTTGCCAACGTTCCTACGAAAACTTCACGGGCTGCAAACGAACTGATTAAGGCAATTCCGATTTTCCAATCGTAACCCAAAGGCTGAATTGCTGGTTCGATAGCGCGTCCCATTAATCCAATATAAGAGTTCTCTAGTTTTTGAGAATTAACTTCATTTTCAAACTGAGTTTCATCCAAAGTGGTATTGGCAAATCTTTCTTTTACAATAGTTTCTGCTTCATTGAATTCTTTTCCAGGTCCGTATGAGGCCAAAAACCAAAGAATAACAGATATGGCCAAGATAATTTTTCCTGCACCAACAATAAAAGCTTTTGTTTTTTCTACAACGTTGATTCCAACATTTTTCAAAAGAGGCATTTTATAACTTGGCATTTCAACAACGAAATACGTTTTAGAATCTAACTTTAAAACTTTATTCAAGATATATGCCGATAAAATGGCTGTAAAAAAACCTAAGACATAAAGCGCCATAAGCGTTAATCCTTGAAGATTTAAAACTCCAAAAACACGTTTGCTCGGAATTACAAGCGAAATGATAATAGCATAAACAGGTAATCTCGCTGAACAAGTGGTGAATGGCGTTACTAAGATCGTAATAAGGCGTTCTTTCCAATTTTCAATATTTCGAGTAGCCATAATTGCCGGAATGGCACAGGCAGTTCCAGAAATTAAAGGCACAACACTTTTTCCTGAAAGTCCAAATTTGCGCATGATTTTATCCATTAAGAATACAACACGGCTCATATAACCACTTTCTTCTAAAATCGAAATGAATAAAAACAAGAAAGCAATCTGCGGAATAAAAATAATAACTCCACCAATTCCTGGAATAATTCCTTGTGAAAGTAAATCGGTCAAAATACCACTTGGCAATTCTGCCGCAACCCAGCTGCTCAAAGAAGCGAAAGTGCTGTCAATGAAATCCATTGGAATAGTGGACCAGCTAAAAATCGATTGGAAAATCAAGAATAAAATGGCAAAGAAAATCACATAACCAAAGACCTTATGTGTTAAAACACGGTCTAATTTTGCTCGAATATCTTTCGCCATCGAAGCATCAATCTTTAAACCTTCTTTTAAAACATCATTGATAAATTGATATCTTTTGATGGTTTCTTTCTGTTGTAAACGCTTTAATTCTGAATGTGATTTGGTAAAAGTGCTTCGTATTTCATTACGGTCTAAGTTCAAAAAATTAACATCTTGCGTAATTACCAGCCACAATTTATACATCAATTGGTTTGGAAATGCTTTTTGCAATTTTTGAAAATATTCAGGATCAATTACAGACGCATTCAAGCAAGGTTCGTGCGGAATTGTTTTATAAGAAACAATCAGTTCTTTTAATTCTTGAATCCCTAAACCTTTTCTTGAACTGACTAAAGCAATTTTAGTTTTTAGTTTTTCTTCTAAATAGGGAATATCCAAAGAAATTCCTTTACGCTCCATACGATCAGACATATTGATGACCAAAATCGTTGGAATTTCAAGATCTTTTATCTGAGTGTAAATCAGTAAATTTCGTTTCAGATTTTCTACATCTGTTACAACAACTGCTACATCTGGATATAATTTATCATTTTTATTTAGCAAAAGTTCAATTACCACACTTTCGTCCATAGAACTAGCGTTCAAACTGTACGTTCCTGGTAAGTCTAGAATATTAGCTTTGATATTATTGGGCAACTTGCAAAAACCCATTTTTTTCTCCACTGTAATTCCTGGGTAATTTCCAACTTGCTGGTTAAGACCTGTTAATTGATTAAAAACAGAAGTTTTTCCGGTATTTGGATTTCCGATAAGGGCAACATTTATATTCTGAACACTCATTACAAATTGGTTTTGATAAGTTCAACTTCAATTTCACGAGCTGTTTCAATACGAATGGCAACATGAGAGCCATTAATATCTAAATATAACGGATCACCAAAAGGAGCAACCTGTAGTAATTCAACTAAGCTGCCAGGCAGACAACCCATTTCTAATAATTTAAGTGGAATAAGATCGATATCAAAATCTTTGATAATGGCTTTTTCGCCTTTTTTCAGAGTGTGTATTGTATTTTGCAAGCTTATTTAGATTGAATTTAGATTGCAAAAGTAGGCAATTATTCTTTATTTCAAGATATTTAACGCTTCCACAAATGCTAAATGTTTCTAAAAATAAGGCTTTTTACTCTTGAGAAAGGAATTCGATGTCTTCTAAAAGACGTTTTACATCTTCTTTATTTGTTCCGTCATAAAAACCTCTAACGCGGCGCTTTTGATCGACCAAAACAAAATTCTCAGTATGTACCATATCATAAAGCTGATCTGGTCTGCCAAGTTTCACAGCCAAATATGATTTTCTGGCCATCGTGTAGATTTCTTTTTTATCTCCAGTAACCAAGTTCCATTTGCTATCCACAACACCATATTTAATGGCATAAGCTTTTAAAACAGAAACACTGTCAACTTCAGGAAAAACGGTGTGAGAAAGCAACATTACTTTCGGATTATTCAAAACCGCTTTTTGAACTTCAACCAAATTGGTTGACATCTTTGGGCAGATCGATCCGCAAGTGGTAAAGAAGAAATCGGCAACATAAATTTTTCCTTCGTAATTTTTTTGGGTAATGGTATCGCCATTTTGATTAATAAAAGAAAAATCTGCAATTGTGTGGTACTTGCTTTTATATTGAACAGTGCTGTCTACCAATTCAGGATTAACATCGGCTGGATTATAAATCGGAAGTGTTTTTTTGGGTTTTAAAGCAGAATAAAACAAAGATATGGTAACAACCGAAAATACTATTAGAACAATAAAGAATTTTCGGTATTTATATAAAAGCGATTTCATAAAAATAATTTGGTGCAAAAATACGAAAAGCAGGTTTGAAATGGTTTACGGAATTATTTTTTTAACAGGCTTTTGTAACTTTTACTAGGTACTATAGACAAATAGCCAATGTTAAATCGCTATCTGTGAAATTTATTCGCTTTTTAGGTTTTCTAGTTAAAATTTTAACATAATTTTTGAAATAATAACAATATGTTTGTATTTTCCCTTAAACTATAATTTTTTATGAAAAAACAATTTGCTAAACCTGTGTTTGGTGTGATATCTGCAATGTTTGCAATTACCACAGCCCAAGCTCAAAATGCTCCAAAAGAACCAGGTATTAATGTTTCGTATATGGATACGAATATTAGCCCAAGTCAGGATTTTTTCAAATATGTAAACGGTACTTGGCTAGAAAAAACAGAAATCCCGAGTGATCGTACGACATGGGGAAGTTTTAATGAACTGATTAAGAAAACTGACAAAGATGTTATGGCAGTTTTACAGGACGCTTCAAAGAATCCAAAGTACAAATCTAATACAGATCAAGGAAAAGCGGTTAATCTGTATAATACTTATTTAGATTCTATTGGTAGAAATAAAAAAGGAATCGAGCCATTAAAACCATATCTGAAAAAAATTGATGTAATTAAAAACATTGCCGATGTTCAGAAATATTTGGTTGAAATGGAAAAAGAAGGAAATGCTGGTTTCTTCGGAATTTACATTGGAGCTGATGATAAAGACAGTTCTAAAAACTCTGTAAATTTAGGACCAAGCCAATTAGGACTTCCTGATAAAGATTACTACGCTTCTGATGATAAAGATTCTAAAGACAAACGTGCAAAATACGAATTGCATGTTGCGAGAATGCTTCAGTTTATTGGAGAATCTCCAGAAAAAGCAAAACAAAGTGCTGCTGAGGTTTTAGCTCTTGAAACAGAATTGTCAAAGCCAAGATTAAACAGAGTTGAAAGAAGAGACAGCCGTTTGCAGTACAACCCAATGACGGTTGCTGAACTTCAAAAATTAACTCCTGCTATCAAATGGAACGAATATTTTGCTGGTTTAGGAATTAATAAATTGGAAACTGTAATTGTTTCTGAGCCTAAATACATGACGGCTTTAGAAACTGTTTTCAAAGAAAACAAAGTGGCACAATGGAAAGAATACCTAAAATGGGATTTATTAAACAACTCTGCAAGTAAATTGACAACAGCAATTGATAATGCGAATTTCGATTTTTACAGCAAAACATTAAGAGGTGCAATTAAACAGCTTCCTGCAGATGAAAGAGCACTTGCAGTGGTAAACCGTAGTGTTGGTGAAGCGCTTGGGAAATTGTATGTAGAGAAAGTTTTTCCTGCTGAAGCAAAAACAAAAGCGCTTGATATGATTCATAATGTTATCACGGCTTACCAAAACCGTATTAACAATTTAACTTGGATGTCTAAAGACACTAAGGCAAAAGCAATCGAAAAGTTGAATAAAATTACCATAAAAGTTGGGTATCCAGATAAATGGAAAGATTATTCTGCATTAACAATTAAAAGTATTGCTGAAGGCGGAACGTACTTTGATAATACTAAAAATATTGCACTTTGGAATTTCCAAAAAAGCATTGAAAAATTAGGTAAACCAGTTGATAAAACAGAGTGGCATATGTCTCCTCAAACGGTAAATGCTTACTACAATCCATCTTATAACGAAATTGTATTCCCTGCTGCAATCTTACAACCGCCATTCTACAATTACCAAGCTGATGAAGCAGTTAATTATGGTGGAATTGGTGCTGTAATTGGTCACGAGATTTCTCACGGATTTGATGATTCTGGTGCGCGTTACAATGCAGAAGGAAATTTGGTTGACTGGTGGACAGAAGATGATTTGAAACAATTCACTGCTCTTGGAACAGATTTAGCAAATCAATACAGCGCTCTTGAGCCTCTGCCAGGAATTCACGTTGACGGTAATTTTACTTTAGGTGAAAACATTGGTGATTTAGGCGGAATTAACGCTGCTTATGATGGTTTGCAATTGTATTTGAAAGCTCATGGAAATCCAGGTTTAATCGACGGATTTACTCCAGAACAGCGTTTCTTTATTTCTTGGGCTACAGTTTGGAGAACAAAATCTAGAGATGAAGCAATCAAAAATCAAGTAAAAACAGATCCGCACTCACCAGGAATGTACAGAGCTTATGTGCCAATTCAGAATGTTGATGCTTTCTACAAAGCTTTCGATATTAAGAAAGGGGATAAAATGTATGTTGAACCAGAAAAACGAGTTAAAATCTGGTAATCAATTAGTAAATAAAAAAGGGGAGGTTTCGAATTCGAAACCTCCCCTTTTTTTGTGTTATTTTATTTGGTTTTAAAACTAGAGATATCAATTGTCATTCAGTAGGAATGTTTGGTTGGTAGTAAAATATTTACGCCATATTTACGTTCCTACCGAACGTAAATGCAAACCATATAATTTTTTTTCTACTACCAATGAAATGTTCCTACGGAACATAATACGATTATTTCAACTGACTGTAAATGTAAGTTTCAATTGCTTTTAATTCTTCGTCAGACATTGCCTGAGTAATAGCAAAATTGGTTTTCATAACCTCAAACTGACTCGGGTCTACAATTGGTTCTGCATTTCCTTTTAAGAAAGTCACAATATCGCCGTTTTTGTCTCTGTAGATTTTCGCAATTTCTTTAATGCTTGGTCCAATTACTTTTTGATCTGGCTGGTGGCATGCAAAACAATTTCCAGCTCCTTCAAAAAGTTGCTTTCCTAATTCTTCTGGACTTTTGGCTTTCGCCGATTCGCCTTCAGAAATAGATTCTATTGCTGTATTGGTAGATTCAGAACCTTCTTTTTTACAAGAAGCAAAAGCTAAAACAGCAGCTAAAAATAAAACCTTTCTCATCTTATTTTTTTAAAAGTATTGCTGCTTCTTTAGCAAAATAAGTAGAAATAAGATTGGCACCCGAACGTTTGATGCACATTAATTGTTCCATCATAATTTTGTCGTGGTCAAGCCAGCCTCTTTCAGATGCTGCTTTAATCATGGCATATTCTCCAGAAACCTGATAAACGGTTACAGGAACATGTACTGTATTTTTTATTTCGCGAACAATATCCAAATAAGCAATTCCTGGTTTTACCATAACCATGTCTGCACCTTCTTCTACGTCTGACAAAGCCTCTTTAATTGCTTCGATACGATTAGCGTAATCCATTTGGTATGTTTTTTTGTCTTTTGGAACAACGACATCAGCTTCTCTTGGAGCCGAATCTAAAGCATCTCTAAAAGGCCCGTAAAAAGCCGAAGCATATTTAGCAGAATAACTCATGATGCCAACATTCTGAAATCCGGCAGCATCCAAACCTTCGCGAAGGCGTAAAACGCGTCCGTCCATCATATCACTTGGCGCAACAAAATCGGCACCAGCTTCAGCGTGAGAAACGGCCATTTTTACTAAAGCCTCAACTGTGCTGTCGTTTTCTACATCGCCATTTTTTATAATTCCGTCATGACCGTAAATAGAATAGGGGTCTAATGCAACGTCTGGCATAACGATCATTTCTGGGCAAGCAGCTTTTATAGCACGAATAGCTTGTTGCATTAATCCGTTAGAATTCCAAGCTTCTTTTCCAGTATTGTCTTTTAGGTTTTCGCTTACTTTTACATAAATATTTACAGCGCGAATTCCTAAATCATAAAGTTCTTTTACTTCTTCAACCGTTAAATCTATAGATCTTCTGAAAATTCCCGGCATTGACGGAATTTCGACTTTTACATTTTCTCCTTCAGCAATAAACATGGGAAACATAAAATCCGATGGACTTAAACTGGTTTCGCGTACTAAAGAACGAATGGATTCATTTACTCTTAATCTTCTGCCTCTTTGTAATGGGAACATATAATTTTAGATTTTAAATTTTAGATTTTAGATTTTTTAGTTGATTTCTCTGAAATCAGACTGAGAATCTATTTCTAAAACTGCAGTTGTTTTTATTTTTTTTGAAGTTTATCTCAATTTTTGATGAGTGGCGCAAAGTTAAAGAAAAAGGAACAAAATAAGGCGTTTAGCTTGTTGTAGAATGAGTTAATATTATCTAAAAATTTGGATTTTTTATTGTTTCAACCAAAGTATGGTTTTTCAGAATATTCCATCTAAATTTGCTAAATGAAGAAAATTCTCGCTTTATTTTGCTGTCTGCTCTTAACAAGCTGTTTTGAGATAACAGAAAGAATCAAACACCACGACGATCAAAGTGGCGAATATACTCTTATGATCGACTTTTCTCGATCTTGGTTTAAAACCAAATCGGCTATTTTTTTAGAAGAAGTAGATGGTGTTAAAATCCCCAACGAACAGGAAATCACTCAAAAACTGGAAGACTTTAAATCTAAAGCTTCAAAAATTGACGGAATCTCAAATGTAACCACAAAAACAGATTTTGACAATTACGTTTTTATCATCAAACTCAATTATGCCAATTTGAAAGCATTGAACGCTGTTGTCAATACGATAAACAATCAGCGCGATCAGATTCACTTTAGCGGAAGCGGCAAAACTTTTGAACGAATTGCCTCTTATCCAATTCCAGAAAAAGTCGTAAACGATCCAAAGAAAAAGAAAGACCTTGAAGAAGCAAGCATTATCGCTATTTATAGTTTTGACAAAGACATTCTGTCGGTAAATAACGCAAACAGTAAAATTTCAACAAATAAAAAGACGGTTTTTTTAAAGCAAAGCATGTATAGTGTTTTAAGGAAATCAACATTAATGAATAATACCATCCAATTAACGCCTTGATTTTATGAAGCATTTTTACACACTAATTTTTCTATTCGCCACGTATTTCTCTTTTGGGCAGACCGTTCCAGAAAAATACGATTATTTTGTACAGTTTAACGGAAGCCAGCTTTCTAAAAAAGTCAGCATCGATGAGGTTTTAAATCATCCGATTTTAACCAAATACATCAGTAAAAAACCTGATTTTGATCTTCGTAAATATGCGGCTATTATTAAATTGAATGAAAAAATTACCATTCACGGGAATTTCTTAGATTCTGTTCCGTTTTACCAAGTTACGATTCCGGTAAAAAGCAAAGAAGCAGTTAGAAAATATTTAATCGAAAAGCAGGGAGCAAACGGAACGAACAGTTCAATTGAAGATTTTGGAAAATACGAAGTTTATACACCAAATGGATTAAAAAGATCGTTTGTTTGGAACGACAATTATTTGGTTGTTATTGAATTGACAAAACGACTTCCCTCAAAATTTTATGATGTTGCAGAAACTTCTGTAGCAACAGATTCTGTTTCAATATCTGAGCCTTATGAAGAGTCGGCTGTAATTGAAGCGCCAGTTTATGGAGTTCCAATGGCTGATACATTAAAAATTGAAGAACCCGCTGCAAAAAACATAGATCCAATAGTATTTAATGAACCTGCAGAAAGCGATCATTTGTATGATGGAAATCCGTATGAAGAGTATACTGCAGAACAAGCAGAGTTTGATAAAAATTTAGCCGAGAAACAACGAGCAATCATAAAAGCATTATTTGAAAACGGATTTACACCACCAAGTTCTCCAAAAATAAATGTTTCAGCAGATATTTCGACATGGGTAAATTATGGCGGAATGATGTCGAGTTTGTATTCCATGTACAATTATCCACTTTCGTTATTTGGCGGTTATGATAAATATTTGCCAATGCAGAATAATTTTGGGAATTTTATAAAAGGCATCAATTTGGATTTTTATTTTGATAGTGATAATGCCCGAATCGAAGAAGAGGTAGAATATTCTCCAGAGATTGCCAATGTTGTTAGCCAAATAAGCAATAGAAAAATCAATAAAAATATCTTTAATTATTTCCCTGCTCAGAAACCTTTGGGTTACATTTCGTATCATGCTAATACAAAAGCGGCGTTAGAAAAATTTCCGTCATTAATGACAGATTTATTTCAAAATCCGAAATTTGCCAAAGAAGATATTACAATCATTACAGACTTAATTTCGACAATCGTCGATGAAGAAGCTACAGCAAAGCTTTTTGATGGCGATTTAAGCGCGTTTTTATATGGTATGAAAGAGATTGAGGTAATGACTAAAAAATACGGTTACGATGAAAATTACGAAGAAAAGGTGACAGAAGAAAAAGTGAAAAAATCAATTCCGCTGTTTTCTGTAATATTTACTTCGACGCATCCGACATTTGGAGACAAGCTTTTGCAATTGGGTGTTCGTAAAAAAGTATTAGTTCAAAATGGAAATATCTACACTATTGTTGGAACTCAGGAATATGATAATATATTTATTCTGAAAGATAAAGACGTGGTAATTGTTGCCAATACCAAAGAGTACTTTGGCGCAGAAAATGGATCTTTTACAAAAGATACCAAGAAAGATTTGAGCAAAAACTATATTTCTGGAAAGCTGAATATTGCGCAAACAGTAAAAACATTTGGTAAAAATGCAAAAGACTCAGAATTGGATCGAATGACTAAAATTTCTTCTCAGTTTTCGGATATTGCTATAGAATCACCTAAAAAGCTAATCGATAATAAATTAAAATTTGTTTTTAAGCTTAATTCTTTCAAGTCTGATAAAAACATCATTTTGCAGACTTTAGACTTAGCTGAAGAAATGACTTCTAAATAATTGAAAAATAAAATCCCTGAAACTCTTCAGGGATTTTTTTATGATTTTATTGAATGGAAGCTTCGTAAATCTCTTTAATTGAATTTCCTAGTTGCGAATTAAATTCAGCGTCAGATTGCCCAGCGCTAAGCCCTTCTGATAAAGCTCTTGAAAAACTCGCGATCAATCCATGATTTTCTGCTAGTTTCTGATTGGCATCTTCTCGAGAATAACCACCTGAAAGTGCTACAACACGAACCACGTGAGGATCAGTCATTAAATCGCTGTAAAAATTATTTATAGTTGGAATAGAAAGTTTCAGCATAACTTTGACCTCTTTGTCTAAAGAATGTAGTTGTTTTTGAATTTCATCTTTCAAAATCTGTTCTGATTTTTCTTTATCGGTACTGTAAATGTCAACTTCAGGTTCAATTATCGGGACAAGTTCTTTCTTAAATATCTGCAGACCAACTTCAAATTGCTGTTTCACCACTTCCTGAATTCCTTTTGGATTCGCTTCTTTTATAACAGAACGCATTTTGGTTCCAAAAATCTTTCGCTCTACAGCGCGATCAAGCAATTCGTTTAAATTAGAAATCGGTTTCATTAACTGAACGCCATTGGCAAGATCGGCAAGACCTTTGTCTACTTTTAGAAATGGAATAATGCGTTTTTTCTCCCACAGATAATCTGCCGTCCATTGTCCGTCAATTTTACGATCCATTGTGTTTTCAAACAAAATAGCACCAAGAATATATTGGCTGTCAAAAGCGGGACTTTTGATAATTCTAGTTCTCATTTCATGTACAAGAGTGTACATTTCTTCATCATTTGTATATTGACTTTCTTCAACGCCATATTGCGATAATGCCTTAGGTGTACTGCCGCCACTTTGATCTAATGCTGCAATAAATCCTTTTCCAGAATGCATGAGATGTAACTGTTCGCTGTTTATACCTTTCATAACAATGAATTTTAGTTTTTATAAAATCTATGTAATTTAAGCATTTTAATTGGGCTTCATGCTTATTTCGAGTTAATATTTCTTACAAACCTATTTTTTTATTGACATTGTCGTAGACTTCTTTTACTTTTTTTGGAGGATCAAATCGGTAACCGACAGAAAGTTTTAGCGTAGAAATATTATCATTCAATCTTGGATCAACTTTATCGTCTTGTGCAAAACCTACAGTATTAAGACTGGCAAAACCAAAGAAACGATCGTTGTTGTACGCCAGTTTTAAATTGAAATCGGCTTGGTATAAAGCTGAGGTTTCTTTATCAATAATATTTAACCCGCCACCCAAAGCAAGTCCCGCGCCAATTAAAACTCGATCACTGATTACGAAATTGTAAAAATAGGCGGGAGCCAAAGTGAACACATAAAAATCCCCAGGTGACGAATCGGGAGTATTTAAATCGAGATTGGTATAATAAAAAGAAAATGACGGGATAAAACTTCCAGAGCTTTTGGTTTGCCATTCGTTTTGGCTTACCAAAGTTTTAAAAGAGAATTTATCATTAAAAATGTAAGCTGTCGATCCGCCTATTTTTGTTGTTCGCATGTTTGGCAGCTGTGCAGTTATATTATCATCACTAATGTAAAATCCTTTTTGATTGATAAAAGTGAAAGACTGCATCCATTTTTTATAGTAAAAACGGGTGTTGAAATTAAAGTTTTTAGAATGAGAATCGCCCTTGTTCTGACTTAGAAATTTGGGAGCGAAACCAATTGTAATATCAATGATTTTATAATTTAAGGTAAAACCTATCTGTTCTCTCCGATTCGGAATTAGATTGAGATACGTTGTCGAATCCTGGCCTGAAGCAATCTGGAAACTATTTGAAGTATCTAAATAATAAACGCTGGCAGTGATTTTATCATTATAAGATTTAAAATACGGATTCTGCAGGGAATCGTTTTGGGCGAAACATCCAAAAAAGCCAACAAAGAATGTGATGTAAATCAGTTTTAAACGCATAGAAACATAGTTTTAGATAATTTAAAAGAAGTTTCATTTGAATAATTCTCAAGAGAGCTATGTGAAAAAAATATAATTTTCTAAAATTAGCCCTAAGATAGGTCTTTAAATCTATGTTTCTATGTGTTAAATAAATTTTTAGACTAAGAAACCCATTCAATAGGGTTCTGCAATATATTTATCAACTTCTCTTCCTCGCTTCCCGCTTCTGGATGATGATCGTAAACCCACTGCACATGCGGAGGCAAACTCATCAAAATACTTTCAATTCTACCGTTGGTTTTTAAGCCGAATAAAGTGCCTTTGTCATGAACCAAATTGAATTCAACATAACGACCACGACGGATTTCCTGCCATGTTCTTTGTTCAGGAGTGTATGAAAGATTTTTTCTTTTTTCCACAATTGGGACATAAGCTTCAAGGAAACTATTGCCGACTTCGGTTACAAAATCGTACCAATTTTCCATTGACATTTGCTCATTTGCTTTGCAATAATCAAAGAACAAACCGCCAAGTCCGCGAGCTTCGTTTCTATGTGCATTCCAAAAATAAGAATCACATTGTTTTTTATATTTCGGATAAAATTCCGAATTATGTTTATCGCAAGCTGTTTTACACGTTTGATGAAAGTGAATGGCATCTTCTTCAAACAAATAATAAGGCGTTAAATCTTGTCCGCCGCCAAACCATTGTTCGATAACTTTTCCAGACTCGTCATACATTTCAAAATATCGCCAATTGGCGTGGACGGTAGGAACCATAGGGCTTTTCGGGTGAATTACTAAGCTTAATCCGCAGGCAAAGAAATCGGCTTCGCCAACACCAAACATTTTCTGCATCGTTTCTGGAAGTTTTCCATGAACGGCTGAAATGTTGACACCACCTTTTTCGAAAACATTTCCGTTTTCAATAACCCGCGTTCTTCCGCCTCCGCCTTCAGGACGTTTCCAAAGATCTTCACGGAATTTTGCAGCTCCGTCAACAGCTTCTAATCCAGCGCAGATTTGATCTTGTAATTGTTGTATGTATGCGTAAAATTTATCTTTCATGATTTTATTTTTCATTTTCTTGTAAAGTGTCATGATATTTGAATGCAACATTCATATCAAGTACTATTGTAGTATCTTTTTTTAAAATCTTTACAAATCTTGAATTTACTTTTTTAAATAGCGAATCTCCTATTTCAGCTTTTTCCCAAAGAACAGGATAAACATATATTGGAGTCGAATCTTTTAGAATAAATTTTTGAGACATATGGTTATGTTTATCTAAAAATTTTTTCACAATTATCCCAGAGAAATTTTCATGAAACATTTCTTTATATGCGTCTTTACTAATTTTGGCTTCATTTGAAAAATAAGAACAAGTACTAACAAATACCGCAAAAAACACCATTACAAAAAAACCTTGATACAATGGATTCAATTTTTCAAAATTAAAATCAGCAATATCGTTTAAAATTTTTTCTAGATAGCTCATTTAAATTTTAACAAAGCGATTTTATTGTTTATCCCAAAAGAAAAAACCTTGCTTTCTTGTTGGATGTATTGATAAATGGCAAGTGATTTTCCTAAGAAATCAAATTGCTTTTCCTGAGATAAACTCACCAGAATATCTGCAAATTGCTCTTGTTGGTTCCAGTCTAAATGACATCGCTGTAACAAAATAATCAATTCTTCTTCAGGAATTTCAATTGTTCTTTCTAGACTTAATCCAAAACTTTTTAACTGCTCATCGATCAGACTTGTATCTTCAGCATTCCAAAACTTTGGAACAAAAACCAAAGCGTGCAAAGTCTTTAGAGTATTCTCTATTCTAATGCTTTCTTCGTCTCTTAGGCCTTTGTTTAGCATTTTTTGAGTGGTTGGTTGTCGGTTTATGGTTGATAGTATTTTTATCCAACAACTATCAACCATAAACGATCAACTATTATTGCCCGTATTCCTTCACTGCGTCAATAAACGCTTTTGCGTGATCTACAGGGATATTTGGTAAAATTCCGTGACCTAAATTTACGATATATTTATCTTTTCCGAACTCATCGATCATTTCATGAACCATTTTCTTGATAGTTGGAATTGGAGAAAGCAATCTTGATGGATCAAAGTTTCCTTGTAAAGTAATATTTCCTCCAGACAAATAACGAGCATTTCTAGCCGAACAAGTCCAGTCAACTCCTAATGCAGAAGCTTTACTTTTACCCATTTCGCCAAGAGCAAACCAACATCCTTTTCCGAAAACAATAACTGGCGTAATATCAGCTAAAGCATCAACGATCTGGTTGATGTATTTCCATGAAAATTCCTGATAATCAACAGGAGAAAGCATTCCTCCCCAAGAATCAAAAATCTGAACGGCATTTACTCCCGATTTTACTTTTTCTTTTAAATATAAAATAGTCGTATCGGTAATTTTTTGTAGTAAAGTATGTGCTGCAGCTGGATTTGAAAAACAAAATCCTTTTGCAGTATCAAAACTTTTAGAACCTTTTCCTTCAACAGCATAGCAGAAAATGGTCCAAGGTGAACCAGCGAAACCAATTAAAGGCACTTCGTCGTTCAACATTTCCTTAGTCAATTTCACAGCGTCAAAAACGTAGCCTAAAGTTTCATTTACATCTGGAACATACACTTTGTGAACATCTGCCAAAGAACGAATCGGATTTGGAATTATTGGTCCCAAATTATCTTTCAGTTCAACATGAATTCCCATTGCGCGCGGTACTACTAAAATATCCGAAAATAAAATGGCAGCATCTGGAGCAATTCTGCGAATTGGCTGCACCGTAATTTCAGCCGCTAATTCTGGAGTTTCGCAACGTGTGAAAAAATCATATTTATCACGAAGCTCTCTAAATTCAGGTAAATATCTTCCTGCCTGACGCATCATCCATACCGGTGGGCGCTGAACTGTTTCTCCTTTTAATGCTTTTAAAAATAGGTCGTTTTTTAACATTTTTTTCTTGCTTTAGGCTTTAAGCTTTAGGCTTTAAGCGGTGTTTGTCTATCTTTTTTGCTTAAAGCATAAAGCTTAAAGCGTATTGCCAAATTATTTTTGCTTAAGGCTTACTGCCTAAAGCTTATAGCTTTAATTTATTTATATTCGTGAATCACATCTTCGATCACATCTTCAATTGTGGGCTGATCTGCAACGATGATATTCTTTGTTATTTTTGATAAAGCTTCTGCCGTTGTATCGCCAATGCAGAAACAGATTTGTTTATTGATGGTATTATGTTTCAGATAACTTTTAACTCCAGATGGACTAAAAAACAAAATCGCTTCAGGATTTGCCTTTATTTTCTGAGGTTGAAGCGTAGTTTCGTAAACCTGAATTTCATTGAATTTAATTCCGTTTTCTTTAAAAGCTTCTGGCAAAGTGTCTCGTCTAAGATTTCCGCTAAAAAAAGTGTAGCTCTCATTCGCGTAAATCAAAGTGATAATTTCGGCTAAATCTGATGCGTAACCTGTGTAAGCTACTACATTAAAGCCATTATCGCTTAAAAGCGTTTTGGTTTTAAGGCCGACACAATACACATTTTTTTTCTTTAACAGCTCTGAATCGGGATGAGATAAAACGCTATGAACAGCATTCTGACTCGTGAAAATCAGACTTTGGTTGAGGTCTTTTAATTCGAAAGGTTTATTTTCGGTTTTAATGAAATCGGCTTCGATTAATTCGACGCCATATTTCATCAGCTCTTGTTTATGAAGAGGAGATAATATTTTAGTGGATAGTATCTGAATTGGATTTGCCATTATTTTTTCAGCGATTCTTTAATCTGTTTCATTAATTCTGTTCCTCCATTATTCAAAATCTCCTGAGCAGAGTTGAAACCTAATTTTTTCCATTCTGAAATATCAACCGTTTTGTTGATTTCCAGTTTTTGTTTTCCGTCAATGGAAAGTAAAACACCTTGAAAATGTAAAGTATCTTCGTCTTCATTATATGTAACTAAAGCTCCAATTGGGGCAGTACATCCGCCTTCAAGCGTTCTCAAAAACTGACGCTCGATATACGTACAGATTTCGGTTTCGATATCATTTAACTGAGAAAGCGCATCTAATGTATAATTGTCATTTTCCATTCCCACGACAAGCATTGCGCCTTGTGCCGGAGCAGGAATCATCCAATCTAAGTTGATGTAATTTTCAGGTTTTAAGTTGATGCGCTCTAAACCTGCAGCTGCAAAAACAGCACCATCCCAATTATTGTCCTGAAGTTTTTGCATACGTGTATTTACGTTTCCACGTAAATCAACCACAGTATGATTGGGGTATTTGTTGAACCATTGTGCCTGGCGGCGCAAACTTCCGGTTGCAATGGTACTTGGATTTGTAAAATCAGGATTTCCTTTATGAACTAAAATATCCAGAACATTGGCTCTTGGTAAAACAGCACCTTGAACGATACCTTTTGGTAAAGCCGTTGGAACATCTTTCATAGAATGTACAGCAATATCAACATCGCCATTGATCATAGCAATGTCTAAGGTTTTTGTAAAAATTCCTGTAATTCCTAATTCATAAAGCGGTTTATCCAGAATAATATCGCCTTGAGATTTTACAGCAACAATTGAGGTTTTATAACCCAAATCGTTTAATTTCTTTTCGACAGTATGTGCCTGCCAAAGTGCTAATTCGCTGTCACGAGTTCCAATTCTGATTGTTTTTTCAGCCATGTTTTGTTTCTTGAACCATATAAGTTATATAAGTAAATTTAAGTAGTTTGGGTAAAACACAGTTTTTAAATGAACTTATATAACTTAAATGGTTTAAAATTTTATTTAAGATGCTTTTATTTTGAAGACTTTCTCGATCCATTCGATGCTCTCATCGACCATAGTATCGTCATCTTTTAAATGATTTGCGAAATGTGTAGTGATTTTTTGAATGATTCTGTTACTGATGATTTCTGCTTGTTCTTCGTTGAAATCGGCAATTTTTTTGCTTTGAAAATCTAGCTCCGAAGCTTTAATAGCGTTTAGTTTTTCTTTTAAAGCATTAATGGTTGGAGCGAACTTTCTTCCTTTCATCCAAATCACAAATTCTTCTTTGATTTCTTCAATGATTGCTTCAGCTGCCGGAATGTGTAATTTTCTGTTTTCCAAAGTTTCATCTGTCAATTGAGACAAATAATCCATGTGAATTAAAGTTACACCTTCTAATTCCTCTACGTTTTCATTTACGTTTTTAGGAATAGACAGATCCAGAATCAACATTGGCTTTTTAAGATTCAGAATCGCTTTGTCAACCGTTGGATTTTGTGCGCCTGTTGCTACAACCACAACATCAGCTTTTTGAAGTTCTAAATGTAATTCAGAATAATCTTTAACAATCAGATTTAATTTTCCAGCTAGTTTCTCAGCTTTATCTTTAGTTCGGTTGATTAAAGTAATATGCTCGTTTTTAGTGTGTTTTACTAAATTCTCGCAAGTATTTCTCCCGATTTTTCCAGTTCCGAAAAGTAAAATGTTTTTGTTGCTTATGTCTTCTACATTCTTCAAAATGTACTGCACTGAAGCAAAAGAAACCGAAGTAGCACCAGAACTGATTTCTGTTTCTGTTTTAATTCTTTTACTTGCCTGAATGACCGCATTCACCAATCTTTCCATAAAAGCATTGGCCAATCCCATCGATTTTGAATGTGTAAAACTGGTTTTTATTTGAGATATAATTTCGAAATCACCTAGAATCTGACTATCTAAACCAGTTCCTACGCGAAAGATATGATTAATTGCTTCCTGATTTTTGTAAACGAAACCAACCTTTTGAAAAGCATCAACAGAACCGTTGCTGTTGTCGCAGATCAATTTGATTAATTGAAATGGGTGTTCTGCAAAACCGTAGATCTCGGTTCTGTTGCAGGTTGAAGTCACAATTAAACTTTCTATTCCATCGTTTTTAGCTTGTTCCAGCAAACGTGTTTTCGCCACTGCATCCAAACTAAATTGACCTCTGACCTCAGCATCAGCTTTTTTATAACTCAGACCAACTGAGTAAAAATAAAGATGTTTCGGTGCGTTATTGTTTTCCATAAATTCACTTTCATAAAAGTGCAACAAAATTATTACTATAGCATTGATAAAAATAACGCTAAAAGTACTTTTTATGTCGCTATATGTTTTTTTAAACCTAAATAGGTGTTTTTGAGTAAAAAGGACTACTTTTGTAGCAAAATCAACTCGTTTGAAGTGATTAGTTTAGAGTCGTTCTAAATAACATTTTGAGTTTGTTCTGATTTTCGTTTCAAAAAAATATCGCTATGAGTTCTCAAGAAGTTATAAAAATTGAAGACGACTTTACGCTGATTCGTTTTCAAAATGATGGACCAGAACCTTTTTATGCACAGCATGGAATAATAGGTACTGGCCTGATACAGTTTCACTTCGGGATAAAGGGCAACGCCAAATTTTTGTTCAACCAAGGCAATTATGCTTTAGAATTGAAAGAAGAAAAATCGCTGCTTTTATATAATCCGCAGAAAGAATTACCGCTTAATTTAGAATTGGCGCCAAATTCTTGGGCAATTTCTGTAATTGTGTCCATCAAAAAATTTCACGCGTTATTTTCTGCCGAAGCTGATTATATCACTTTTCTAAGTCCTGATAATAAGGATAAAAAGTATTATAACGAAGGAAATATAAGTCCGTCAATGGCAATTGTCTTGAGTCAGTTGTTTCATTACAATCTTCATCCATCGATAAAAAATCTTTATTATAAAGGAAAAGGATACGAATTGTTGAGTTTGTATTTTAACAGAACCGAAGATCCAAACGCAGAACAATGTCCGTTTCTAATTGATGAAGATAACGTTTTGAAAATTCGAAGAGCCAAAGAAATTATCATCGCCAATATGGCCGAACCGCCAGGATTGCAAGAATTGGCAGATGAAATTGGTTTGAATTTGAAGAAACTCAAAATGGGTTTCAAGCAAATTTACGGCGATACGGTTTACGGTTTCCTTTTCGATTACAAAATGGATTTCGCTCGAAAACTTTTAGATAGCGGTTCTTATAATGTAAACGAAGTTGGGCTGAAAATAGGCTACAGCACGGGAAGTCACTTTATAGCGGCTTTCAAGAAAAAGTTTGCCACGACTCCCAAAAAATATTTGATGTCGATTAATGCGAATGTGTAATGGTTAATAGATATTCAATAGTATTGTTACTTTTCTTATTGCTGTCTTGCAAATCAAAAGAAGAAAAAATGTTTTTTGATTTTGATAGTGTTGAATATCATTCATTAAATAAAGATAAAGAAGTAGAAATAGTCGAGAATAATAGAAAAGGTGTTAAAGATTCTATTCTAAATAATATTGTTTACTCTGAATTTCCAGATAAATTAGATAATAATGTTTTTTATAAAACAATTAATTCTACGGGATTTTCAAAGTTTAAATTATCCCAAAAAGACGTTGAGTATTTAAGAAATGATGTTTTTGTCGAGAAATTTTCTCTAAAGATGTTTGAATTAAATAAAGCCTGCGCACCAGAGTATAGGGATATTTTGGTTTTTAGGAAAAATAACGAAATTTCAGGTATTGCTAAAATTTGTCTTTCGTGTGGGCAATTTTATTTTATTGGTTCTAAAAAAGGAATTCAAACAGAAGACTTTGGAACAGAACAAGATTATGAATCGTTAGCAACATTATTTAATACATATAAGCAAGTTAAAAACATCAATTTTATAAATAAGAACATAATTAAAAAGTAATAATTATCATATTTCTAAAAAGCAGCAAGTCCTACTTTTGACGAAATTTTTAAAAACAAATTAAATGCTTAAAGCCTAAAGCTTAAAGCCTAAAGCAAAGAATAAATGAAAGGCGTATTATTAGTAAACTTGGGCTCTCCGGACAGTCCAACCACGAAAGATGTAAAACCGTATTTAGATGAATTTTTAATGGATAAATACGTGATCGATGTTCCGTATTTATTAAGAGCATTATTGGTTCGCGGTATTATTTTGAGAAAAAGACCAGAAGAATCAGCGCACGCTTACGCGAAAATTTGGTGGGAGGAAGGTTCTCCGTTAGTAGTTCTTTCTGAGAGAATGCAGAAAAAAGTACAGCCTTTAGTAAATGTTCCAGTTGCATTAGCAATGCGCTACGGAAGCATGACAATTGAAAAAGGACTTCAGGAATTGCATGATAAAGGTGTAGATGAAGTAATGCTTTTTCCTCTATATCCGCAATATGCAATGGCTTCGACTTTGACGATTTTAGTAAAAGCAGAAGAAATCCGTAAAAAGAAATTTCCAAACATGAAATTTACAGATGTTCCAGCATTTTATAACAAACCAGATTATATTAAGAATTTAGCCGATTCTATTCAAAAACATTTAGTTGGTTTTGATTATGATCATTTGTTGTTTTCTTACCACGGAATTCCAGAGCGCCATATTCGCAAAACGGATGTAACTAAATCACATTGCAAAATTGACGGTTCTTGCTGTAACACGCCATCTCCGGCTCATGAATTCTGTTACCGCCACCAATGTTATGAAACAACAAAACAAGTTGTAAAATTATTGGGACTTCCAGAAGATAAATACAGTCTGACTTTTCAATCGCGTTTAGCGGGTGACAAATGGTTAGAACCTTTTACGGATGTTGAAATTGATAATATGCCGGCTAAAGGAATCAAGAAATTGGCAGTTGTAACGCCGGCTTTCGTTTCAGACTGTTTAGAAACTCTGGAAGAAATCGCAATGCGTGCCAAAGAAGATTTTGAAGCAAAAGGAGGAGAAGAATTCTTGGCAATTCCGTGTTTGAATGATGATGATGAATGGTGCCAGACGGTTTCTAATTGGATTAATGATTGGGCTAAATAAATTTTTGTTTCAGGTTTAAAGTTTCAAGTTATGCTCAACTTTGAGAAATAACCTGAAACCTGAAACCTGAAACCTGAAACTAAATATTAATGGAATACTATAATTACTTAAAATCACTGCATCTTATATTTGTGATCACCTGGTTTGCAGGTTTGTTTTATATTGTGCGTTTGTTTGTGTATCAAATAGAAGCCAACGAAAAACCTTCGCCGGAAAAAGAGATTTTACAGGCGCAATACAAAATAATGGCCTACCGTTTGTGGTATATCATTACATGGCCGTCAGCGGTTTTGGCGAGTATTTTTGCTTTTTGGATGCTATTTTTTACAGATGCAGGTCATGTATGGATGAAAATGCCATGGATGCACGTAAAATTATGCTTCGTTTTTCTTTTATATTTATATCACGGAAAATGCCATCAAATTTTTAAACAACTGCAAAACGATGAGGTAAAATATACCAATAATTTTATGCGTTTGTGGAATGAAGGCGCAACGATTATTTTGTTTGCAGTCGTTTTTTTAGTAGTTTTAAAAAGTGCCATCAACTGGATTTTCGGCGTAATCGGAATTATTTTATTCTCGGTTTTAATTATGTTAGGATTTCGATTTTATAAGAGAATTAGAGAAAAAAAATAGTTTTTTTAGTTTCAGGTTTCAAGTTTCAAGTTGTCAAATGCAACGTAACCTGAAACTTGAAACCTGAAACAAATAAAACAAAAACAGATGCAGAACTTCAAAATGTCAATGCTTTCCCTTCGTACCAGGATTTTCCTGTCGATGATTGTATTGATTGTTGTGGCATCTTTTTTATTGGCTTCAATTTCGATTATTCAGTTTAAAACGGAGGCCAAAGAATACCACCAAGAACGTTTAGAACGAAAAGAAAATGCCGTAAAAGAACATATCAATTATGTTCTGGCAACTACTACTTATCCGCTGAAAACGCAAAATTTGGATTTGATTTTTAAAGATAAAATCCACGAATTGGCGCAGATTCATAAAATCGAAATTAATATTTACAGTCTTGATGGGAAACTTTTAAAATCCTCTAAAGAATCTTTTGCTGTTGATAAAATTGCACCGCCAATTCCAGAATATATTCTTAAGTTGGTTCGGTCTTCAATCGAGAAACGCTTTGTAGACATTAAAACGATCGACGGAGTTAAAAACCGATCTTCATACAGTTTAATAAAAGACGAAAAATTCAAACCGCTTGGAATCTTGAATCTTCCTTATTTAGAAGATGATGGTTATTACGATAACGAATTGAATACTTTCTTAATTCGTCTGAGCCAAGTTTATTCTTTTATGCTGATTGTTGCTTTTGCATTGGCGTATTTCCTTTCGACATACATCACGAAATCATTAAAAACGATTTCAGAGAGACTAGAGGAGACTAATCTGGATCAGAAAAACGAAAAAATTGTTCTGGAAGCCAACAGCAAAGAAGTTAATTTCTTGATTAGAGCTTACAACGGAATGGTAGACAAATTAGAAACCAGTGCTATTAAACTAGCCCAAAGCGAACGTGAAGAAGCATGGCGTGAAATGGCGAAACAAGTAGCGCACGAAATTAAAAATCCGCTTACGCCGATGCGATTGACGGTTCAGAGTTTCCAGAGAAAATTTGATCCAAATGATCCTGATGTAAAGCAAAAGATGAATGATTACTCCGAAACTTTAATTCAGCAGATTGATACGATGACGGCGGTAGCTTCCGCATTTTCGAACTTTGCTTCGATGCCAGCACAGCAAAACGAAACTTTGAATGTGGTTGAGGTTGTCGAATTGGCTTTGGATATTTTCAACGAAGATTATATTGTTTTTGAAAAAGAGGAAGAAGAAATCATCTCCAAAATGGATCGTACGCAATTGATTCGTGTGATTACCAATTTGGTTAAAAATGCGACTCAGGCTATTCCAGAAAGTCAATTCCAGAAATCGATAGTAGTTTCGGTAAAAAGGCGAAATAACGATGTTGAAATTGCTGTAAAAGACAACGGAATCGGTATTCAGAAACAAGATATCGGAAGAATTTTCGAACCAAAGTTTACTACAAAAACCAGCGGTATGGGGCTTGGGCTCGGAATTATTAAAAACATTATCGAAAATTACAAAGGAACAATTACCTTTGAATCAACTTACGGAAAAGGAACTACGTTTACAGTTTCTCTACCTATCACCAACTCATAAAATATAGCGTCATGGATTACGAAAATATCTTAATTTCAATTGTAGAAAAAGTTGCTACCATTACTATTAACAGACCAACTAAATTAAATGCTTTAAACAAAGCAACCATTAGTGATTTGAGTAATGCTATTCAATCCTTATCTAAAAATGATGATGTTCATGTTGTTGTTTTAACCGGAAGCGGAGAGAAAGCCTTTGTTGCTGGAGCAGATATTTCGGAATTTGCCAATTATACTGTTGTTGAAGGTGCACAATTAGCTGCTGAAGGACAGGAATCTTTATTTGATTTTATTGAAAACCTTAAGAAACCAGTTATTGCTGCCGTTAACGGTTTTGCTCTTGGCGGAGGACTAGAATTGGCAATGGCATGTCATTTCAGAATTGCTTCTGACAATGCAAAAATGGGACTTCCAGAAGTAACATTAGGATTAATTCCTGGATATGGAGGAACACAGCGTTTACCGCAATTAATTGGAAAAGGCCGTGCAATGGAAATGATTATGACCGCAGCGATGATTACCGCTGAACAAGCAAAAGATTACGGTTTAGTAAATAATGTTGTGCCTCAGGAAGAACTATTGTCGTTTACAAATGTAATCGCTCAAAAAATTATCAAAAATGCGCCATTCGCAATTGGAAAAGCAATCAAAGCAATCAATGCCAACTTTAAAGACGGTAAAAATGGATTTGATACTGAAATAAAATCATTTGGAGAATGTTTCGGAACTGAGGATTTTAAAGAAGGAACCACAGCATTCTTAGAAAAAAGAAAAGCTGAATTTACAGGAAAATAAAGTTTACATCACAGAGTTACACAAAGATTTCGCAGAGGGTCACAAAGAAAAAACATTAATGCAAAGCTTTGTGTAACTTTGCGAAATCTTTGTGTAACTCTGCGGTAAAACAACACAAAGCTGTTCAAAGTAATTAAAAAACTCAGTTACTTAGGAACTTAATCCGAAGCTTCTGGATAGCAACTAATAAATAAAAATCATGTCCTACGAACCTATATTCGCTCTTTTTTGCGAACGCGTTAAAGAAAGCATCCAAAAAGGAACTTTCGCAAAATTGACTTTGGCCAAAACCATGGGAGATACTGAACTTAAAAATGTTTATTTCCGATTGGTTCTCAATGAAGATAATACATTCTCAATTTCACTGACTTTTAGATATAAAACAGAAGAAATAGAAAGCATTCATACTTTAGATGAAGCCTTGCTGGTTTTAGGCTCACATATCAAAAATCCTTTTTTAACGGCACTTTTATTTACAACTGATGATGATGTGACTTTCAAAGTGAATAAAAAGAATGCAGGAAGTATTATTGAGCAACCTCCAACATTTAAAAATGCTTCGCCAGTCATGCTGGAAATGATTGAGAAAGGGATTGTTTAGGTTTTAGCTATAAGTTTCTGAACGAGAAAAGTGTCAATTATAAAAGGTAATGCTATTGTTCCTGTAAAAATAAATAGTGTTGGAATTATGTCAATTTTGTGTTTTGGTGTTTTTGAAAATTCAGGTTCTCTCAGGAAAATAGGATAATAAATGTTTCGAATAATTTTATAAAGAAACAAGAATATCAAAGATGTTTGCGACCCCAAATAGGCTAGTTTTTGTTTGTCATAAAGGAAGAATGCTCCTCCTATAAATAAAACTAATGCAAAAGAAAAGAACTTTAGAAAAATATCAGACTTATGTAATTGATCTTGTTTGGAGATAATAAAACCCAGTGGAATTTGAAAAATTATATAAAGCAGTAAATCGAAATCCATTAGTCAAATATATTACACAAGCTTCACAAACAAATTCGAAGCAATCTTATTCGAAATAGACAATTCTCTTTCATTCACTTTAATTTTAACCGATAAGTCAAAAGATTCTTTAGATATAAATTCAATTTTAGAACCTAAAGCAATTCCTTGTTTATCCAGATACTTTAAGAATTCTGAAGAAGTATCTTTTACGCCGACACAAACTCCGGTTTGATTCTCTTCAAGCTCTGATAAAAGGTGTTTCTCGATTTTAATAATTCGCCCATTTGCATCTGGAATTGGATCGCCATGTGGATCTTCGGTCGGATTTCCAAGAAAATCATCTAAACGGTTAATTAACTGCTCCGATTTAATGTGTTCTAACTGCTCTGCAATATCGTGGACTTCATCCCAACTGAAATTTAGTTTCTCCACCAAAAACACTTCCCAAAGGCGATGTTTTCTCACAATCATTTTCGCGGCCAGTTTTCCGTTTTCGGTTAAAGAAACCCCTTGGTATTTTTTATAATTTACTAAATCTTTCTCTGCCAGTTTTTTAAGCATATCGGTTACAGAGGAAGCTTTCGTTTCCATAATTTCCGCAATAGCATTTGTGCTCACTTCAGTTTCTAAAGCCGCTGTCAGATGGTATATCGATTTTAAGTAGTTTTCTTCTGAAAAGGTCATTTTTCTTTAGGTTCTAAGGTTCTGAGATGCTGAGATTCTAAGTTTTCTTTCAAGGGTTTTTTACTAAATAACTTAGTATCTTAGAACCTTAGCATCTTAGCCACTTTATTTAACAATCAACAAAGGTATCGAAATTTTATGTCTCAATTTATCTACTGTTGTGCCGAAAAGAATATCTTTTAATCCAGTGTGGCCGTGGGTTCCCATAACGAGGATATCAAAGTTGCCTTCGTTTATAATCTTAGGGATTACGGTGTTTGGTTTCCCAAATCCGAGTTCGGTTTTAATCTTGAATCCTTTTTCGGAAAGCATTTCTTTATATTTTAATAATAATTTTTCGTCGATAGTAGTTTCATGATCGTGAATATTAACGCCATACATTAAAGCTCCAACCGTTTCTACAATGTGAATGAGGGTATATTCGGTGTCAATGCCACCCAATTCAAAGGCTTTGTTCAAAGCGGCTTCATCGGCATGTGAGAAATCTACAGAAACTGCAATGTTTTTGATGCTTTGGCTTTCTCTTGGCGAAAACTTCAATTTTAAATTGTGTGGAGAGTGATTTATGGTTTTTGATTTGAATTTGGCAATAAATGGTTTGAATACGATGTACAGCAATAAAACGGAGAATGCGATAGCAAGCGGAACAACCGTGAACCAAAGAACCATTGGATGATTTGAACTTTCTAACCAGGAAGTAATTTCGTCATAAACCAATTTCGCGTTTAGAGAAACAATTATAGTGGCAATAATCCAAGAAACAACTTGAGTCGTTCTAGAAATGTGAAAACCATTCATTTTCGATTTATCACTTACAAAATGGATAAGCGGAATAATCGCAAAACCCAATTGCAAACTCAAAATGACCTGACTAAGAATTAACAGTTTTCCGGTCACGCTTTCTCCATAAATCAAAATCACGATTACAGCTGGTATAATAGCAATTAAGCGTGTTATAATTCTACGTACCCAAGGCTGAATTCTAAAATGCAAATAACCTTCCATTACGATTTGTCCAGCGAGTGTTCCCGTTACAGTCGAACTTTGCCCAGCGGCGATTAAAGCGACAGCAAATAAAACAGGCGCCCATTTAGTGCCCAAGAGCGGTTCTAGAAATTGATGGGCATCTTGAATTTCGGCAACTTCATACATTCCGTTTTTATGGAAAGTCGCCGCAGCAAGAATTAAAATGGCTGCATTTACGAAGAAAGCAAGATTTAAAGCAATTGTAGAATCGATTAAATTGTATTTTAAAGCTTGCTTGATTCCCGCTGGTGTTCTATCGAATTTTCGGGTTTGTACTAAAGACGAATGCAAGTATAAGTTGTGCGGCATAACAGTTGCGCCAATAATTCCGATTGCAATATATAAGGCAGCCGAATTTGGAATCGACGGAATAAGACCCTGCAAAACTTTGCCCATTTCTGGTTCTGCAAAAATCATTTCAAAAATAAAAGAAAAGCCGATAATGGCCACCAAAGCAATAATGAAGGCTTCCATCTTACGAATTCCTTTATTGATCAGGAAAAGCAGTAAAAAGGTGTCTAAAACGGTAATTAAAACGGCTTCTAGCAACGGAATCCCGAAAAGTAGATTAATTCCGATTGCCATTCCGAGTACTTCTGCCAGATCGCAGGCCGCAATTGCAATTTCGGCAAGAAAGTATAAAATGTAGTTGATGTATTTGGAATAGGTTTCTCGAGAGGCTTGTGCAAGGTCGCGCTGTGTTACAATTCCAAGACGTGCACTTAAGCTCTGCAAAAGCAACGCCATTAAATTACTCATCAGTAAAACCCAGACTAAAGTATATCCGAATTGGCTTCCGCCCGCAATGTCAGTCGCCCAGTTTCCCGGATCCATGTAGCCAACGCTTACTAAATATGCAGGGCCTAAGAAGGCTAAAATTTTTCTAAAACCTTTTTTTTTGTTTTGTGTAGCAACCGATTCGTGGACTTCTTCTAGAGATTTGGTCATTGTAAAAGTATTGTTTTCACAAATATAGAGAAAAATTATATTCGCGAAACAATATTTTTAGACGAGTCTAAAAGTTAAATGTTAGAATTTAAACAATTCGGGCATAATCCTGATAAGGTAAAATTGATTTCGTTTACTTTATAATTGTGCGGCATGATATAACTCGGTTTTACAGTTTCAAGACAAGTAATCTCATGGCAATTCTCACAACTAAAGTGAGCATGGTTATGAATGTGTACACGTTGATGAGAATGATTGCATTTTGCATACTTTACCGTTCCATCCAAATTTGAAATTTTATGAATTAAATCTTCATTAATCAAACGATCCAAAATTCTGTAAATGGTAACGCGATCACACAAATCATTTAATTGTTTGTGAATTTCGGTATGCGAAAGAGCCGTTTTAGATTTCTCAAAAACATCTAAAACAGCTGTTTTTGCTGCTGTATTACGTGTAGTCTTCATTTTTTACGAAATTAAAATTTAAACGCAACAATGTTGCAGTTGATAAAATTGTATATATTTGCAACAAAATTGCATTAAGCAAAAGTATACATAATGAAGAAAATAAGCACATCCTTTTACGATATTTTAGGAATTTCGAGCGCGACCATTTGTCTGGTCCATTGTTTGATTTTTCCTCTTTTAACGATTCTCCCTTTAGGCTTGAGTCACAACCCAATTATAGATTTACTATTTGCTTCGATAGGTTTATTTGCAATTCTCAAAATTATAAAAAAATCAGCTCTTTTGGTATCGTCCATTTTGGTTGTTTCAATGGCGTTGATTTGGATTAGTATTTTGACAGAACTCTTTTTCGAAATTCATCTTGATCTGATTTATTTTGGAGGAATTGGAATGATCATCGGGCATTTAATCAATTACAAATTACACAGAAAAGAGAATCATTAAAAACAGAAATATGGAACAGAAGCATTTTGAAGTGATTATAATTGGCGGCAGTTATAGCGGATTATCTGCCGCAATGAGTTTAGGACGTTCATTACGTCAGGTTTTGGTTATCGATAGCGGTTTGCCTTGCAACAGACAGACACCGCATTCACATAATTTTATTACACAAGACGGCGAGAAACCGGCAGTTATTTCGGCGAAAGCCAAATTACAAGTTAATATTTATAAAACGGTTCAATTCTATAACGGGCTTGCTGTAAAAGCAACTAAAACGGAACAAGGTTTCGAAATTGAAACAGAATCAGGAGTTATTTTTACTTCGAAAAAAATATTGTTTGCAACGGGAGTTAAGGATCTGCTTCCTGAAATCGAAGGTTTTGCAGCTTGTTGGGGAATTTCGGTTTTGCATTGTCCGTATTGCCATGGTTATGAAGTAAAAAATGAAAAAACGGCCATTATTGCCAATGGTGAAATTGGATTTGAATTTGCAAAATTAATCTCCAATTGGACAAAAGACCTGAGATTATGTACTAACGGAAAATCGGAATTGAGTTTAGAACAAACGCAAATTCTTAAAAATCATGATGTTCAGATTTTCGAACAAGAAATAGATTCTTTTGAGCATCATGAAGGTTATATTAAAAACATCATTTTTAAGAACGGGGAAAAAGTGGAAGTAAAAGCTATTTATGCCAGACCGCCTTTTGAACAGCATTGTAAAATTCCTGAAACTTTAGGATGTGATAGTAGCGAACAAGGTTTGCTAAAAGTAGATAGCATGCAGAAAACAAATATTGCTGGAGTTTTTGCTAGCGGAGATTGTACAACGCAAATGCGATCTGTGGCCATTGCGGTTTCTACAGGTTCTTTCGCTGGAGCGGTAATTAATAAAGAACTTATTGACGAGGATTTTTAGTCAATAGAAAAGAGTAGTTAAACCATATAAGTTCATTTTAGCACAAACTTAAATTATCTTATATAACTTATATGGTTTTAAAAAAAATATAACATCTTGATTTCAATCAGTCTGAAAATTTTGTTTTAAGAATAATCATTTGTCAAATTTAATTTTTAGTTTTGTCTAAATTTAATTTTATAATAATGAAATATTTATTTTTGACAATATTAATAATTTCAACGCAAAGCATTTTCTCTCAGAATATTTCTGGAAAAGTAGAAAGTGTACTTCCTATTGATCAGGAAATTACGATTCGATTATTAAATACAAACTTTAAAACACAAATCGATTCTCTGGGATTTTATAAATTAGAAAATATCCCAAGCGGCACGTATAAAATAAATGTAACCTCAACAGGATTCAAACCCATAACTCAAAGAATTTCAGTTTTAGAAAGTGAAAATCTGAATTTGGATTTTGAATTGGAGGAAGACCAAAATGAATTGAATGAAGTTGTGGTTTCAGGAACTTTAAAACCTGTAAAACGATTAGAAAGTGCTGTTCCTGTTGAGGTGTATTCTCCAACTTTCTTCAAGAAAAACCCAACTCCAAGTATTTACGATGCGCTTCAGAACATAAATGGAGTTCGTCCCCAGCTCAATTGCGGGGTATGCAATACGGGAGATATTCATATAAACGGATTGGAAGGACCGTACACTTTGGTTATGATTGACGGAATGCCAATCGTAAGCAGTCTGTCAACAGTTTATGGTCTGTCTGGAATTCCGAATTCATTGGTGGAACGAATCGAGATTGTAAAAGGTCCCGCGTCATCTCTTTACGGAAGTGAAGCCGTTGGAGGATTAATTAATATTATCACTAAAAATCCAACTAATGCACCGACTTTTTCTGCCGATTATTTTACGACTTCTTACTTTGAAAGCAATCTTGATTTAGCAACGAAATTTAATGTTGGAAAAAAAGCGATTTCACTTATCGGAATTAATTACTTCAACTACGATCAGGTTATAGATAAAGACAAAGATAATTTTACCGATGTTACGCTTTCTGAACGCATTTCGGTTTTTAATAAATGGAGTTTTAAACGAAATCATAATCGATTATTTACCATTGCAGCACGCGGAATGTACGAAGATCGATGGGGCGGAGACATTCGTTGGGAGAAAAAATATCGTGGTGGCGATGAAATTTATGGAGAAAGTATTTATACAAAAAGAGCCGAATTAATTGGAAGTTATCAATTGCCGTTTGAAGAAAAGTTGATGCTTTCTTTTTCTGGAAATGTTCATTATCAAGACAGTCGGTATGGAACAACATCTTATATTGCCAATCAGAAAATTGGTTTTTTACAATTGACTTGGGATAAAAAAATCGGGAGAAATGATTTATTAGCTGGAATTGCAAGCCGATACACCTATTATGACGATAACACGCCGGCCACCAAAGAAGCGGAAAATACTTGGCTCCCAGGAATTTTTGTTCAGGACGAAATTACCTTTTCTCCTAAAAGTCAGGTTTTGTTGGGAATGCGTTACGATTATAACTCCATTCACGGATCTATTTTTACACCAAGATTTGCCTATAGATTCAAGGCAAACGAAAACACCATTTTTAGATTAAATGCTGGAACGGGTTTTAGAGTTGTGAATTTGTTTACCGAAGATCATGCGGCATTGACGGGTTCAAGAGATGTTATTATCAAAAATGATTTGAAACCAGAACAATCGGTAAATGTGAATTTGAATTACATTCAGAAAATTAATTTCGGAAATGGAACGTTTATGGGAATCGAAACCACAGCTTTTTACACAAGATTCAGTAATAAGATCATTTCAGATTACGAAACCAATCCAAATGAAATTATTTATGACAACATTGAAGGTTATGCGATAAGTCAAGGAATTAGCACCAATGTAGATCTTAACTTTCCATCGGGATTAAAATTTATTGTTGGAGCAACGGTTTTAGACAATAAAAATGTCGAAAATGGCATTTCAGAAAGACCTTTTTTGACTGAGAATTTCACCGGAACTTGGAGTGTTTCATACAAAATTCAGCCTTGGAATTTATCAATGGACTATACAGGAAATGTTTACAGTCCGATGAAATTGCCGTTGTTGAGCGAAACCGATCCAAGAAGTCCCAATTCGCCTTGGTATAGCATTCAGAACATTCAGTTTACTTATTCAGGATGGAAAGATTTTGAAGTTTATGGAGGAATTAAAAACCTGCTGAACTTTACGCCAAAACAAAATAATCCGTTTTTGATTTCAAGAACGAATGATCCATTTGATAAAAATGTACAATATGATTCAGCTGGAAAAGTAGTAGTAACGCCAGATAATCCATACGGTTTGACATTTGATACGACTTATGTTTATGGACAGAACCAAACAATCAGAGGATTTTTAGGATTACGATATACTTTTAGATAAATTTATAAGTCAAAGATTAAAAAAATCCTTTAAGTGGCAAACAAAACAAAAAAATGAAACAGCTAGTTTTACTTATTATCTTCTTCGGAATAACTTCAACGGGATTTTGCCAATTAAAAAACAGAACTTTCGAAGAAGTAGACAGTTTGCAACAGATTCAGAAACGAAAAATCATTGTTTTTATCCATACCGATTGGTGCCAATTTTGTCAGCGAATGAAAGCGACAACTTTCAAAAATCAGGAGATTATAGAAAAATTAAACTCCGATTTCTATTTTATTGATTTTAATGCAGAGGAAAAACGAGATATTACTTTCCTTAAACAAACCTTTAAATATCAGCCAACAGGAAATAATGTTGGAGTTCACGAATTAGCATTGCAGCTCGGGACAATTAACAATCAAATCGCCTATCCGACTTTATGCGTTTTGAATGAGAAAAACGAAATCATCTTTCAATATAACATTTACATGGCTACCAAAGATTTTAAAATTCTTTTGGATAAATTGAAAGAATAGCATTTTTATCAGGGTTAAAAATTAATAAGGCAAAGCAGAATAAGAAATTGCAGTCTTTTTTGATTTTTTTAGAAAAAGGAAAAGGATAAAATTTCTTATTTTTGAAAATGAACTCTTCGCAAATCAAACATTTCGATTACATTTTTACAGGAACAGGCCTCGCATCTTTGATGACGATTTACAAAATGGTTTTGTCTGGAAAATTCTCCGATAAATCCATTTTATTATTAGATCAAGATGTAAAGAAAACCAATGACAGAACTTGGTGTTTCTGGGAGAAAGAAGAAAGTGTTTGGAATTCGGTTATTTCAAAAAAATGGGATTTGGCTTTGTTTGCCAATGAAGATTTTAATCGAAGTTTAGCGATTAAGCCTTATTCATACAACAAAGTAAGTGGTATAGACTTCTATAATTTTGTTTTTGAAGCCATTTCAAAACAACAAAACATTACTTTCTTAAACGAAAAAGTGACCGACATCAATGAATTGGAAACGCACGTTTTTGTCGGAACAGAAGAGAATCGATATACCTGTAATTGCCTTTTCAATAGCATTTATACTAAGGCGTTCGCCGAAAGGCAAAACAAATATCCCGTTTTACAACAGCATTTTGTGGGTTGGTTTGTAAAAACGAAAGAGGAAGTTTTCAATCCAGAAGAAGTCACTTTCATGGATTTTTCTATTGAACAAAAAGGAAATACACGCTTTATGTATGTTTTGCCGACTTCAAAAACAGAGGCTTTGGTTGAATATACTTTGTTTTCGGAAAAACTCCTTCCGAAAGAAGAGTACGAAAAAGCAATTCAACTTTATCTGAAAAAACTAGGGACAGAAAACTACGAAATTCTCGAAAAAGAGGAGGGAAGCATCCCAATGACTTGCTATCCTTTTTGGAAGAAAAACACCAAGCGGGTTTTGAATATTGGCACGGCTGGCGGCTGGACAAAAGCCAGTACAGGTTATACTTTTAAAAACGCAGATAAAAAATCTTCAGATTTGGTAGAGTTCATTCAAGAGAAAGATTTCGAAATGAAAAGCTTTCATGCCAAGTCTAAGTTTTGGTTTTACGATTTATTGCTTTTGGATATTCTCTATCGTCATAACGAACTGGGAAGGCCTATTTTTTCTTCCTTATTTCGAAAAGGAAATCCGAAATTGATTTTCAAATTTTTAGATGAAGAGACTAGTTTTTTTGAAGATGTTAAAGTTATTTTAAAGTGTCCAAAAATCCCATTTATTAAAGCGTTATTTAGAGTGATTTTTCTTTCAAATAAATCTAACTAAAAAACGTACCCATTGAAAAACATTATTCTAGGATTCAATTTATTTTTTACTCTTTTATCGTTTGGGCAAGTGTCTAAAAACAAAGGACAAGATGAGATTGATATTTTAAATGCAAAAAGTATGAAGTTGGAATGCCTTATTTAGATAAAGCAGTGTTATATGATAAAGAACGCTGGCTTTCTTATCGCGCTTTTATGAAATGCATTTTTTCACATAATTATAAAGCGGCCATTGTTGATTTTGATGAAGCTATAAAATTATACGGAAACAGCTATGTTATGGACCATTCTTTTAATTTTTATAAAGCGCTATGCTATCTTCAATTAAATGAATACGAAAAAGCAGAAAATCTTTTGGATGATTATGTGAATGATATTTATAAAAACAGACAGCAGTTGGAGCATCCTACGGCTTATTTTTATCAGGGAATTGCAAAGTATGAACTTAAAAAATGGGATGAAGCAATTGCTATTTTTGATAAAGCATTAAAAATATATCCTGAATTCTCAGATGCTAAATATTATAAAGCGATTTGCTGGCTCAAGCAAGGTAAATCTCGAGATGATGCTATAGCTCTAGTTGAAGTAGCAAGAAAAGATGCCGCAAAAGGATTTTCAATTAATGAGGATAATACTATTTATGAGACGTATCCATATCAAAAGAAATTTGGCAATTAGTATTTTATAATCGTAAAAAATAGTTGATAGCCCGAAGAATGCGGTTTTTATTATGAATAACTAAAAGCTTACGTGAATAAAATGTCTTATTGTTTTATTCTAACGGCTTTCAGGGGTAGTTATAGAGTTTACATTGTATTTAGATTTGTTGATTGATTAAAGACAGAATATGTCTCTTGTCATAGACAATTAACGATAAAAGAATTTGTAAATTAATAAGAATGGCCAAGCCCCTAAAATTTGATGAAGAAACAGAAGCAATAGCTGACATTTGTAAAGCACTGGGTCATCCGACTAGAGTTCAGATTATGACTCTTCTTTGGAAAAGAGATCAAAGAACTTGTGGTGAAATAGTTGAATTAATTCCATTGGCACAATCTACAATATCTAAGCATTTATTAGAGCTAAAAAAAGCAAATCTGGTTCATATACAATATGAAGGCAAGAAGACCATTTACTCTGCTGGGGTAGATAATATTAATGCCCTAAAAAAATATTGCAGCAGTTATCTATCGACAATTGAAATTTCTGAAGAAAATAAAGAAACAGTTCTAACTACTAAGCATAAAGTAAGAGGCAAGAATAGCCATTTGAAGCAATATAATTATCAGTTTTCGCATAAAAAATCAAAAGAAGAAACCAAAGAGATTGCTGGAAAATTGGAGTAAGGAGGGAGAACACATACTATATAAAATTTAATATTAAACTATAACAAAACTTTATACTTCAAATTAACTAGTTGCGAGTAAACTTTGTAACTTTGCAGTTCAAAAAGTACAATTTAAAACAAAAGAATATGTATCCACTAGATATGGTAAAACCAATGGAGGCTGAATTAACAGCTGCTGGTTTTCAAGATTTACATAGTGCTGAAGCTGTTGAGAATGCTATCAAGGCTGAAGGTACCACTTTAGTTGTTGTAAACTCTGTTTGCGGGTGTGCTGCAAGAAATGCACGTCCGGGAGCAAAAATGAGTTTGGATAATGCTAAAAAACCAGATCATTTAATTACTGTTTTTGCAGGTGTTGATAAAGAAGCTGTTGATGCTGCAAGACAACATATGTTTCCATTTCCTCCATCTTCGCCATCTATGGCTTTGTTTAAAAACGGAGAATTGGTTCACATGTTAGAGCGTCACCACATCGAAGGACGACCAGCTGAATTAATCGCTGAGAATTTGCAAGATGCGTTTAACGAATTCTGTTAATTTTTAAGGGACTAAGGTTCTTAGTTGCTGAGGTTCTAAGGTTTAGGCTCAAAGTAACAAAGGCAGAGGTACAAAGAATAAAAACAAAAAGCACCATATTGGTGCTTTTCGTTTTTATTGAATCAGGTATAAATCTTTGAACCTTTGCCTCTCTGAGCCTTTGTACCTTAAGACTAATTCCATCCCCCGCCAAGGGCTTTGTATAATTCAATCATTGAACTTAATTGTCTTTCAGATAATTGCGCTAGACTTAATTGTGCGTTAAAAAGATTCGTTTCTACATCTAAAACTTCTAAATAAGAAACGTAACCGCTGTCATATCTTTCATGAGATAGTTTAAAGTTTATTAAAGCGGCTTGAACTTGTCTGTTGCGGGCTTTCCATTCTTCTTGATAAGTTCTAACGTTTTGTATCGATTGTTCTACTTCAGAAACGGCTTCGATATAGGTTTTTTGATAAAGAAATTTAAATTGTTCAGCCTGTTGTCTGTTTATTTCAACTCTTCTTTTGTTTTTTCCAAATGCAAATATTGGCCCTGCAATTCCGCCCGAAGCATTTTGCATATAAGAACTTCCGAGAAACAGATTGCTCAAATCGGCGCTGGCAAATCCAGCAATCGCCGCTAGATTAATAGACGGAAAACGCATTGCTTGAGCTACGCCAATTCTTTCGTTTGCTGCTGCATATCTTAATTCTGCGGCTTTAACATCGGGTCTGTTTTCTAATAACGCAGACGGAATTGACAATGGAATTTTACTGACTATCTGAAGCTCGGTGTTACTTTTCCCTCTAGGAATTTCAGAAGGAAGCTGACCGGTAAGCAGCGCAATTGCATTTTCTTGATAGGTTATTTGTCTTTCAATGTTAGGAATAGCGGCTTCGGCAATGGCAACCTGCTGTTCGATCTGTACTTTGTCCACTTCAGAGATATATCCTTTTTCGAATCTCTCGGTTATAATCTGATAGTATTTTTCTCTTGTTTCGAGGGTATGTTTGGTTATTTCCAGCTGATCATCAAAATTTCGCATCTGGAAATAGGCTATGGCAATATTGGCAACGATTTCAGACAATATTACTTTACGAGCTTCTTCTGTAGCAAGAAGTTCATTTTTGACCGCATTATTTTCATGACGATATTTCCCCCAGAAATCAAGTTCCCAAGACATACTCGCACCAGCAGTTGATGGAGTAATATATTTCTCATTGCTGTTTATTGTAGCTCCATATTGAAAAGAAGGAAATAGATCTGCTTTTGTATAGCCTAATTGGGCACGAAACTGCTCGATTCTTGAAACCGCAATTTTTAAATCATAATTATTCTCGAGGCCTTTCTGTATAAGACCTTTTAAAACATCATCATTAAACAAATCAAACCATTTTAGGTTGGTTACCGAAGCGAGACTGTCTAAATTTCTTTCGTTTTTATAAGAATCTGATTTTAACTGCTCAGGTTTTTTATATTTTGGCCCAACCATACACCCCGCTGGAAATAGGCAAAGAACCAATATAATAACGATTATTTTATATTTCTTACTCATGGTCTGTAGTATTTGATTCTACATTATTTTCTGCTGTTTCGATTGTTTCCTCTTTCTTTTTTCCGATTCTTTCAATCATAACAAATAGACCAGGCACAATTAATACACCCAAAACTGTTGCGATTAACATACCGCTGAATACCGCCATTCCCATTACAATACGAGCTTGCGAACCTGCACCTGTAGCGGTCAGTAACGGAACTACTCCAAGAATAAACGCAAAAGCAGTCATCAGGATTGGTCGAAAGCGAAGTCTCGCGGCATACATTGCCGATTCGTAAAGCGGTTTCCCTTTCTCATATTCTTCTTTGGCAAATTCAACGATAAGAATGGCATTTTTCGCAACTAATCCGATAAGTAAAACGAGTCCAATTTGAGCAAAAACGTTATTGACATAAGCATCGCTTCCAAATCTTGCCAAAAGCAGTCCTAAAAATGCTCCAAATACGGCGAAAGGCGCTCCAAGGAGTACACTAAAGGGTAGCTTCCAGCTTTCGTATTGTGCGGCTAGGATTAAGAAAACAAAAACCAATGCCATAATAAATACGGAAGATCCTCCAGGGGAATGTTTTTCCTGATAAGACAAGTTGATGTAATCGTAACTCATATCTGCTGGCAAGGTCTGTTTGGCCACTTCTTCTAATGCAGTTAAAGCTTGCGCACTACTGTAACCATCATTTGGGCTACCTCCAATTTCAGCAGATCGAAATAAATTTAAACGATTCGTAAAATCAGGTCCAGATACTTTAGTTGCTGTAACCAATGTTGAGACTGGAAGCATGTCGCCTTTATTGTTCTTCACATAAATCATGTTTAGATCTTCTGGTTTCACACGATTGACAGCTTCTCCTTGCACATAAACTTTATATTGCCGTCCAAAACGGTTAAAGTCATTTACATAACTTCCTCCCAAAAAGGCTCCAAGTGCTTCGGTGACTTTAGAAACAGGTATTCCTAATTTCATTGCTTTGTCATTGTCGATATCCAATTTGATCTGTGGAGTACCAGCATTAAAAGTGGTGTAAATTCGTTTTATTTCAGGACGTTGCTGTGCCGCGGCAATAAAATTTTGCGTCTGTTCTGCTAAATACTGAGGCGTATTTCCTCCTCGGTCTTGCAACATTAAACTAAATCCTGCAGAGGCACCAAGACCCTGAATTGCCGGCGGACCAAATGAAAAACATGTTGCAGTTGTAATTTGAGTAGCCAGTTTTTTATTGAAGCGGTCTACAAACTGTTTAGCCGTTTCAGCTCTTTCTTCCCAAGGTTTTAGGGAAATAAAAATGAAAGCATTATTTGGTTGATAAGAATTTGTAAGCATACTAAATCCGTTTATCGTAGTATAAGATAAAATAGATTTTTCTTCTTTAAGGAAACTGTCAACTTTTTTCGATATTTCATCGGTGCGCTGTAAAGATGATGCAGGTGGCAAAGCAATATTTACTAAAACATAGCCTTGATCTTCTTCTGGAATAAAGCCTAACGGAATCTTTTTGCCTAAAAGGACAATTGAAACGAGTATAACAGCTAGCAAAATAACAATACGAATTGCTTTTTTGGCGAAGAAAGTAGCTCCGCCAATATATTTTCCTGTAACATTTTCGAAAACCCTATTGAACCAAGAAAAGAATTTTGCAAGCCATCCTTTTTGCTGATCAATAGGTTTTGTTGGTTTTAAAAGCATGGCACAAAGTGCGGGACTTAATGACAAAGCACTAAATGCCGAAAAGGCGACCGAGACGGCAATGGTTATAGCAAACTGTTGATAAAAACGTCCCGTAATTCCGGGTGTCATAGCAACTGGGATAAATACGGCGCATAAAATTAAAGCAATTGCAATTACAGGTCCAGAAACTTCTTTCATGGCCTGAATAGTCGCTTCACGCGGATTTTTCCCATGTTCGATATGATGTATTACGGCTTCTACAACCACAATAGCATCATCGACCACAATACCAATTGCTAATACTAATCCTAAAAGCGAAAGCGTATTGATAGAAAAACCTAACATTGGAAAAACGGCAATAGTACCAATTAAAGAAACAGGAACGGTAATTAACGGAATTAAAGTAGCGCGCCAGTTTTGAAGGAATATGAATACTACCAAAATAACTAGTATAATGGCTTCAAAAAGTGTATGCACAATATCATCAACTCCTGCAGTAATAGCCAATGTTGTGTCTAAAGATTCTTGATATACAATGTCTTGAGGAAATCTTTCAGACAATTGCTTCATGGTTGTTTTTGCCATTTCTGCCACATCAAGAGCATTACTTCCTGGCATTTGATATAAAGCAATAACAGCACTTGGAGAACTATTTCTTCTGGCTGTTGAACTGTAATTTTCAGTTCCTAATTCGATTCGGGCAATATCGGCTAATAAAACCTGAGCTCCGTCTTCTTTACTTCGAACTACAATATTTCCAAATTCTTTTTCGGTTACCAATCGGTCTTGGAGCGTAACACCATATGTAAATTCGGTATTTGGAGGTGCGGGTTCAGCTCCAAATTTTCCTCCTGGGCTAATCATGTTTTGTGCATTCAGGGCATTTTTAACATCTTCAACCGTTACGCCGAGTTTGTTCATTATATCTGCCTTTAGCCAAATACGCATCGAGTAATCGCTTCCTCCAAAAAGAGCAACCTCTCCAACTCCTTTTATACGGGCAAGTTGGTCAACAACATTGATGCTGGCGTAGTTATTTAAAAACTTTGCATCGTATTTTGGATTATTGGATGTAATGGTAAATAGCATCATCGGGAATGAAAGGGACTTTTTTACCACTACACCCTGCTGTTTTACGCTTGAAGGCATAAATGGAGCAGACTGGTTTTGCCTGTTTTGCGTTAGCATATTGGCATTGTCCAAATTTGTACCTACGTCAAAAGTTACCTCAATGGTACAAGCACCATCAGAAGTATTAACTGATTTCATGTACAACATATTTTCGACACCGTTCACTTTTTGCTCGATAGGAGTAGCAACTGCCTGTTCTACATTGAGCGCATTTGCTCCTGTAAATGAAGTAGTGATTTTTACAACTGGCGGATTGATATCCGGATATTGCGAAATAGGTGTTTTTTGCAGTGCCAGTAATCCAAGTATCACAATAATAATACTAATTACAATGGCAACAATTGGTCTTCGGACGAAAAATTCTCCCATAATAGTATGTGATTTAGATTACTTTGCAGCTACAGTTTCTGGATCGCCCAATTGCCATTGAACAATTTTAGGAGTAATAACACTTCCGTTTTTCAATAAAGAAGTACCTCCCATGGCTATCTTATCACCTGGTTTTAATCCTTCTTCAATAATATAACCATTTTTAACAGAAGGGCCTGGTTTTACAATCTGCATCTGGACTTTATTATCATTGCCCACTACATAAACTTGATAGATTCCTTGAACTTCGATAACAGCTCGTTGCGGAATTACAATGGCTTCTTTACGAATGTCGGTAAGCAAAGCGACTTTTACATATTGACCTGGACGAAGTAATTTATCAGGATTAGGAAATGCTGCTTCAAATGTGATTGCTCCCGTAGAAGGATCAATTTGTCTGTCGGCAAAACTTACTTTTCCTTTTTCTGGATAGACAGAACCGTCAGATAATTTTATAGTGACAATGGCACCAGAGCCTTTTAAAGCAGAATTTGGTTTGCTAAACTCTCTAAAAAGGCGCAGAAATTCCTGCTCGCTAATAGTAAATCGCACTCTTACATCGCCAAGATCAGAAATGGTGTTTAAAATAGACATGGCACCAGGTCTGACATAATCACCGACGCGAACTTTAGAAATACCGATTAATCCTGAAATTGGAGCTAAAATTTGGCAATATCCCAATTCGATTTTAGCATTTTGCACAGAAGCATCGGAAGCTTTTATTTGAGCTAATGAAGCAGAATATGCTGATTTTGCCGAAACTAATTCTCGCTGGCTCACCGCATTCATTTTGGCCAGAGGAGTAATCATATCCAAATCTGATTTGGTTTTAGCTAATCGTGCCTGCGATTCTGCTGCGATTCCTTGAGCTTCGTTAAGTTTCGCTCTATAAGGCAACGGATCAATTGTATAAAGAACTTGCCCTTTCTTGACAAAACTTCCTTCTTTGAAATTCATACTTTCGATGACACCATCAACTCGTGGATTAATTTGTATGTCAGATTGACCAAAAGTCTGCCCCGTATATTCAGATTCTAAGTTTACATCTTGCTGTAAAACTGAAGTGACCGAAATTTCTAATGGTTTGGGAGCTGGTGGGGTTTCTTTTTTGCAGGAAAAAAATAAGAAACTAAATAAGATTGCGGAAGAGTAGATTTTGTTCATTGTTAAATTCTTTAGATAAGATTCATTTAAATACAATTGACTAAAAACCAATAAAGTGCATGAGCTAAGTTAGCGTTTTTTTGGATAGGTGGTTAGATATTGTACGGATTTTGTTAATTTTAGTTAAAATTTTATCTATCTGTTTATCAGTTACTAACTGAATTTCGGATGAAACACTATTAACTACCGATAAACTACATTTTTGTAAGAATACATTATCCATCAAATAAGTAATAATAATTCAAAACTTTTGGAATCATGTCAAAAAATAGTAAGAAAAAACACAAGGAAATGAAGGGAGGTGATAATGATTTAAAAAAATTAACTAAAAAAGAATTATTACATCGGGCAAAAAAATTTTCTGAGCAATATTGTGTAGGCGATAATAAAAATTTCACATTAAAAGATAAGCCGACTTCTTATTTGGGAGAAGTAAATAATATCTCTGTTCGTAAAACATTAAAAATGGGAATCAAAGCACTTGCCGCCATGCAGGATATTTTGTACGCACAAGATAAATGGTCGGTTCTGATTATTTTTCAAGCCATGGATGCAGCAGGAAAAGACGGTGCAATTAAGCACGTGATGTCTGGAATAAACCCGCAAGGCTGCCAGGTTTCGTCTTTTAAAGGGCCAAGCTCAGAAGAATTAGATCATGATTATTTATGGCGCTGCCAGAAACATCTTCCTGAAAGAGGCCGAATAGGAATTTTTAACCGTTCTTATTATGAAGAGGTACTAGTAGTCCGTGTTCACGAACAGATATTAAAAGGCCAAAAAATTCCTGAAAAACTAATAAACGAGAATATTTGGGAGAATCGTTTTGAAGATATTCGAAACTTTGAAAAGTACTTAAATAGAAACGGAACAGTTGTCATTAAATTTTTTCTAAATGTTTCTAAAGAAGAGCAAAAAAGAAGATTTATTGAAAGGGTCGACAATCCGGATAAAAACTGGAAGTTTAGTGCAGCCGATGCCAAAGAACGAGGCTATTGGAATGATTATATGCATGCGTATGAGGAATTAATCAAAAATACATCTACCAAAAAATCGCCTTGGTATGTAATTCCAGCCGACGATAAATCGTATGCACGAATTGCGATTGCTTCTGCAATAATTCATGCTTTGGATGAAATGGATCTGGAATATCCTAAAGTAAGTGCAGAAAAAATTGCAGAACTTAATGAGGTTAAAAGAGCATTGCTAGAAGAGAAAGAATAGATTTTTTAAAGCAAAATCCCAATAAATCAAACCTTAGTGCCTCAGAACCTTTGTAACTTAGAACCTTTTTCCCTAATTTTGCAGCTCAAAAAAATATTCTTAACTTAAAACTGTTTATAGCATGCAACTGTATAACACTTTGAGCGCAGAAGAAAGAGCTATCATGATCGATGATGCAGGTAAACAACGACTAACGTTGTCTTTCTATGCGTATGCCAAAATTCAAGATCCACAAAAATTTCGTAATGACTTATTCGTAGCCTGGAATGCCCTAGATGCATTAGGCCGAATTTATGTTGCCAATGAAGGGATAAATGCTCAAATGAGTATTCCTGCCGAAAATTTGGAGGCTTTTAGAACAACTCTTGAAGTGTATGATTTCATGAAAGGCATTCGTTTAAATGAAGCTGTAGAACATGATGACCATTCGTTTTTGAAATTAACAATCAAAGTTCGTCACAAAATTGTTGCAGACGGTTTAAACGATGACACTTTCGATGTAACAAATATTGGCGTTCACTTGAAAGCCAAAGAATTCAATGAAATTCTTGATGATCCGAATACGATTGTGGTTGATTTTAGAAATCATTACGAAAGTGAAGTAGGGCATTTTAAAAACGCAATCACTCCAGATGTTGAAACTTTTAGAGAGAGTTTGCCAATTATCAACGATCAGCTTAAAGATCATAAAGACGATAAGAATCTGGTAATGTACTGCACCGGCGGAATTCGTTGCGAAAAAGCAAGTGCTTATTTTAAACACCAAGGTTTTAAAAATGTATATCAATTAGAAGGCGGAATCATTAATTACGCTAAACAATTGAAAGAAGAAGGTTTAGAAAGCAAATTCATTGGTAAAAACTTCGTATTTGATAATCGTCTAGGTGAAAGAATTACAGATGATATCATTTCACAATGCCATCAATGCGGAAAACCTTGTGATAACCATACCAATTGTGAAAACGATGGTTGTCATTTGCTATTTATTCAATGTGATGAATGTAAAGCAGCAATGGAAAATTGTTGTTCTACAGAATGTCTCGAAATTATCCACATGCCTTTGGTTGACCAAGTTCGCTTAAGAACCGGAAAACAGGTAGGAAATAAAGTTTTCAGAAAAGGAAAATCTGAAAACTTAAAATTCAAACATTCTGGAGAGCTGCCAGAAACTGCTTTGGCTACAGCCCAAAAACCAGCCGACATTCGTCAGAAAGTAAAAGTAAAAAAAGTACTTCTTGGAAAAGCAGAGCATTACTATGTAAAAGCACAAGTTGGACAGTTTACAATAGAAAATCACGAATTAAACAGCGGTGATAAAATTCTTATTTCAGGTCCAACAACAGGCGATCAGGAATTAGTTTTAGATAAAGTCATCGTGAACGGAGCAGAGACTCAAACTGCTAAAATTGGTGATAAGGTTACTTTTGAAGTTCCATTCCGTATTCGTTTGTCAGATAAATTGTATAAAATTGTAAATTAGCATAAATTTTTATGCTAATTTATTTATGTCACAATCTTTTACCAAATTATGGATTCATGTAATTTGGTCAACCAAACAACGCCAGGAATTAATTGATTTTTCAATTGAGAAAACATTGTACGATTTCATTTGGCAAGAGTTAACAGAACTTGGCTGTCCCGTGAGAATCATAAATGGAATGCCCGATCATGTGCACGTTTTATTTTTACAAAATCCACAAAAAACCATCACAGATATTGTAAAGCAAATTAAAGGAAGTTCTTCTCATTTTATAAATAGAGGAGAATTTATCCTGGAAAAATTTGCTTGGCAAACTGGTTTTGGTGCTTTCTCTGTCAGTGAATCTCAGTTAGAGGCAGTTTACAATTATATAAAAAATCAAAAACAGCATCATCTCAAGAAAAATGGACAAGATGAATTTGATGATTTTGTAAGATTGCATGGATTGCGAGAGAAATGATTGTTATACGTTCCCCGTGGTCGAAACTACGGGTTATGTTGAAAGATACGGAAGGAAAAATATAGCCTGCGGTTTCAACCGCAGGAATGCAAAGAACATTCGCAACGATTGTAAATTTTGCAAGGTTTATCGGGATTAAAAATGTGTTCATCGATACGTTTCCCGTGGTTGAAACCACGGGCTATGTTGAAAAAAGATGCCTAAAAGAAAATATAGCCTGCGGTTTCAACCGCAGGAACACAGAGAGTATCCACAATGATTTTAAATTTTGCAAGGTTTATCGGGATTAAAAATGTGTTCATCGATACGTTTCCCGTGGTTGAAACCACGGGTTATGTTGAAAAAAGATGCCTAAAAGAAAATATAGCCTGCGGTTTCAGCCGCAGGAACACAGAGAGTATCCACAATGATTTTAAATTTTGCAAGGTTATTGGGATTAAAAATGTGTTCATCGATACGTTTCCCGTGGTTGAAACCACGGGTTATGTTGAAAGATACGGAAGGGAAAATATAGCCTGCGGTTTCAACCGCAGGAAGACAGAGAGTATCCACAACGATTGTAAATTTTGCAAGGTTTATCGGGATTAAAAATGTGTTCATCAATACGTTTCCCGTGGTTGAAACCACGGGTTATGTTGAAAGATACGGAAGGGAAAATATAGCCTGCGGTTTCAACCGCAGGAAGACAGAGAGTATCCATAATGATTGTAAATTTTGCAAGTTTGTTGGGATAAATATGTTCATCAATACGTTCCCCGTGGTTGAAACCACGGGTTATATTGAAAAGATGTTGAGAGGAAAAACCGTGGGCTACTTCGAATAATTTTTAAAATGTAGACTATGATATAAATCATAGAAATCTAATTTAAACCACATTATTTTTGTCAATTGTTAGATGATTAGATTCGAAAAACGTGTCATCGGAATAATAAATCAAAAATGACAATTACCAACAAAATTGAACTCATGGCTCCCGCTGGGGACTTTGAGTCGCTTCAGGCTGCTTTAGATAATGGCTGTGATTCTGTATATTTTGGCGTTGAACAACTCAACATGCGCGCAAGATCTACTGTTAATTTTACTATTGAAGATTTAAAAGAAATTGCCAATCGTTGTGAAGCTAAAAATGTTCGCAGCTATCTTACTTTAAACACCATTATTTACGATCACGATCTGTCGGTTGTGAAAACATTATTGACAAAAGCGAAAGAAGCCAATATTACTGCTGTAATTGCATCTGATCAGGCTGTAATTGCGATGGCAAGATCAATCGGAATGGAAGTTCATATTTCAACTCAATTGAATATTACTAATATTGAAACCATTAAATTCTACAGCTTGTTTGCCGATACAATGGTTTTAAGTCGTGAATTGAGTTTACGTCAAGTAAAGAAAATCACAGAACAAATAGAAAAAGATCAGATCAAAGGGCCGAACGGAAATTTAGTAGAAATCGAAATTTTTGGCCACGGTGCTTTATGTATGGCAGTTTCAGGAAAATGTTATCTGAGTCTGCATTCACATAATTCCTCTGCCAATCGTGGTGCATGCAAGCAAAACTGCCGAAAAAAATATACCGTTATCGATCAAGAAACGGGTTTTGAAATTGAATTGGATAACGAATACATGATGTCGCCAAAAGATTTATGTACTTTGGATTTCTTAGATCAAGTGATTGAATCTGGAATTCAGGTTTTAAAAATCGAAGGGCGAGGCCGTGCGCCAGAATATGTGGCGACAGTAACCAAAACCTACCGTGAAGCGATCGATGCGTATTACGAAGGCACTTTCTCTAAAGAAAAAACAGCAGTTTGGATGAAAGCCCTAGAAACGGTTTACAATCGTGGTTTTTGGTCAGGCTATTATTTGGGACAAGAATTAGGAGAATGGAGCGATATTCCTGGATCTGCAGCAACTCAAAAGAAAGTTTATGTTGGAAAAGGAACACATTATTTCCCTAAAGCCGAGATTGGACAATTCAAAATTGAAGCTTATGATATTAAAGTCGGAGATAAAATTTTGGTAACAGGACCAAGTACAGGAGCTCAGGAAATGATTATCGATGAAATGTTTGTGAACGATCTTACAGCAGAAAAAGCAACAAAAGGAGACGATTGTACTTTCAAACTTCCGTTTAGAATCAGAATGTCGGACAAGCTATATAAAATCGTGGAGGCATAATGGTTATCATTACTTTACAGAGAGACAAATGTATTGGTTGTAATTATTGCGTCGAAATGGATCCCGTTCATTTCCAGATGTCGAAAAAAGATGGAAAATCGGTTTTACTTCATTCGCAGAATGCAAAAGGATTTTTCACTTTAAAATCGCCAAATCATGCCATTGTAGAAAGTTGTGAACTCGCTGCAAAAGCTTGTCCAGTAAAAATTATTACGGTTAAAGAAACATAGAAATACCTTTTTAAAATCAAAACCCCTATTCTGTAACATTACAAAATAGGGGTTTTGATTTTATTCTTCCGAAAGATGAAGTTCATCAAAATCTTTAATTTCAGATAACTTAAGAAGTTTTGTTCTTTTGATTTTACTCTCACTTTTTTCAAAAACTTCATCTTCATCATAGGTGTTTTCATTGATATTTTGATCTACAATCTTTTTTCGAGTAAGGAAATTAATGCTGGTTTGTGTAAGCACAATAGGTCCTCGATTACTGCTGGCATCATAACCAATTAGGTCAAAATCTGAATTTTGATACCTAAAAGTATACTGCCAATAGCCGTATCTTCCATGAGCATAGTTTATGTATAATTTTCCGTCTTTTATTTCAAAGTCAAGTTCGGGAGCATAATAAACACCTCCCTCTTCATTTTCAGAAGAAAAGCAGTCATAGTTTTTACTAGCCAGTTCGTAGCCGTTATCTTTGTTTAATAGCGCAATAATTCCTCTGCGGTTTCGGTCTAGTTCTCCACGATATTCGTGCTGAATCACTTTACTTTTATCCGTTCCTTTAATAATTAGAATATAATCTTCCAGTCCATCTTTATTAAAATCTCCTTTAATGGTATCAAAAGGGACATATCCTTTCGGAATAAAATCTTCTAGTTTTTTCTTTATTTCGATTGAAGCTGTATCTGATTCAAAAACTTCTGGAACAGTTGGAATTTCTGTGACCTGAGAAGATTCTGTCTTTTCTTTGGTTTTATTGCAACTTGAAAGCCCAGTAAATAGTAAAATAAGGACTGTAATAAGTAAGTTTCTAATCATAATAGTTTTTTAGATTTCATAGAAAAACATTGTTGTATCGTTCAAAATGTTTATAATCTTATCTTTTGTAATTTGGTTCGCTTAGCAAAATGGGTGTCGTATTGGCAAGAACCCATTTAGTTGCGAGTTCGCATAAAAAATTAAGTTCGTCGATTTCTCCGTCTCCATTTTTGCGAACATATTTTATAATTAAAACTGCTTTTTCAAGTTCGTTATCAGACAGTGAATTATTTGAGGACAAATGGATAAAAAAGGTATCTAACATTTTTTTAAAATCGATATTCCAATTTCCACCGCCATTTCTATATATTTCATCTCGTACTTTTCCCGAAATGCGCACGACTTCGCCTTGTATGGTTTTTGAACTGCCCTTTGATGGTATTAAGAGTTCCCATAGTTCTTCGAATTGTTTTTCCCAGGTTGTGCCAGTTACAGAAATGGGAGATACACCGTCGTGCAGAATGCGTCTTTTTACAGGTGGAACATTATACATTTCATACAATTGCTTTAATGCATGGTCTGTCTCTTCTAAATAATCTTTGTTGAAATTTTCTCTATGAAATTCAAAATCTTCTCCCCTTCGAACAACGGCATCTTTCATGGTTTGAGTTATTTCGATATCAGATTTTAAAAGTATTTTTGATATTTCGGCCAAATTTTTAAGGTCAATGTTATTTGCTCTAACCAAAGCACGTTCCAAAGGAGTTTGTTTGTAGTTATTCAATGCATTGGTGTCCGCTCCATATTCTATCAATTTTTTGACAGCATCGACATTAAAGCCACTTCCACATGCAAAATGCAAAGGAGTATCTCCATAATGGTCCCTTACATGTATATTGGCACCTAATAAAGTTGAAACCTTACCAGTTCTTATCATGGCGTTTTGATGTAATGCAGTATGGTTGTAAGTATCAACCGCTTCCAAATCTGCGCCATTTTCTACTAGCCAAATTATAAGCTCATCGGGAATACCCCAAAAGCTTAACGCTGTTGTTTTTCCGTAACCGCCTCTTGCGTCCAATTCGCAGGTGTCAAATACAGCTTTCAAAGCTTCAATGTCTTTCTTCTCAATTAATTCGTTAAAATTTTTCGGAAGCGTTTTCTTTTTCTTTGCCATTCTTTTTGTTCCTTTTTAAAATCATTTGTCAAGATATTTGATTTCAGACACCAATTTTAGCATTGATATTATGCTTTTCAACATACGCTTTTGCTGCATTCATCAGTTTTGTAAATTTTGCATCTATTTCACTTTGAGTTGAGGTGTCAAAATCTGAGATTGCTTTTTCTATCTGTTCAGGCGAAGCTTTTTCGTCTTTTAGTTTAGCAATTGGCAAATAACCTTCTTTTTGTTTGGCAATGGCATAAGAAAATAAATCTTTTGAAGCCTGAAGAAGTTCTTTGTTGTCATCGTCTTCAGGAATATCTTTAATAGTTTGAAAACGTACTTCCAGATTGGTAATGTCATATTTAAAAGCATCGTAGTAAGAAGACGGAACCATCTTTTTTTGGCTCTCATCATAAATTTGTGCTTCTGATTGCAGTTTTTCATTGATTTCTTTACTTCCAAAACGAGATAATAAATTCGAGTTTAAGGCGGCTACTTCAAAAGTTTTTTCTGGCGAAAGGTTGTTGCAAGAGGTAAAAGTTAGACTTGTAGCGATTACAGCTAAAAGTAGGATTACGGTATTTAAGATTCTTTTCATTTTTAAGTTTGTTTATTATTTAACCTTTTAAAATTTTACTTTTTTCAACATCAAATTCTTCCGAAGTTAAAATTCCAGCATCTAAAAGCTCTTTTAAATCTAGTAATGCTTTTTTCTTTACTTCCATCGAATTTGAAGTGTCTGTTTTTGGTGTTTCTTCTTTCTGAATTGGAGTTACGACAGTTCCTGATGGAGCATATTTCAAAATCAATTCTGTAATTTCATTGAAACCTTTTACATTCGAATAGTCAATCGCTTTTTGCTCTTTTACGTTTACGATTGAAGCATCGGCTTTATTGTCCAGTAAATATTTTACAACATCTTTCTTTCCGTTTGCGGAGCTGTAATGTAAAGGTGTATTTCCAGATTCGTCTTGAATATTGATATTGGCACCAGCTTCAATTAACAGTTTTACCATACTCAGATTGCCTTTTTTGGTAGCGACATGCAACAGGCTTTCTCCGCCATAGGTGTAAGAATTGTTGAGTGTAAAACTAGATTCGTTAGAAATATTGGTTGCACTCACAATCCAATCTAAATAATCATTCATTGAAGATGTATCGCTGGCCAAAGGCTTACTGTAATTCACATCAACTCCGTTTTCTAAAAACAAAGAGACAATTTCCTTTTGATTATTCGCGCAAGCGTACCAGATAGGCGAATATCCATTGTTACTTGAAGTAAATACATCTGATCCTCTTTCAATCAATAATTTAGCCAACATTCTGTTGATTTCATAACACGCAATTAACAGCGCATTTTCTCCCGAATGATTTACGTGATTGATGTCAGCGTCATTGTCGAGAAGTAAATTCACCATCGGGATTGATTTGGTGTAACAAGCGTAAATCAAAGGTGTATTTCCTTGTTTATCGGTTACATTGATATCGGCTCCTTTTTCTAAAAGCAACTGAATAATTTCTCTGTTTAGTTTTGCAGAAGCCAATAATAGTGGAGTTTCTCCATTGTTATTCAGTAAATTAACATCTGCTCCGGCTTCAAGCAACTTTGTTGCAATTTCGATTTGAGCGGTCTGAGCAACTAAATGTAGCAGACTATTTCCGTATTTATCATTTTTGGTAATTTCCGCACCATTTTCCAACAGATACAAAGCCGTCTGTTTTTGTTTTTGAAGACAGGCAAAAAATAAAGGGGTTTCGCCAGCATGATCTTCGTAATTAATATCGGCTCCGTCTTCAGCCAATATTTTCACAATATCCAGATAACCTCTGTGGGCGGCATAATGAAGAGCGGTTCTGCCTTTTTCATCCGTATATTTTACATCTACTTCTTTATTCTGAAGCAGTAATTCGGCTATTTTCCGGTTGCCGTTTTCACAGGCAATTATAAATGACATTGACATATATGTGGTATTTTGTATAATTCAGTTATTATGATTTCATTAAAAGCTCGACCGTTTTAATTTTCAAATTGTCTTCAGAAGCTAACATTAAAGCCGTTTCATCTTTGTCATTGGTAATAGAAATATCGGCGCCCTGCTCTAATAATAATTTTACTTTCCGATAGGTTTCTTTGGCCATTTCTGCATCATAATTGACATTGTAAGCGCAGACTTTATGCAAAATGGTGCTTCCTTGATTATCTTGTTCGTTGATATCTAAAGAAACATTTTCTAAAACCGATTTTAAAATATCCGATTTCTTTTCGACAATAAAATCAATTCCCGATTTTGGCTGACCGTAATATTGCGCGCAGAAATTGACATCGGCACCATCAGCTAATAATCTTTCCAAAAATTTAATATCGCTTGGAGATCCGGAAACAGAATTTATAAAATTAGTGAATAAGGTTCGCCCGTCTTTGTTGACAATATTAAAATCGGGTGAAGAAACTGTTGACAGTGCATCGTACATATCATACGAAAACTGTTCGGCAACGGCGTAATAAAAAGCAGTGTTGTTGAGGTTGTCGGTTTCGTTGGCATCGGCTCCATTTTCTAATAAGAAAGGGACAAATTCTTTTTTGCTTCTTTTAACAGCGCACATTAAAGGGGTTGTTCCCACAATGTTTTTTTCGTTGATATCGACACCATTTTCCAAAAGGATGGAAATATATTCTTTTGTCTTCTCTGTATCTGTGCTGTAGGTGTTGAGAACGATGTAGATGAAATTTTCTCCGGCATTATTTTTATATTGAGTATTCGTTCCAAAGTCATCAATAAGTATTTTTATGACTTTTGGTGAAGCTCCTTTTTCAAAAAGATATCCAAGTAAAGTTTTATCGCTGATTTCATCATTGATATTATCCATTTTTGACATCAATTCTTTGAAAAAAGCAAGCGATTCTTCATCGTCTTTGAGATAAAGTGCCAATGGAGCAAAAATCGATTTGTCGAAACTGTCCAATTCGTAAATATCAGTTTCAATAAAGCCGGCTTTAATTAATTTTTCTATAAAATCAATTTCTTTGGCGTTAATAATCTTTGCTGCTATTTGAGAAAAATTGTTTTTAAGATATTGTTCGTTAAAGGTTTCGCCATTATTTAGGCATTCTCTGGCCTCGTCAAATTTTCCCTGAAAAAGGAAATTTTCAATCTGGTTTTGTGTTTGCATTTTGAAGTGGTATTTATAAATAAAAGATTGTGTTTGATGAACCAGTCTGGATAATTGCTGGCTTCATCAACTATGTTGTAAGATAAAACATAAAATTGAGAAATATATTTTAGGATAAAAAGTAAAAAGACTTAAAATATTCCTATATAAAAGCAAAACCCTATTCTGAATGCATAGAATAGGGTTTTTAAAATTTTAGCGAATGCTTTAATTCTTCTGAAACTTCAAACTCATCAAAATCTATAATTTCAGATAACTTAGTTATAGAGTCAATATCTTATTTAAAAATTTCGTTTAAGCTAATTAATTCGTTTTCAAATATTATATAATTACTTCCTTTAGAAAAATTATTTTCTTTGGTAAAATCTGAAAAACTTGACCAAAACACATCATGTTGAATTTCAATTTTTTCAAAACTTTTTTGTGGCAATACATGATATGCAAAATTGTAAAGCCCATGGATGAATAATCCAAAAACTTTTAAAAATGGATTGTTAAAGTCATGAATCCATTTTGCTCTTTTATATAGTTGACAAACATTCAAGAGATAATGACTTGCCTCGTCATTTTTACCTAAAGCAATTGATAGTAGGTAATTTACTATAGCGCTGTCAAAATCGCTTATTTTTTGTGTAATGTATTTTTCTGCATTTAGTATGCTTTTTTCAAGCCAGTCTGAATTTTGGTGCAAAAGCGAAATTATAAGATTACTACAGATAATATTGAATTTATGACCATTTTTAGTCAAACCATTATCTTTTGGGAACATCTTATAAATCAGACTTAGATCATTTCCAGCGAAACATTCTATGACATTTTTAAAATGTACAGGATGATCAGTTCCTGATTCAAAAAGTGAATTTCTCTTATAATGTAAGCAATTGTAAGAGAACAAAGCATTATTTAATAGTGAATAATCATTGTTTTTAATTGAGTTATAAATTCCGATATTTAAAACGGAATATATATCCGAATAAGATAAAAGTCTCAGCAATATTTCATTATTATCCATTTCTTTAAGATGCTCAGGAGTTTTGTCTTTTAAAGCATCTTTTAATTTGTTATGGACTTCAAGATAACGTGATTTTATTGAATCTATAGTTTTATAATCGGCTTCATTAAAAAGTTTTTCTAGGAGTTTAATGTCATTCTTATTCATTACTATTGGCAATTTTTTTCTTGAAATATATTTATTATTTATACAGATATTATATCTTACAAAATGTCAATTTGTATGTTTTGCTGGTTTGTAATTTAGCTAATTGATAGCCTTTAGTAATTTTTATGTCTTGAATCCATTCTTCTAAATCTTTGAAATGAGAATTCCAAGAATTATAGCTTTCTAAATTTTTAAATTCAGTTGGATCAAAAAGCAATGTTAATGAAAGTTGAAACATATCAAAGTTCTTTTTAGAAAACTGTCTGGTGATATCAAAGCTAAAATATAATTCATTATCAAGTTTGTATGTTCCGTATTGAAATAGTAACATATCATTATCTGGATTCTCTTCTCTAGAACAGCCTCTTATTATAATTTCATTAAATAAGTTTCTTGATAAAGAAATAATATCTTCTATACTGAATTCCGTCTTATTTAACTCCTCTATGGCTTGTTCGTACTCTTTTTGAATGTTTTTCAATAAAATTGTTTTCATTTTTATATATAATTAACTTTAGGAAACCTCATGTCTATGCGCAGAGTCTTGTGTCATTAGGATTTTTTATATTTGTAATTCGTTGTAGATCTTAGTGATTTGTGCTTGTTTAGCAATTATGATAAAACCATAAATTTCCAATTTTTAGGATATTCTTTTTCAATCATATTGAATAATAACCTAAAATTATTTGAATGATCTCGTTTTAAGATCGAATAGAAATAATTGTGGCATACACAACATGCTTTCTCTTTTGGAGAAGTAATGCAATAAAATGTTTCATCATCTGAATCGATATAAAACCATTGCCACCCAAACTCTTTTTGAATTATGTTTCCAAACAAAGAGCCTAACTCATAGCCGTATTTTTCTAACTCTTCGGAATCATTGCCATTATAATTTTCAACAAATTCATTCATTATTTTTAGAATGAAAGAATTCTCATCATTACAATCTATTTTTAATGTGGTTAATGCATTATTCGCTAATCTGTCTATTTCTTCTCTTTCCAGCTCATTAATGGTTCTGTAGCTTTTTATGTTTTTCATCTTTTTGAATTTAAAAGGTTTGATCTTAGTTTAGTTATTTATCTCTCAATCACTACAGTACTAGCAATATAATCATGTAATCCTTTATGGTTCTTATTGAATAATAAAATAATGTTTATCATCGGGATACATTTAACTAAGCTTCTTAAAAAGTAGCGGACAATAGTTACAGGTTCTTCTTTGTTGTCTGAAACGGTTTTAATAGACATCATTCTTTTTCCTAAGGTTGTTTTGAAAAGTACTTCCATTAAAAAGAAATATATTACCCAGACTGTCATAAACACCAAGTGAAATCTATTGTTAAAATAATCAGGTAAATGTGGTAATAGAAGAGCAGCTATAGGCAGGTTTAGAATCGTTAAAAAAAATCATATCTATGAGGTAAGCACCAAATCGTTTACCTGAAGAAACTATTTGCTCTAAGTTAGAACTAATAGGCATGTTAAGATTATATTCAGAAACTGATAAAACAGAACGAGGATCATATTGAGTTTTACAAGAATTACATTCTAAAGTATGCCGCTACTTCCTAATGGTATTAGTGGAATAAAAAATAAGGCAAAGTGCTTTTTGTAACGTATTAAGTCGTAATTTCTTTCTGCAGAGCATCTGAAGCAATTAAAAGTACCTTTCTTTATTGTTTTACCGTATGATTTTGTTCCAAAAATTATTAGCATTTTTTTGATTTTTTATGGGTTATTTTTATCGCGCAAAAGTACTTTCAATTGTTAGATCACTTTACTCTTAAAAATTATATTACTAATAAAATAAGACATTTAAAAGACTTTCGAGATCATATTATTGAGTTTTTATGTCATTCTTTTTGAATTAAATAAATCAGTTTTTTTATTTAACAAACCATTAGTTTTAATCCTTAAATAGCCAAATAAAAAAAATACTATCTTTACCGATCAAACGTTTATGAACTTAAGCTGCGTTTTAGCAGCACTACATATATAATTATGGCATGTACAAGTTGTTCAACCTCAGATGGTGGCGCACCAAAAGGTTGTAAAAATAATGGGACTTGCGGCACCGATAGCTGCAATAAATTGACGGTTTTTGACTGGCTTTCAAACATGAGTCCGTCTAATGGAGAGGCGATTTTTGATTGTGTTGAGGTACGTTTTAAAAACGGACGTAAGGAATTTTTTAGAAATTCAGAGAAATTAACTTTAAGTATTGGTGATATTGTTGCAACTGTGGCTTCACCAGGACATGATATTGGAATTGTGACTCTTACAGGCGAATTGGTAAAGATTCAAATGAAGAAAAAAGGGGTGAATTACGAAAGTAATGATGTACCTAAAATCTATAGAAAAGCATCTCAAAAAGATATTGATATTTGGTCTGTAGCGCGTGATCGCGAAGAACCAATGAAAGTTCGTGCCCGTGAATTGGCGATTCAGCATAAATTAGAAATGAAAATTTCGGATATCGAATTTCAAGGAGACGGATCTAAAGCGACTTTTTACTACACAGCCAATGATCGTGTCGATTTTAGAATGCTGATTAAAGATTTTGCTAAAGAGTTTAGCACTAGAGTGGAAATGAAACAAGTTGGTTTCCGTCAGGAAGCAGCTCGTTTAGGAGGAATTGGTTCTTGCGGACGTGAACTTTGCTGTTCGACTTGGCTTACCGATTTTAGAAGTGTAAATACCTCTGCAGCTCGTTATCAGCAATTATCATTGAATCCGCAGAAATTAGCAGGGCAATGTGGTAAATTAAAATGCTGTCTGAACTATGAGTTAGATACTTACATGGACGCATTAAAAGATTTTCCAGATTACGATACCAAACTAATCACAGAAAAAGGAGATGCTGTTTGCCAAAAACAAGATATTTTTAAAGGTTTAATGTGGTTTGCCTATACAAACAACTTTGCAAACTGGCATGTTTTAAAAATTGATCAGGTAAAAGAAATTATTGCTGAGAATAAACAAAAGAACAAAGTTTCTTCTTTAGAAGACTTTGCTGTTGAGGTGATTGCAGAACCAGAAAAAGATTTCAATAATGCAATGGGTCAAGAAAGTTTAACTCGTTTTGATCAGCCAAAAAGAAAGAAAAAACCAAATCGCAAGCGCAAGCAAAATGCAGAAACAGCTGCAGTTGCGACTCCAGCAAAACCACAGCAGGAGAAAAATGTAAATCAAGCAAAACCGGCAGGAAATAACAATCCGAACAATGGTAATGCAAACAATGGCAATGCAAATAAGCCAAATAATCAAAACAATCCAAACAAGCAAAATCATAAGAAAAAGCATAATTCGAATAAGAACAATCCGAATAAGCAAAATTCTAATGAAAACAAACCTGCTGCTGAACCTAGAAAACCCATAACGAATACTAAAAATGAGAATAAAAAATAGCGGAATTCTTCTTTTGGCAGGAATACTTCTTTTTTCTTGTGATAAAAAAAGAGTATTTGATCAGTATAAATCTGTTGGAAGTGCTTGGCACAAAGACAGTATTGTAAGCTTTGATCTGCCAGTTTTAGATTCTACAAAAAAGTTCAACCTCTTCGTAAACATACGAGACAATAACAATTATCCGTTTAATAATTTATTTTTAATTGTTGCTCTTGAAACACCAAGCGGTTTTACAAAAGTGGATACATTAGAATACCAAATGGCAGAGCCAGATGGAACATTGTTAGGAAATGGATTTTCTGACATAAAAGAAAGTAAGCTTTATTACAAAGAAGATGTGAAGTTTACAGGAAAATACAAAGTTCACATTAAACAAGCGGTTAGACAATCGGGTAAAATTCCAGGTGTTGAAGCTTTGCAAGGAATTACAGACGTTGGTTTTAGAATAGAACAAAAAGATTAGATAAATAGTTATGGCTGCTAAAAAAAACAATCAATCCAAAAGCGTTAAGGATATTAATTATTACAAAAAGAAATTTTGGCGGGTTTTTGCCTACTCTTTACTAGGAGTTTTAGCCTTTTTCTTATTTGCTTCTTGGGGTTTATTTGGATCTATGCCTTCATTTGAAGATTTAGAAAATCCAGATTCAAACCTTGCTACCGAAATTATCTCTTCTGATGGAGTTGTGATTGGTAAATATTTCAAAACCAATAGATCTCAACTAAAATATTCTGATTTGCCTAAAAATTTAGTTGAAGCGCTTGTTGCAACTGAAGATGCACGTTTTTACGACCACTCAGGAATTGATGGGCGTGGAACTTTAAGAGCTGTTTTTAGTTTAGGAACAAATGGTGGTGCGAGTACATTGACACAACAGCTTGCAAAACAGTTATTTCACGGTGAAGGATCGAAATTTTTACCTTTTAGAATTGTACAAAAAATAAAAGAATGGATTATTGCCATTCGTCTGGAAAGACAATATACAAAGAACGAAATCTTAGCGATGTATTGCAACGTTTATGATTTCGGAAATTATTCTGTTGGAGTAAGTTCTGCCGCTCAGACTTATTTCTCTAAAGAACCAAAAGACTTGACAATTGATGAATCGGCTATTTTGGTCGGAATGTTCAAAAATTCAGGTTTATACAATCCAGTCAGAAATCCGCAGGGCGTAAAAAACCGTCGTAATGTGGTTTTGTCGCAAATGGCAAAAGCAAAAATGATTTCGGAAGCTGAAAAAGAAAGACTTCAAACACTTCCAATTACGCTGAAATTTAAATTGGAAAGCCACCGTGAAGGTATAGCTACTTATTTTAGAGAATATCTTCGTGATTATATGAAGAAATGGGTTGCTGAAAATAAAAAACCAGATGGATCTGATTACGATATTTACAAAGACGGTCTTAAGATTTATACTACGATAGACTCTAGAATGCAAACTTACGCTGAAGAAGCTGTTGCTGCGCACATGCAAAATCTTCAACAGCAGTTTTTTATTGATCAAAAAAACAATAAAAATGCTCCTTTCGTAAATATTACGCAAGCTGAGACAGATAGAATCATCATGCAAGCAATGAAAAATTCTGTTCGTTGGGCTCAGATGAAAGATATGGATAAAAGCGAGGAAGATATCATTGCTTCATTCAAAGTAAAAACTAAAATGCGTGTCTTTACTTGGAAAGGTGAAAGAGATACCACTATGACTCCACTGGATTCTATTCGTTATTACAAACACTTTTTACAATCTGGTTTAATGTCTATGGAGCCTCAAACAGGAGCAATTAAAGCTTGGGTTGGAGGAATCAATTACAAATATTTCCAATACGATCACGTTGGGCAGGGAGCAAGACAGGTAGGTTCTACTTTCAAGCCTTTTGTTTATGCAACAGCTATCGAAGAATTAAATATGTCGCCATGTGATTCTATTCTTGATGGGCCTTTCATGATTCATAAAGGACGTCACCATGTAACAGAAGACTGGGAACCAAGAAACTCTGATTACAGATACCGCGGAATGGTTACTTTAAAACAAGCTTTGGCGGCTTCTATTAATACAGTTTCGGCTAAATTAATTGACAGAACAAGTCCAGAGGCAGTTGTAGAATTGACAAAAAAATTGGGAGTAAAAACAGAAATTCCAGTTCAGCCTTCAATCGCATTAGGAGCGGTAGATATTACAGTTGAAGATATGGTTGCAGCGTATAGTACATTTGCAAATCAAGGAGTTTATGTAAAACCACAGTTTTTAAGCAGAATTGAAAACAAAAGCGGAGAGGTTATTTACGAGCCAATTCCAGAATCTCACGACGTTTTAAATAAAGATATTGCCTTTGCTGTAATCAAGTTACTTCAAGGGGTTACAGAAAGTGGTTCTGGTGTACGTTTGCGTACGCAGGGCGGCGGAAGCGGAGATAACCGTTGGACAGGATATCCATACATGTTTACAAACCCAATTGCGGGTAAAACAGGTACAACGCAAAACCAGTCTGATGGATGGTTTATGGGAATGGTTCCGAACTTGGTAACTGGAGTTTGGGTTGGATGTGAAGATCGTTCAGCGCGTTTCAAAAGTTTGACTTACGGACAAGGAGCAACTGCAGCTCTTCCTGTTTGGGGGTATTTTATGAAAAAATGTTATGCTGACAAAAGCCTTCAGGTTTCTAAGGGTGAATTTGAACGTCCTGCAAACCTTTCTATAAAAGTAGACTGTTATGCTAGGCCAGCTATAGTGAAAGATACCACACAGACCGAACAAAATACAGATGAATTTGAATTGTAACATTGTTGCAATAATGTGTACCTAATTATATATCAATCCCTTTGCCAGTCTTTTGAAAGATTTGTAAAGGGATTTTTCTTTGGGTTTTATTTTTACGAAATCGTTATAATTTCACCTAAAAATCTTATTTTTATCAAAAATATTTAGCAATAAAGATAGTTTGTTATGATAACAAAAAAAGTAAATAGCGTTCATGAAGCTATTGAAGGAATTGATAGCGGTATGACCATTATGTTTGGTGGTTTCGGATTATGTGGCATTCCTGAAAATACAATCGCAGCTTTAGTAAATAAATCCATTTCAGATTTAACCTGTATTTCCAATAATGCGGGTGTAGATGATTTTGGTTTGGGATTGTTGTTGCAGAAAAAGCAGATCAAAAAAATGATTTCTTCTTATGTGGGAGAAAATGCCGAATTCGAACGTCAGATGCTTTCGGGAGAATTGGAAGTTGAATTGACGCCTCAAGGAACTTTGGCAGAACGCTGTCGTGCGGCTCAGGCTGGAATTCCTGCTTTCTTTACACCAGCAGGTTACGGAACTGAAGTTGCTGAAGGAAAAGAAGCGCGTGAGTTTAATGGAAAAATGCACATTATGGAAGAGGCTTTCAAAGCAGATTTTTCTATTGTAAAAGCTTGGAAAGGCGATGAAGCCGGAAATCTGATTTTCAAAGGAACAGCCCGAAACTTCAATGCGTGTATGGCGGGTGCAGGAAAGATCACAATTGCAGAAGTAGAAGAGTTGGTTCCTGTTGGAAGTTTAGATCCAAATCAGATTCATATTCCAGGAATTATGGTGCAACGCATCTTTCAAGGAGAAAAATTTGAGAAGAGAATCGAGCAACGTACAGTGAGAAAACGTTCGTAATTTGATAATTGAGATAATGAGAAAATTAGATAATTCTTCCCATTGTGCTTCTAATTATCTAATTACCAAATTGACCAATTGATACATTTAATTTATGAATAAGTTTTTTATAGTTCTTTTTTCCTTCTTATCGTTTCAGGTTTTTTCTCAGGGTACAAATGAACTTAGAAATCAATTGCAACAAATCATTTCAAGTAAAAGTGCTACTGTAGGTGTTTCTATGAAAGGTGTTGAAAATAAGGATACTTTGAGTATTAATGGAAATTTAAAAATGCCAATGATGAGCGTATTTAAATTTCATATTGCTTTGGCGGTTTTGCATAAAGTTGATGAAGGCAAGCTCAATCTTTCGCAGGAAATCTTTATAAAAAAGAAAGATTTAAAGGAAGATACCTGGAGTCCGATGAAAGAAAATTATCCTGAAGGAAATGTAAATTTGAATTTAGATAAAATTCTCCGTTACACGGTTTCACATAGTGATAATAACGGATGCGACATTTTGATTAATTTGGTTGGAGGTACAAGATATATTCAAAAATTTATAAATGATCAGGGAATCAAGGATTTCGTTATTAAAGTGAACGAGGATCAAATGAAGACGTGGAAAAATCTTTATATCAATACCACTACTGCATTGGCTACAACAGAATTGCTTGAAAAGTTTTTTAAAGGTGAAGTTTTAAAAGAAGAAACAACAAAGTATTTGTATCAAATAATGGTTGAAACCTCAAGAGGACTTACTTGGATGAAAGCCGGACTTCCTGAAAATACTGAATTAGCACACAGAACTGGAATTTCTGGAACAAACGATGCTAATTTGAGAGTTGCAATGAATGACATTGGAATTGTAAAGCTTCCAAACGGTAAGCATTTTATTCTATCGGTTTATTTGAAAGATATTACAGAAAAAAGAGAAGATACAGAAAAGATAATTGCAGATATAACAAAAGCAGTCTGGAGTTATTTTAATAATTGATATAATTAGACAATGTGTCAATTAGATAATTTAGTTCAGCATTATCTAATTGGCAAATTCACAAATTGACACATTAAAACTATGGCACTTAGTAAAGAAGATATAGCAAAACGAATTGCAAAAGAGGTAAAAGACCGTTATTTCGTAAATCTTGGAATTGGGATTCCAACTCTTGTTGCGAATTATGTTCGTGAAGACATTGCGGTGGAATTTCAAAGTGAAAATGGTGTTCTTGGAATGGGACCTTTTCCTTTTGAAGGCGAAGAAGATGCAGATGTTATCAATGCAGGAAAACAAACCATAACAACGCTTCCAGGTGCGAGTTTCTTTGATTCGGCTTTCAGTTTTGGAATGATTCGTAGTCAAAAAGTAGATTTGACAATTCTAGGGGCAATGGAGGTTTCTGAAAACGGAGACATTGCCAATTGGAAGATTCCAGGGAAAATGGTAAAAGGAATGGGAGGCGCAATGGATTTGGTGGCTTCAGCCGAAAACATTATCGTTGCCATGATGCACGTAAACAAAGCAGGAGAATCAAAAATCTTAAAAAAATGCACTTTGCCATTAACAGGCGTAGGATGCGTTAAAAAGGTTGTAACCGAGCTTGCAGTACTCGAAGTGACCGAAAAAGGTTTTAAGCTCTTAGAACGCGCGCCAGGTGTCTCAGTCGAGCACATCGTCGCCTCAACCGAAGCTGATTTGATTATAGAAGGTGAAATTCCTGAAATGATTGTTTAAGTTTTTTTGGCCACGAAGGCGCTAAGACACAAAGTTTTTTATATAAACCGCTATTTGGCGGTTTTTTTATTTTTTTGAAGATGAATTATAAGTAATCTTTTATTTACATTTGAGCCTTAAAAAACTAGATTTGGAAAAATTTGAAATTGATATAAAATGGGGGAGTTATTTGTTTATGGCAAATATTATTGCTTCTATTTTTATTGCGCTTTTAATGTTTTTAATTGATAGAAATAGTATAGCGTATATTATTATATTGGTTGCGGTGTTCCAATTATTTTATTTTACTATTAAGGCGATTAGAGAAAACAAAAAGCACGGTTTAAGTAAAGGAGTTAGAAAAATCTTTGTTTTTTTTAGGGTCTTGATTTTCTCTTACTTGCTGTCTTCATTTTTAAGAATGACTTCAGAAGTAGATGCTCAGCCGTTTTCTTTATTGTTTCCACACAGAAAAAAAAACCTTTCAGAGTTTTTAATAGAAGATGATTTAGACGAAAGAGAAGAAATTACATTAAATGATTTAATTCCAAAATTTAAAAAGTTCGCTAGACTAATACCATATAAATAAAAAACAAAAACCGCCTTATGGGCGGTTTTACTTTAAAAAAAACTTTGTGTCTTAGCGCCTTCGCGGCCAAAAAAAACTTATAAGTTAAATGAAGCTCCTAAACTAAAAGTCGCTTGATTATTCAAATGATAAAAAGGATCATTGTTTGAACCATATTTTGCAATTGGGAATCCAATTTCTGTGAAAACACCAAATCCATCAGTGAAGAAATAACGGCCTCCAACGTGAGCTCCGAAATTATGTAAACCTAAGCTTAGTCCAGGGTAAACGTCTAATTCTTTTACGCCAATTACACTAGATAAGTTAGCATTGATTCTTGCTTTTGCATCAAAACGATCTGAGAAATCTGGTTCGGCATCATAGTAAGGATTTGTGCTACCGTGGTAAAAACCGTTAAAATTATCAAATCCTAGTATGTAGTTAGCAACAAAACCAAAAGAGAAATTTTCTCCTAAACCAAAATCAACAGAACCTTGAATTCCAGAACCACCATCTTGTAAATTAGCTCCTACGTTTACTTTAATATCTCCCTTTCCTTTAAAAGCTTCTTGAGCATTAACAAATCCGAATGTCACTAAAAATACAAGTGTAATAACCTTTTTCATAAAAATTTAATATTAATTATTTGGGTAGCAAATGTAAAATTTAAATAAATTAATTCCTACCTTTTTCGTTAAAATAGAGTTCGTTTAATGGTTCACTTTGCCAGTATTCCTTTGTGTCAACATCTAAGATAGTAAGCGGACCTCTAAATGCTGCGCCCGTATCTACATTCCAGACACAAGCTCTGTTGACAGGAACCGTTTCTCCAATTCGGGTAACGGGTGTGTGACCAATATAAACTTCCTTATAAACGGTAAATCTTTTTGGATAGTGTAAATCGTCTTCTTTTAATTTAGGGTCTAATGAAAGTGCTGTTTCCCAAAGGGTTCTGTCCCAATAAAATAGCTTAGAAAAATATTCCCATTTTACACCATTTAAATTAGTGAAGCCAGCATGAACAAACAATCGATTCTGGTCGTCAAGATAAAAATCCTGTAGATTTTCTAGAAATTCGATATGCGTTTTCTTTTTTTCTGCAGAAATTTTAGCATAACCTTCAACGGTAGCTTTTCCGCCATGTTTGTACCACATTTCTTCGTCAAAATCATCATGTCTGTTTTCCAGCCAGTCCAAAGCCAGCTGATCGTGATTTCCTCGTATACAGATGCAGTTTTGTTTGCTTTTTAAATCAATCAAATAGTCGATTACTTCAACAGACTGACTCCAGCCGTCAACATAATCGCCCAAAAAAATTAGAGTATCTTCTGTAGTAACGTTGGCTCTCTCTAGTACTTGTTCAAGTGCAAGTAATCCGCCATGAATGTCACCTATAACAAATGTTCGCATTATTTAATTTTTCGAGTAGAAGAACAAAAATAGAAAGAATAATTGGTTTGAACTCATTGAATTCAGATTCTTTAAAAATTGATATGATTTATAACTACTTACAATACTTTTTTATTGTTTTCCTCAGTAAATTTGCAGAATGTCTGAAACACCAACATATCGCAAAATTATCCATATTGATATGGATGCATTTTACGCATCGGTAGAACAGATGGACAATCCAGAATTAAGAGGAAAACCAGTTGCAGTTGGAGGTTCTGAAAACCGCGGTGTAGTTTCGGCTGCAAGTTATGAAGCCAGAAAGTTTGGTGTTCGGAGTGCCCTTAGCGGGGTTTTAGCCAAAAAATACTGCCCAGAAATTATTTTTGTGCGTCCGAGATTTGACCGTTACAAAGAGATTTCATCTAAAATTCATAAAATTTTTCATGATTATACCGATTTGGTTGAACCTCTTTCGCTGGACGAAGCGTATTTGGACGTTACCAAAAACAAAAAAGGAAATCCCAGTGCAAGCCTTTTGGCACAGGAAATTAGGCAAAGAATTTTTAATGAAGTAGGGTTGACGGCTTCGGCTGGAATTTCGATTAATAAATTTGTGGCTAAAATTGCCAGCGATTATAATAAACCAAACGGACAAAAAACGGTAAATCCGGACGAAGTAGAAACTTTTTTGGAAGATCTTCCCATTCGTAAATTTTACGGAGTTGGAAAAGTGACTACAGAAAAAATGTATCAGCTGGGGATTTTTACTGGAACCGATTTGAAAAGTAAATCTCTAGAGTTTTTAGAAAAGCACTTCGGAAAATCGGGAACATTTTATTATCATGTGGTTCGAGGCATTCATAATAGCGAAGTAAAATCGTCACGAATTACCAAATCTGTGGCTGCAGAACATACTTTTGATGTGAATCTGTCTTCGGAGATTTTTATGATGCAGCAGTTGGAGCGTATTGCAACTTCGCTAGAAAAACGTCTTCAAAGGCATAACATTTCTGGAAAAACAATCACTCTCAAAATCAAATACAGTGATTTTTCGCAACAGACCAGAAGTAAAACACTGCCTTATTTTATTTCTGATAAAAATCTGATTATGGAAAACGTTGAGGAATTATTGTATCAGGAAAAAATGAAAGATTCGGTACGATTGCTCGGAATTTCGTTGAGCAATTTGAATAACGAAGTGAAAAAAGCGGTCGCAGTTCAGTTAAAATTTACATTTTAGTGATGTTTTTTAATCGTATATTAAGATTCAAGACTTTATATAACAGGATTTTTCTGTTATCTTTGAGTAAAAAGATTTATCTGTCTTGTGAATTATTTTTGTATGAAAAATAAAAATTCCGAAGATCCGTTACAGCGAAATTCAGTTCCAATTCTTTCTTGGGATTTTCATTATGAATATTTGAATGAGCTAAAAGCGTTTAGTGTTGATTTGAAAAGGGTAAATAAAATCTCAGATGAATTTACCTGGGACGAAACGATGCTCAATATTCAGGAAAGAATCAAAAACGAAGTGGTTTTAATAACCGATTTAGATTTGAAAATAGTTTTCGCGTCAAGCGGAATAAAAAAAATGACGGGTTACAAAGAAGAAGAAGTCTTAGGAAAAACCCCTAAGATGTTTCAAGGCCCAGCAACTTCACAAAAGGATTTAAAGGAAATTAGAGATGCGGTAAAAAAGAAGATTCCCTTTGCCAAAACCCTCGAGAATTATAGAAAAAACGGTCAAACCTATAAATGCAAAATCGATGCCTCGCCAGTTTATAACCTGAAAGGCGAAATATCTCATTTCATAGCCTTCGAAAAACAGGACATAAGCGCTTAGGTTTTTTAAATTGCCACAAAGGCACAAAGACGCTCAGATATTTTTTAAAGAAGATAAAAAAATAAGCCACCCGTATAGGATGGCTTTATTTTTATAAAAAACTTTGCGTTTTAGTGCCTTTGTAGCTGAATATTATAAATTAGCAAAGAAATCATTTCCTTTATCATCTGTAATAATGAACGCAGGGAAATCTTTAACAGTGATTTTACGAACAGCTTCCATTCCTAATTCTTCAAAGTCAACCACTTCTACTTTTAAGATATTATCTTGAGCTAAAATAGCAGCTGGACCTCCGATAGAACCTAAATAGAATCCGCCATATTTGTTGCAGGCATCAGTAACTTGTTTGGTACGGTTTCCTTTAGCCAGCATAATCATACTTCCACCATTTTTCTGGAATTCATCCACATAAACGTCCATACGTCCAGCAGTTGTTGGTCCGAAACTTCCTGAAGCCATTCCGTCTGGAGTTTTTGCAGGACCAGCGTAATATACTGGGTGATTTTTGAAATAATCAGGCATTGGTTTTCCAGCGTCTAATAATTCTTTGATTTTTGCGTGAGCAATATCTCTGGCAACAATTACAGTTCCGTTTAGTTTTAAACGAGTCTTAACTGGATATTGAGATAATTTTGCCAAAATATCTGCCATTGGCTGATCTAAATCTATTTCTACAGGAGCTTCTAAATGTGGAGCTGTTTCTGGTAAAAATTGCTTTGGGTTTACTTCTAACTGCTCAACAAAGATTCCGTCTTTAGTGATTTTTCCTTTGATATTTCTATCTGCCGAGCAAGAAACTCCAAGTCCGACAGGACAAGAAGCTGCGTGACGAGGCAAACGAATTACACGTACGTCGTGCGTGAAATATTTTCCTCCAAATTGCGCTCCAATAGCACTTTCTTGGCATATTTTCTGAACTCTTTCTTCCCATTCAAAATCACGGAAAGCTTGACCCGCCATGTTTCCAGAAGTTGGAAGATGATCATAATATCCGGCAGAAGCTTTTTTAACAGCGCTTAAGTTTGCTTCAGCAGAAGTTCCGCCAATTACCAAAGCTAAATGGTACGGAGGACAAGCAGAAGTTCCTAAATCTTTGATTTTTGTGCGAATGAATTCGTCCAATGATTTTTCATTCAGCAAAGACTTTGTTTGTTGGTATAAGTATGTTTTGTTTGCAGATCCTCCACCTTTCGCCATGAACAAAAAGTCGTAAGAAGTTCCTTTTTTAGCATAAATATCAATTTGTGCCGGAAGATTTGATCCTGAATTTTTCTCTTCAAACATCGAAATCGGAACAATCTGAGAATAGCGTAAGTTTCTTTTTTGATACGTATTAAAAATACCACGGCTTAACCACTCTGCATCATCAACACCAGTAAAAATGCTTTCGCCTTTTTTAGCCATTACAATCGCAGTTCCAGTATCTTGACAGCTTGGCAACTGACCTTCAGCAGCGACAGATGCATTTTGAAGCAAGTTGTAAGCAACAAAACGATCATTGTCTGTTGCTTCTGGATCGTCTAAAATTTTTCTTAGTTTCTGTAAATGCGTTGTTCTCAACATAAACGAAACATCTGTCAATGCTTCTTCAGCCAATAATTCTAAACCTTTTGGGTCAACGGTTAAAACTTCACGCTCTCCAAATTGTTCTACTTTCACAAAATCAGAAGTGATTTTGCGGTACTGCGTATCATCCTTTAAGATCGGATAAGGATCTTGGTATATAAAATCGATCATTGTTTTGTTTTTTTACAAATTTAGAAATTATTTACCTAAGAAAGAATTTGAATTAGAACTCTTGTGCAGATGTTTTTTACTCTGAAGTGTTAAATTGATCAAACGTCATCTTTTTTTCAAAGTACGGTTTGTCTTTGGCAGACAGTAACATCTTTTTCCATTTATTGTCTTTTAATTCAAAAGATATGGAGTCTGAGTGCTTAAGGATTCCCATATCCATGTTTTCATCTTCGTCTGCAGGTATAAATGCAACAGTTTTGCAATAAAAAGATTTTGGGTCAGAATTGTTAGAAGGGTTTGCTATTTCAACCCAGCTTCCCCAGCCACTGTCAGTCATAGAGCTCCATTGGTGTACCAATTGAAGTCCGTTGTTTTTTAAATAATAAAGATAGTTGTCGTGTGAATAACCACAAGCAGGAAATCCAACGGTGATTTGTACGAATGGAGAATTTTTAGAAGTTTCAGATGTTAATCCGTAAGAAGCGGTCCATTCAGAACCTTTTTGAAAGCCTTTTATTGCAATCTTAGAAGATGCGGTTTTGGCTTTATTCTGATAAAAGTCTAATCGGTATTTTACAGTAACAATACTGTCTTGGTCTGCCTGCTGATCTACCAAATGCGCTAGTATAAAATCTGTCGAAGATTCTGTTCCGTCAGTGTAAATGGCTACCGTATCGGTTTTAATGATCTTTTCGTCGGCAGAAACCTCTAATGTCTCTTGTGGTTCAATGATTTCCGCTATAGGTGGCGCAGCATCTGTAGGTTTTGTTTTTTGACATCCGATAAAAATAAGCAAGGAGAAAAAAAGAGTGTGGATTTTCATCTTTGGGGAGATATTTTAATTGTTTTTTAAATTCTAGCGAAACCTCTAAAGTATAAAATTATGAGATTTTTTTTTAGAAAAAAGAAAAAGAAGCACATGAAAAATAAGTTTAATTACTTTCAAGGCTTCTTTTAAAACTTTAATTAATTAGTCTTTATTGTTTGTAATAAAGGTATTTAGAGTGTTTTTTTGAGGAGAAAAAATATTTTCAATTTTTTTTAAAAAAACCAAGTCGCTACAAAAATGGCTGTAATTACACAGATTAAATCCACCAAAAGCATTGTACCCAAAGCATAACGAGTGTTTTTGATGTTTACCGATCCAAAATAAACCGCAATTACGTAGAAAGTACTCTCGGCACTGCATTGGAAAATACTGCTTAATCTTGCCGTTAAAGAATCGGCTCCAAAGGTATTCATCGAATCAATTAGAAAACCTCTTGAACCTGCAGAACTAAATGGACGAAGCATGGCAACTGGCAATGCATTAGTAATTTCTTTGCTTACCCCTAGATTCGAAAAAACAAACCCAATTGCATCGCTGATAATTTCGAATAAACCGCTGTTTCTGAATAGCGAGATTGCAACCAGCATTCCTAAAACATAAGGGAAAATCGTAACTCCAGTTTTAACTCCATTATTGGCGCCAACTACAAAAGTGTCGAAAACAGTGGTTTCTGCATCTTTGAATTTCTTTTCATGTATAAATGAGAAAATCAAGGTAAATGCAATAATGGCAATTAAGATTAATCCAGAAAGATTAGATGTAAAATAGTTTTTTCCAATTAAGTCCAAATGATTCACATACATCAGCAAACTTACAATTGCGGCAATCAGAACCATCAAACCAATAAGAAGCGAAGCACTTCTAAAATTAATTTTTTGTTTGATTCCAACAATTAGGAAAGCCGCAATGGTTCCGATAAATGAAGTTATAATGCAAGGCAGCATAACATCGGCAGGATTACTTGCGTTTGCCGCAGCACGATAACCAATAATTGAAGTTGCAATTAAAGTTAAACCAGAAGCATGAAGGCACATAAACATGATTTGCGCATCACTCGCTTTGTCTTTTTCGGGATTTATTTCCTGTAAACTTTCCATGGCTTTCAATCCGAATGGCGTTGCCGCCGAATCTAATCCTAAGAAATTGGCAGCAAAATTCAAAGTCATGTAGGATATCGAAGGGTGATTTTTAGGAATACTAGGGAAAACTTTCACAAAAACCGGACTCAAAGCTTTGGCTAATTTTCCTGAAGCTCCAGAAACGATTAAAAGTTCCATCAAACCACAGAAAAAAGCTAAATAAGCAATAAGAGGCAAAATTAAATCAACCAAAGTGCTTTTACACGTTGGCAATAAACCATCCGATTTTTGAAGTCCGCTGTAAATTTTTACGGTTTTGTTTTTGTAAACGTAAGTAGTGTCAGCATTTAGCATATCACGATTGATAATCATGGTCTGATCTGGCGCTTTTTTAATGCTGTCTTTTAAGAAAGCAGGAAGTTCTTCGACGTATTTTTCAGAAACTAAAACAGGATCGTCTTTTTTTCCATTTAAAATAGAATCAATAGTATACGTGTTGGCAGTAAACAAACTGACTACAATAAAAACAATCGAAGAAATAAAAATCGCTAACCAAAATCTGCTTAATACCATAATTGTAATTTTTTGTAAATGTAATTATTTAGCAATAATAAGCATAAAGATTTTATTGTGATGTCATCACAATGGAAGTAAAGAAGCCTCATCAAGACGAAATGTTTATAGAAAGAGGATGGCAAAGATAAAAAGCTCCAGCGGAGCAAAATAAAAAGCTTTATTCAATAACAATTTTTGTTTCTAAGTAATTTTCGAAAGTTTTAATTCCTTCAAATAAAATCGCTTTTTTCGAACTCTCCGTTTCATTAAAAAACTTCGTTTCTATTTTGGCGTGATCTTTTTTAATAGTCCGTTTCCAAGTTCCAATTACTCTTCCGTTCTCAAGAATAATAGGTTTAAAAATGCCATTATTGGTAAAAGCTAAGGTTTGATGTTCTTGCAGGATAGAGGCTTCACGCGTTTTATACGAAATAAGAATTTCATCAAATGCAGGTAGAAAATGTACGCTTTCGCGAAAGTTATCCAAATCGGAATGATGCTTTTTGAACCAATATTGCTGATTATCAATGGTAACTCCGCTTAATTGCAACTCTATTGCGTTAATTGTTTTTTGGCAAATTGTCGGTGGAAAACCTGACCACCAAGAAAAATCAAGCGCTGTGGCCGGACCGTGACTTTCGAAATAGCGCAGAGCAAGTTTGGCTAAACCTTCTTCTTTGGTCAATTTAGTTTTAGGTTTTAAAACTCTTTCTTCAAGCAAAGCATACGTAATTTGCTTGCCTTTCATTTCTCCATTACATACCAAACCATCCAATTCTGCATTCATCATAATGGCTGCGCTCAGGAAATCTTCTTTAGAACTTTTTTTGATATTAAGTTCTTGCATGATCTCATCTCGCGTTAAATGATTATTTCCAGCTAATAATTTTTCGATAGAACTATTAATCTGATCCAGTTTTTTTGCATCAAAACCATATTTTTTGGCAGCGGCGACAGTAAAACGTTTTACCTGAGGAGCCGAAAGATCCAACATCCAATAAATATCATCAGCAGAAACAAAATGCCAGGTTGGACGAAGAATATGTGTTCTAATAATTTTTGCAGAATTTACCGCTTCTTCTATTTCTTTTTCAGAAGCATGGCATCGAGAACCAACAGCCCATTTTGCCATAGCATAATCTTGAGCCTGCATAGCGCCCAAATGGTGTACAATTTCTTGTGGTGAAAAGGCACTTGTTTTGTACAGTTTCTGTGAAACAAGACGATGATGTGAAATCTCAGAATAAATCATTTAAAAAAATAAAATTTTAATTTCAAACCGTTGCATCTATGCTACTTTGAGTCTTTGTGCCTAAAAAAATCACACATGAATAATCTCATCCTCAATCAGTAAATCTTCTCGACGTAAGCGAAGAAATATCTGCGCAACAGCAATGGTATCTTTTTCGCAATATGTAATAATTCGATCAATGTCTTTTTCTACGTAATAGACGTGAGCAACTTGGCTTCCGTCAATATCGCCTTTTGGCGATGGAACTCCCAGAATCTTGGTTAGCAATTTTAAAGAAGTAAAATGCTTATAATCGCCAAATTTCCATAATTCGAGAGTATCCAGATGCGGAATTTCCCAAGGTTTTTTACCGAACAAATTCAATTTGTCGGGAATTGGCATTTGATTGATGATCATTCTTCGGGCAATAAACGGAATATCAAATTCTTTTGAATTATGTCCACACATCAAATGCTGAGGCTGATTAAAGTGATTGTTGATCAGATTCGAAAAATCTTTTAAGATTTTCTTTTCTTCACCAAAAAAAGAAGTTACTCTAAAATTTCGAACATCTCCTTTGATGGTAAAAAAGCCAACCGAAATACAGATTATCTTTCCGAACTCGGCCCAAATTCCGGCTCGTTCGTAAAATTCTTCTGGAGAGAATTCGTCTTTTCGTTGATATTGTGTTTTTAAATCCCAAAGCGATTGCATTTCCGCGTCAAGCGAATTGAAATTTTCTTCTTCAGGAACAGTTTCTATATCAAGAAATAAAATGTTATTGAGGTTTATTTTTTCAATCATTTTCCAGACTCCTTAGATATTAGATGGTTAGATTTTTAGATTTTAATATTGAAACTTTTACAAATATGCGTAAAATTCTTACGATAAAAAAACGCTAAAACAAGCTTTGCTGTTGAGAAGGGCTTTCATGTTCCAAAAGCCATTTTTTGCGTGACAATCCGCCGGCATATCCAGTTAAAGACCCGTTTGTGCCAATAACGCGGTGACAGGGAACCACAATCCAAAGCGGATTTTTACCATTTGCCGATGCTACAGCACGAATTGCTTTTACATCGCCCAGTTTTTTGGTCTGATCCATATAACTAACCGTTTTTCCGTAGGGAATTTCTAAAAGAGATTTCCAGACTTTCTGCTGAAATTCGGTTCCTTGCGGATTTAGTTTAAGATCAAAATCGGTTCTTTTACCTGTAAAATATTCATTTAATTGCGAAACTGCTTCTTGTAAAACCTTTGGAATTTCCTTAGAAGCTTCATTTGTTCCAACATCAGAAACAGAAATTACCGAAATACCGTTTTCATCTCCAATGATTTTGGTGATTCCGAGAGGCGAATTGATGAAAACTGTTTCCATGATTTTTGTATTTTAACCCTAAAGAAGCAAAGGTCCATCGCAAAGTTCGCAAAGTTTTTTTAAATCATGTAAGTAATTTAAGTTTTTGTATAATACTTTAAACTATTATCGCCCTGAGCGAAGTCGCAGACTTGCGAAAATAATATATCCCAGATGTTGCTAAGTCTAAAAACTTAAATAATCAAAAAGTCATTAATAGTCCACAATTTGATTCTTTGGCTTCTTCGTAAATCTCAATTAATTCTTCATAAGCTTGTATAACTTCTTTGTCTAAGCTCTCAGTCTCGAAGATATTTGTGAAGTTTTGTTTTAAACTTATTAGTTCTTTATGAATGCTAGAAATTTGCTGAGAGTCAATAAAACCAAGTCCCATTCTGCCTGGGTCTAGAGTAAAGTTTTCGGAGTCTAATGATTTGCCCAGTATATAATATTCATTATTGAACTTAAGGTCTAATTCATCAAATGATTCTAATAATAATTCCCAGCTATAAGATAACCCTAATTCTTCATCAGGATTATAATATTTTGTCATTGCAAAATCTGCTAGTTCTTGAATATCTTCGGTTTCTAATTCTTCTATCCATTCAGCTGTAAGTTCTTCTCCTGAATAAGGTGACTTTAAATCGTTTAAATTTTGGTTTATAAAAGAAATTAGCAATTTTTCGTTATCTGTTTCTCCGGCAGTAAGAATGATTTCTGATAATTCTTTTGTGAAGGCTGATGTATTAAACAAAAATGATTTGTGTTCCATTGACATAATTTTCGCTTTAAAATTTTTTGCAAAAATGTTTTATGGATGTGTTTTTAATAGCCTCAATAAGATGTATTTATATCACTTTAAGATTAAATAATGATTTTAACTTTTACAGCCTGATAGCCAGTTTAATAATTATCTAAACAGAATTTATAGTTCAAATAGTTTTCAATTTTTTCGCTAGAAACCACTTTTTTAATATTTGATTTTTCGGAACCGAATTTTGGTTCTGGCAAATTCATTTCTACAGCTTTTTGAGTATAATAGTCTTCTCTTGTTGGATGAAAAGGAGCAACGGCATTAAAAACTTCATTCCATTTGGATTGATTTATGATTTCGTCAATAATGCCAATACAATCGTTTTGATGAATTAAATTGATTGGAGCATCAGGATTATCTAGGTTTTCTTTTCCAGCTAAAAACTTTATAGGATGACGATCTTCACCAATTAATCCGCCGAAACGCAGAATTGTAGTGTCGAAGTTTTGATTGTCTTGAAGAAGCTTTTCAGCTAAAACTAACTGTTTGCCACTTTCAGTATCTGGATTTGGACTCCTTTCTTCTGTTACCAAACCATTATCATCTCCATAAACCGATGTTGAACTTACAAAAAGGACTTTCTTAACTGTTGATTTTGCTATAAACGGAATCAAATTCTTGATTTTTTCTACAAAGGCCTTCTTCTCAGAATTAGGATCAACTGTTCTTAATTTTGGAGGAATGTCTATGATTAATATTTCGCTTTCCGCTAAAAAAAATGTGGTATTTTCAGAAACACTTTCGCTTTCAACAGTTACTAAAAATGAATTTATTCCTGCATCTTTTAAAATGGAAAGTTTATTTTCTGAAGTTGTGGATCCGTTTATGGAATGTCCTTTTGAAATTAATGTTTTTGCTAAAGGAAGTCCGAGCCAACCGCAACCAAGTATGCTAATTTTTGTCATTTGTTTAAAGTATCAAAGTTGCAAAGGTACAAAGTTGCAGAGGTTTTCTTTTGGGCTTTTATGGATTTAAGTCTAAAGTAAAACGTACTTTATCTTTTCCTTTTGCGCCCATTCTGTTGTAAAATTTAATCGCTCTTGTATTGAATTCTGGAGTTTGCCATTGTATGTTGACACAATTGTTGTGCTTTCCGATTTCTTTTAATTTCTCGATTAAGATTTCGCCAATACCAAAACCTCTCGTTTCTTCTTCCAGAAACAAACAATCCATGTAAAGAAAGTTTTGTGCATTCCAGGTTGAAAAATCAAAAGTATAAGAAGCATAACCGACAATAGTTTCTTCTGTAGCCACAACCAAACAGTATAGTTTTGGATTTTGACTAAATAAAGCATTTTTTAAACCTTTTTCTTTTCCTACAGGAGAAAACTCTGCTTTTTCAAATTCGGCATGTTTTTGAATTAAAAGCAATAGTTTAGGCAAGTCTCTAATTTCGCAGTTTCTTATTGAATATTCCATTGTAAGTTGATTTCGTTTTGCAAAAAGCTGATGAAATGATAAAAGTAATCGGGATAACTTTCATTAGCGCGTGTTGCAATGAAGTGTTTTCTTTTCAAACCATTTTTTCCAACTTTTACGGCTTTAAGCGAAGTGGTTTTTAAATATGGCGTAAATGCCCATTTTGCCATCGACATGACTCCCATATCGGCTTTTACCATTTCTAGAGAAGCTTCTGTCAAGGGCATTGGAGTTATTTTCTTCGGGTTTACTTTGGCTGGAGCCAAAAGAAACTGATGAATCGTAACCGTTTCTAGCGGAAGCGAATGAATTATAAAATGTTCGCTGATGAAATCTTCTGCAACGACATATTTTTTACCTGCCCAAGCATGATTTTCAGAAACGACCATTACAACCTCGTCCTGAAAAAGCTCTTGATATTTTATATTGCTGTCTTTGATCTGATCGCTTACAATGGCAATATCAATCGTGTTTTCTAGAAGTTTTTGCAACGGGATATGAGTTGCTTCGGCTACTATTTTCAATTCGACATTTGGGTATAAAAGATGAAATTGCTTTAAAACGGAAGGAAGCCAATGGTAACTTGAGAAACATTCGGTACTGATTCTGATTTCGCCCTGTTCGCCAAAGACCATTTGTTTGATTTGAGTTTCGGCTTCGGCAAGTTTGTTCAGGATTTCATTGGCCAGTTCGTAGATCTTTTCGCCTGCTTTTGTAAGGACTAGCTTTTTATTTGTTCTTAAAAAAATGGCTGTTCCCAATTGATATTCAGCTTCTTTAAGCTGATGACTCAAAGCCGATTGTGTCAAATGAAGTTTGTCGATCGCTTTTGTGATGCTTCCTTCTTCGACAATTGCTTTTATCAATTTTAAGTGGCGTATTTCCATTTTTGAAGAATTAATACGCAAAGTAACAAAATTTTAGACTGGCTTTTGCATGAAAAAAAGTAATGGTGTTGATGAATTCTTTTCGTTTTTATGGTGTTTGATCTTCGGCTACTTTTGGAAAAGTAAAACATCAAAACCGAAAACAAAATGGAAGAACAAATTAAACATTATGAAAACAAATTAGCTTTTGAAATGGATCCTTCAGATTTATTTGAAGCTTTAAACAATGGAGAAAAAATTATAGTAATTGATGCCAGAAGAGCTTTTGGATACGATGAAGAACATATTCCGACTGCAGTTAATATTCCGCACCGCGAAATGAATTTAGAAACCACTAAGCATTTGGATAGAGATGTTTTGTATGTGACGTATTGCACTGGAATTGGCTGTAACGCATCTACAAAAGGAGCTCTGAATATGACGAAATTAGGTTTTAAAGTAAAAGAACTAATTGGCGGTTTGGAATGGTGGAAGATTGACGGATATGCAACCGAAGGCATAAAAGGCGAAAAGCAGGGATTGAAAATAGAATGCGCTTGTTAAAACTGAAAAAAGGCAGACTTTAGAATTATAAGTCTGCCTTTTTTATTTAAGTTTTATTCTAATTTAATATTGTTTTTCTCCGCAATTTTTTTGAATAAATCCTCTTTGTTTTCCGATTTCATTTTCTGATAAAGAGCACCAATAAGCTGTTCAGAATCTTTTGCATATTCTGAATTTTCATTGGTATAAATTATATGGGCCAAAAAAAGATTATCCAATGCTTTTTCATCATCTTTTAGTATGAAATAGTTTTTTCCAGCTCCAAAGTAGCCTTCAGCATTGTCTGGATGATATTGAATTAGTTTTTCATAATAACTTATCGCGGTTTTATAATCAGATTTAAAAGTATAGGCAACACCAATATTCATCAAGGCAAAATTTCCTTCTTGATAAATTTCGAGCGATTTTTTGTAATATTTAATGGCATTATCATAATCGTTTAATTGTCTGTAAGAAACCGCCATATCATCAAGAGCAAGAACAAAATTTGGATCTTCTTTTAAAGCCAGCTGAAAACTTTCAATAGCCATTTTATAGTTGCTCTGGCGCATAAAATCTTTAGCAATTACATAAGAATTCTGCGCGTTTTGGTTTTTTGATTTGCCATAAAAAACATCGTCTTTGTTTTCCATTAATTCTGGAACCAGATTTGGACATTTTTTTGAAATAACACCTTGAACTTTCAGAATCATACTCTGAATGCCTTCCACTGTATTTATTGATTCTCTAACTTTAGGATCTTTATCTGTCAAGATCAGTTCGCTCATTGGTTTAGTTAGACAATCTCTATAAACATCTTCAGTAATTTTTGAACTTTTTTCTAAACACTCGCATGCTTTTGTGGCAATTTTTTCTTCAACGGTTTGTGCGTGTAGTGCTAAAAAGCCACTAAAAATTAAAAATAACGAGAAGTTTTTTTTCATTTTAAATGATTAAGGGTTAGAACAATTTTCTTATTCTGGTTTAACAACTGCCGGTTTCAAAGTATCTTTACTTACCGCCAAACTATCTATTGGCACAACAGGCTCAATAGGTTTTACTGGCGGCACATATCTTTTGATTTTCTGCTGTATTAAAATGGCGTCATTTAAAACAAATGGCGTTGGCATCATCCAATCATTTCTTGGTTTAACATTCAATAGCGGATTGCTCATTAAATCGAATGAACTTTCGATTAAATCCATATCAAAAATGGATGATTTATTGATGTAGAATTCCATTTCAAGGGGTTCATTCCCTACAACATAATAGCATAAAATTTTGCTGTCTTCTCTTTGCAGACGATTTCCTTTTTCGCCAGAAGTTGCCACTCCGTTTGCTTTAAAGTTAAAGAACGTCATTTTCGGATTAGCATAAATGTCGTAACGGTTTACTTTTCTGTTTGGAGTAATTTTGATTTTTAGATATCTATTATTTCCAATTACACTGTCTCTTAAAAACTGAATGGTTGGTTTCGGAACTTCAACAACTGGAGCAATAGCGCTATAAGTAAACGTTGTATTGTATTTGCTTGCCAGTGGAAGCGTATTTAATCCAACTGCTTTTTGATTGTTTTCGCCTAAATAAGATTTAGTCCATTCGTCCAAATTAGTATCATATGTTGTCCAAACAGCCGAATTGTTGTCGGCATTGTAAACATATAATAAACTATTCGATTTTGCTTTGCCATGTTCGTAACCAGAATTGTATCCCGCAGAAATGAAAAATGCGATAGAAGAAAGGAAGAAAACAACGATCCAAGCTCCTTTTTTTGCAAATGCTCCAAATATCGGAAGTAACAATCCGAACAAGAGAACGGTTAGAATGGCACTTCCATATAATATTTTAAGACCTAAACCAACTGGGAACATTACAATGAAAGGCGCAACAATGGCTAGGGCAGGAATAGAAAATATTAAATTCATTCCTAAACTGTAATGTTGTGTAAAGACAAAGATTCCGAATAATAATATTCCGAAATAAACTGGAATAATTAAGAAACCGGCACCTGTTAAGCTATTCGCTAAAAAGGCATTGATGATGATCCAAATCAGTAAGGGCGCTACAAAATGGTTCATAGTTGTTTTTGCCTCAGAAAAATGATGGTAAAAAGCAAAACAGATTGCAATGCTTAACATAACAAAAGCGCCAATGTAAGCATGTCCGTTATAAGTAAATCCGTTTAAAAGATCAGAATACTGCGGGTAGATTTCAAGAACAAGCTTCCATCCTAAAAACGTTACCAATCCTGCAATTATAATGGATCCAAGAAGTGGAACAAAACCTTTGAAAATTTCTGTGAAAGTAATGATTCGTTTTACTTTTCCAACGAAAATAAAAATAACCAATAAGCCAAAAGCAATAAGTGTCATTGGCATTACCCAAGTAAACGGATAACTGATGAAAGTAAAAGGAGCGTTGAAATAAACATCGTCTTCGGTAGACTCGGTTTGGTTTAAATCAATATTAGAGAAGTATTTCAGCAAAGGCATAATGTAAGTGCCTTGATGTGCTAATGTGTTTTTGTTTAGATGCTGAACATCATCTTGTTGCGTATGATAGTTAAAATGCCCATCGATAAATGCAAAATTAAAACCTTGAATATTTCCTTGTTCTCTAAAAACAGTTAAATCAGTATCGTTAGGAAGCATTTTGTAAATACTGTACATCAACGAATTTGAAACGGGATGGGAAGGTTTTGCTTTAGTAAATTCCTTAATCAGAGCTTCGTTTCCTTTATTGGTTTCCATCAGCATGTAGCTTGGTCCAGAAGTTCCTCTTGCTTCAAAGTTTAAAACCAAACCAACGTCTTTTGCCCAAGGATGTTTGTTTACGAATAAAGCAGCGCCGTTTAATCCCAATTCTTCTGCATCAGAGAATAATATGATAATATCGTTTTTTTGAGGATGTTTTGAGTACAAAAAGGCACGAACACCTTCTAAAATGGTAGCGACTCCAGAAGCATCGTCGCTTGCGCCTTTTGAGAACGAGTGCGGTGCACTATCATAATGAGAAAGAAGTAAAAGCGCTTTTGTATTGTTAGTTCCTTTAATTCGAGCCAAAATATTTTTTGACTTTACCAAAAGACCTTTATCATTTAGAGTAAAACCTTCTTGGATACTCGTTTCTAGACCAATTCGGTTTAATTCGAGCTTTAAATAGTTGGCAACAAGTTCGTGATTGGTTGACCCTACATAGTGCGGTTTCTGTGCAATAATCTCGACCTGATTTAAGGCTCTTTCAGTCGAGAATTCAGCAAGAGCTTCATCATCTTTAGAGATTCCTTGCGGCATCATCGTGGCGTATATAATGCCAAGTAAGGCTAAAACGCAGACTATGGCTAGAATTGAGGTGGGGTTTTTTCTCATGGTAATAAAAACTAACTATATTTCTTTTTTAACAAGCATAAAATAATCATTGTCCAAGGAACGATAGCCTTGATCGTACAAGAAATAATATGTATTTCCTGTCTTGGTCTGTAAAATGTTTGTAAAGAACTCAAAATCAAAGCCTTTTGTTAGTAATTTATCTCTCGAAGCTTTCGATTTTCCGTCTACATTTAACTCTGCCAAAATACGGTAATTTTTGCGTAACTTGTTGTTTATATTTCGCATGAAATTCGTACTATCTTTATTTATTTTGTTATTGTAGGCATTTCGACAACTGTCTGAGCAGAATTTCTTGTCTTCTCTGCCGAAAATTTTGGCTGAGCATTCGAGGCATGTTTTCATGAATTCAATTTTTTAATTTCATAAAGATCGGATCTTCTGTCTTTTAATGTTTTTACGCTTCCATGTTCATGAAGTTCTTTCAGTAAGTTTAAATCAACATCTACAATTAATGTCATTTCTGTGTTTGGAGTAGCTTCTGCTTTGATTCCGTTACTCGGAAAAGCAAAATCAGATGGTGTGAATACAGAAGACTGCGCATATTGAATATCCATATTATTCACTTTCGGAAGATTTCCAACGCAACCTGCTATGGCTACATAACACTCATTTTCGATGGCGCGTGCCTGCGAGCAATGTTTTACGCGAGTATATCCGTTTTGAGTATCTGTTAAAAATGGGACAAACAAAATATTCATTCCCTCATCTGCCAAAAGTCTAGAAAGTTCTGGAAACTCAACATCATAACAGATTAAAATTCCAATTTTACCGCAATCGGTATCAAAGGTTTTAAATTGAGATCCGCCTTTCATTCCCCAATGTATAACTTCGTTTGGTGTGATATGAATTTTGGTATACATTTCTGAAGTTCCATCTCTTTTGCATAAGAAACCAACATTATAAAGATTTCCGCCTTCTAAGTAAGGCATACTTCCAGTAATAATATTGATATTGTACGAAATGGCAAATTCCTGAAAACGCTTTCTGATTGGATCAGAGTGACGAGCCAGTTCACGGATAGCTTCGGCTTCAGACAAATGATTGTAATCGGCCATTAAAGGCGCAATAAACAATTCTGGAAATAAAGCAAAATCAGAACCATAACCCGAAACGACGTCAATAAAAAATTCTGCCTGTTCAAAAAGCGCTTCAACATTATTAAGTGGACGCATCTGCCACTGAATTAATCCTAAACGAATAATGTTTTTCTTTAAATTAATCAGTTTCGGACTATCGTCGTAATAAATATTATTCCATTCCAATAGAACCGCAAATTCTTTTGATTCTTCATCTCCTTCCAAATAATTTTTGATGACTCTCAAAACGTGAAAATCGTTACTTAATTGAAAAGAAAGAACCGGATCGTATAATTCTTTAGTACGCACTTTTTCAATATAAGCTTTGGGAGACATCTTTTTGGCATGTTCTCTATAGTTCGGAATTCTTCCTGCAAAGACAATCGCCTTAAGGTTCAATTGTTCGCAAAGTTCTTTTCTTGCATCGTACAAACGACGTCCTAAACGCAAGCCTCTATAATTTGGATGGATGAAAACATCTATTCCATATAAAATTTCAGCATTCGGATTGTGGGTCGAGAAAGTATAATCGCCACTAATCTGCTGATAATTATGTCTTTTTTCTACTAATTTTTCGTCAACAATAAGAGATAGGGCAGAGCCAACAACTTTTCCGTCAACCAAAATCACCAGCTGTCCTTCTGGAAAAATTGAAAGAAGTCTTTCTATATCCTCAGATCTCCAATAAGAATCGGCCATTTCTGGATACGATTCGATCATCGATTTCTTTAATTGTTTATAGTCTTCTATTTCAAGATTTCGTAACTCTACTTTTTTAATTTTTGCCTGCATATCGTAAGATTTATCTCAAATATACAAAAAACAATTTCCATTTACAAACGCTTACAAATAGTTACAGTCGATAGTAAATAGTTAGTAACCGACTATCAGCACTTGGGTTTTGCATCTTTGCCATGTTGAATTTGACAAACGATTCAATTTAGTAGTAACATAAAAATAGTATACGCCATGAGTGCAATTAGAAACAAAGTACAATTAATCGGGAATGTTGGTAATGATCCAGAAATTAAAACATTAGAAAGCGGTAGAAAACTAGCACACCTTACGATCGCAACCAATGAGATTTATAGAAATGATAAAGGTGAAAAAGTTGAACAAACAGAATGGCATCGCATAACCGCTTGGGGAAAAACAGCCGAACTTATAGAAAAGTATGTTGTAAAAGGAAAAGAAATCGCTGTTGAAGGAAAATTAACGCACAGAAGTTACGATGATAAAAACGGAGAGAAACGTTATATAACAGAAGTGGTAGTAAATGAAATTTTACTGTTGAGTAAATAATAGTTTACTAGGAAAAGACAATAATTAATTAAGCCCGATAGATTTTCAAAACCTATCGGGTTTGCTGTTTTTAAGAATGAGATTAAAGTATCGAAACGCCATTTGCATCAGTTGTAAGGACTTCACTCATATAATCGAAAAAAGGTCTCATATTTTTGAAAGCATCTAGAGCCAGTTCTAAAAATTGCGGACTTAATACGTCATCATCAGTAAAGCGTTTTATAACCAAAAATTGTTTAAAACGAAGCAAATCAATTGCAGGATGATCAACATCAAAACCTTTTGGTTTTGTTTTGAGCTGTTCTCCTTGCAAAGTTCCAAAGTTGCTGACAAATGATTTTGAATTTAGTATTTCCTGAAAGGTTTCCGGATCTTGGGCAAATTCGGTTCTTATTCGTTTTAAATCTGCGGCATTTGGTCCCCAAAAGCCACCAGCAAAAAAGGTGTTTCCTTTTTCCAGATGAAAATAATAACCGCCACGTCTTGCCGCAGTTGCCCTTGTGTAACTTCCGCCCCAAAATGTCTTAAAAGGAGTTTTGTCTTTAGAAAAACGAATGTCTCGATAAATTCTGTAAACACTCTTCTTGCCCGAGGCATTTTCTAGAACATCAGTTTTGGAAAGTTCCTTCAGTAAAGCGCCTGCAAAATTTTCAATATGATTGAGCTCTATCAAATATTGCGGTTTATGTTCTTCAAACCACGGTTTATTGTTGTTCATTTTCAGCTCAGCCAAAAAGTCAAGACTAGATTTGGGAATTGTAATAGTGTTTTCCATAATAGCATTTAAAAATCGAAAGTGACTGCAATTTAAAACTAAAAAACCCACCAGAGAAATCTGATGGGTTTTTCTATATTGTATTAAGCAGTTTTTTTGAATAAGTCAAACATAGGACAGCGTGAACAGCGTTTTTTTTCGCTCTTTTTATATTTCTCGCAACAAGAAGATTTACAGTTTTCAATCTTCTTAATTTTATCAAGGATATCTTTGTTTTTCTTTTTCTTTTTATCCTTTTTTTTGTCCTTGTCTTTTTCTTTCTTGCTCACTTTTTCCTCTGAATTTTAAAAACAGTGACAAATATAAATCAAAAAAGTTATTTTTAAATGTTCTAAATAAACTTTAACTTTTTTATTTAGGATTGATAGCGATTGAACTTGTAACTGTTAATTGCTGAATATCACGATCAAACAAATAAAGTCCACCTTTATCATCACCAATTAAATTGATTTTATCTAAGATCGATTTAGCTGTAGCTTCTTCTTCAATTTGTTCAGAAACGTACCATTGCAAGAAATTGTGAGTAGCATAATCTCTTTCTTCAAAAGTAATGTGCACTAATTCGTTGATAGATTTCGAAACAAAAAGTTCGTGATTGTAAAGCTCCTCAAACATCTCTTTGAAAGTAGTATAAGTTGTTTTTGGTGCTTTAAGATCTGTTACCTGAGCGTGTCCTCCGCGTTCGTTTACATACTTAACTAGTTTAAGCATATGCGCACGCTCTTCATCTGACTGTGTGTACATAAATTGAGCGATTCCCTCTAATCCTTGTACTTCAGCCCAACAAGCCATAGAAAGATAAGTTTGCGAAGATTCTGCTTCTATGCGGATTTGCTTGTTTAAAGCCGATTCAATATTTTTTGCTAACATAATACGGTGTCTTTTTTGTAAAATTAAGCAAAATTATTCATTTCATTTTTCTAAAGCTCGAAAACATTAGACTCTTGGATTAACTGTAAGTAGAATTAATTGGAATTGATTTTGTCAAATTTTGCAGGATTTGAAAATATAGATTTATTTGCGATTGGATTTCTATTATCTTCCACCATAAAACCATCAGTAAATTTTCGCATAACAAATTGTTCAGAGGCTTTGTCGTAATAACTAAGTATGTAATAATTGCTTAATCTTAACGTATCGTATAATTTGATGTCTTTATTATTATTTAAAAAATAAAATAAGTTTTCAATTGCCAATGGCTCTGAATGTTTATCATCTATGAAATCTAAATTTTCATTTAGAGTAGCATCAAAATAGACTATTTTACTTAATGAATAATATTCACGTGCTCCAAAATCATCTGGAGATTCAGATTTAAAATAGTAATCTAAGGATTCTCCAAAACCACTAAAAGTAATAAAACTGCTTTGTTTGTTTTTAAGTATCGAAATACCTGCAGTTAGTCCATCTAGATCTTTAAGAAATTTTGCAGTAGTTTTTAGCTGTTGAGGTTTCCTGTTATTAATTTGAACAAAGAAAGGTGAGTTTTTAAACGGAATACTATCATTATTAAAAAAAGAATAATTTTTAATAATGCTTTTAGAATCAAAATCTTTTACTTCAAACAGCAATTCTTCTTTATTGGCTGCAACTTGAAATAGTTTTTTATCATTGTAAAATGAATTTGCTGTTCGTATTGGATTTTTAGAAACAGGATGATCAAAAGTTCTTTCTTTCATATTGCCAGTATCAAGATTAACCTCAAAAACCTGCGTTCGTTCTAAACGATTGTCGAATGTCAAAATAAGATGATTATCGGTCACATAGAGTTTGCTTATTTGCGATACAAAATCAATTGGATTAAGAATACCTGATTCCATTTTTTTAATTGGAAAGTATTTTATAAGCGCATTAAAAGAAATATTTACATTCTCTTTGTTTTTAAAAGTGAAACTAGAAAAATCAAGCATTTTAATTTCACACTTTTGATTTTCAAATTTGTAAAGAAGAAGATGTTCAAAATCCTTCTCCTTGGCTAGAATGTAAAAAATGCTATTCTCTTCAAAAGAGCTTATAATGTAATCATGATTTCTAGGGAAATCAAAATTTAAGAATTCTGATCTTTTGTGATTAAGGTCGTAAGTCGCAATTAGAATGTTTTTGCTATTTGGCAAAATCCAGTATAGTGTTGGCTTTTGTTCTTTGTTAATAGTAACGCCCATTAGATTTCGATTTGTTTCTTTTTTAATAGAATCTGTAAACCGATTCGTTAGAAACAAAAATCTATTGTATTTTAAAATATTTATGTTCTGTTCGTCCCAAGTAAAGGCATAAATATCTTTGGTTTTTTTGTCTTCGATATTTAAAATCTGAGTTTTTCCTAGTGAGTTTAGATTTAATGGTAGAGAATTTAAGACTGTTTGTCCAAACAAAATTGCTTGAAAAAGCAAAAGAAAAAGAAGTAATAGTTTTTTCATAAATGTGCTTCTTATATGTTTAGCAGATTTTGTTCAAATTTTATGCCGTATTTACATCGTTTTAAATTTGAAAAATAAAAAAAGCCCTTAAGAAAAAATCTTAAGGACTTTCGAATCAAGTATTAAAAAGAAATTATTTTACAATAAAAGTAACTCGTCTAGCTAATCTTCTAGCTTCGTCAGAATCTTTTTGAATTGATGTATCTGCACCATTTGCAACAACATTTAATCGAGAAGAAGCGATTCCAGCTTTTTCGAAAATTGTTTTTACGTTAGTAGCTCTAGTATAAGATAATTTTTCATTGTACTCAGCTTTTCCAACTTGGTCAGCATAACCAACAAGGTCTAGAGATGCAGAAGGGTTTTTTCTTAAGTAATTTAACACAACGTCAATTGCAGCTGTTGAGTTCTCGATTGGAGTTGTTTTATTGAAATCAAAATAAACACTGTAATATTTGTCATTAATCATTCTTCTGATTAATTCATTATCAGTTGCCTGAGGAGCGCTTATTTGTTTTTCAACAACTACTTCTTTTTGTGCAGGTATTTTTTTGATTTCTGCTTCAAGATCTGCCACTTTGTTTTCTAAAGCAGAAATATCCACATTGTTACCTTCACTTGAAGTTACAGTCCAGTCTGCATGTTTTGCATTTTTTCCTAAGTACACATTTAAACCAATTGTACCGTTAAAAATCAATCCTGAGAAACCTCTGTTTTGAGCTACATAAGCTCCGTCAAAAGTATGATCTTGCGATGCATTCAAAATAGTAGAGAAATCACCAGTTAAAGCAACTCTGTTTGATAATTTTATTTGTCCAGTTACACCGGCAATAAAGTTACCCACTTCATCTGCTCCTTTAAAGTTGTCACTTCTTAATTGACCATAACCAAAACCAGCATGTCCTAATAAGCCTAAAGTGTTTGTCCATGTTTCAAAATTCATGATACGGCCTAAGTTAGCAACAGCTTGTAAATCTACTCTGTAGTTTTTTGAATCAAAATCGATAGAGTTGCTTTTTGAAGTAAAACTGTTGTATCCAAAATCGGCCTTTAAACCAAATTTGTTGTTGAACATATAACGAACCCCTACTTCACCAACCCAAGGACTTGGAGTACTTGTTGAGTAACCTGCTGAAAATGAACGTTGAGGTTTAGTTAGTCCGCCAGCTAATTCTACAGACCACTTATTATAGCTGCTATTGTTTTCTGTTTGCGCATGTACTCCTGTTAAAGCCAGGGCAAATGCAAGAGTCATTACAATTTTTTTCATTGTTTCTTAATTTTAAATATTGTCCAAAACAACAACAAATTGTAAGTAAAAACTTTCCCTTAAAGCCAAAAAAGTATTAAAATAGGGCAATAGGCAAAAATCGAAGCAATAAAAAAAATATGGAAAATAAAAGCAAACAGGTTTTATCAACGAATTGTTTTAATTAAATCCGTCCGTAAATTTGCGAAGAACAAGCTGTTTCGCAACAATATCGTAATAAGTTAAAATGGTGTAATTACTTAGTTTAACAGAATTAGGAAGAACTGCTTCTCGATGAGAATCTAAAAAGTAGAAGATTTTATCAGTAGCAAAAGCCTCGTGTGTTTCTTGTGTTGTGTCTAGTTTTTTTGTCCATATGCTTTCAAAAAAAACAGAATAATTCGTCTCAACATTGTAATAATTGTTTGAAGGGAAATCTCCAAAAGGGTCACTAAAATTAAAGCCATTAATAGATACCGTATTGAAATCTCTTCCGCTTCCTCCTAACGTGATAAACAGATTTTTCTCGTTTTTATAAACCGAAACTCCGGCGTCAAGAGAAGACAAAGCTTTTAAAAATTTCGCTGTATTCTTTAACTTTCTGGGTTCACGATCTTCAATTTGCATCAGTAAAGGAGAATTGCTAAAGCGAATGGTATCTTTTTTTGAAACCACAAAAGCCTTTATCGATTCTCCAGATTCATAATCTTTAATATCAAACAAAAGCTCGTCGGCATTAAGATTAATTTGATATAATTTATTTTCGTGATAATAAGAATTAGACGTTTTTGGGTTTTTCTCTCCAACGGGTTTTAAAAACGTCTTTTCTTTTATTTCTAGATTTTCTAAATCAATATCAAACAATTGTGTTTTTCTAAAATTTTGATCTAACGTTAGAATCAAGCGATTAGGAAGGGTGTAAATTTTACTTTTGGCAGTAACCTTATACAACGGATTGTATTCGCCAGATCCCATCAGTTCTATCGGATTTTCAAACAAAATTTGATGAAATGTTTTAGGCTGGTTTTTCTGATCTATAAATTTGAAAGCGCTAAAATCTAAAAACTTTTGTTGAGCCATTCCGTTTTTAAAAATAAAAGCAGTTAAAGCCTCTTTTGTTCGATCTTTCATCAACAAATAGAAATTGTTGTCTTTCTGATAATGTGTTATCAATGAATTTTCTTCAAGCGGAATCTGAAATTTTAATGCTCGGGAAGTTTTGTTTTCCAGATAATATTTAATTAAAATAATTGTTTTTTCTTCTTTCGAAAACCAGTACAAAGTAGGATTTCCATCTTCGCTAAAACTGTAGCCCATTAAGGCTCTGTTTTGGGTATACTGACGATTTGTAACAAATTTATCCCTTAGAAATAAAGCGCTATTGTATTTTAGTATAGAAAGACTGTCTGCGCTCGCAACAAAAGTAAATACGTCGTGAGTAACTGTGTTTTCGCCAGTCATGATTTCAGATTGTCCTATTTTGTTTTTTAAATCGACGGCATAAGAAGTCAGCACTGTCTGACTTAGCAATGTAGTAGTGGAGATTAAAAACAAAAAAAGGAAAATTTGTTTCATATGTTTTTGGGCGCAAAAATCATTCCGATTATTTTATTGATTCATAAGCTCTTGAAAAAGATCTACAAACTGACCAACATGCATTCCGTCCATTAAACCATGATGAACATAAACGGCCATCGACATGGTTCTTTTTCCAGTTTCGGAAACCATCATTTTGCCAAACGAAATTTTAGGACAGCTGTCTGGATAGGTAAAACTGCGCGCATGGGTTATAGAACTAAAATTCAGCCACGGAATTGCCGAAAAATGAATTAGATTATCATCATCAAAAGATCTCGTGAAAAGTCCGGTTGTATTTTGAATGCGTTCGATTTCGGTTAATGCAATTTGCTCAAATGTTTTAAAATCTGGGTGATATTCAATTAAAGAAAATCCGAAAGTGCCATCTTCACGACCAATTGTCGCCGATGCATCAATTTGATCGTTAATGTATATTTTGTCTTCTGAAATTCGATATTTAAAATTTTCAATGGCATTTACTGCAGCCAAAGTTTTATGCAAATAGAAAATAAAGAAAGAAGCATTTATACTTTTTGCGGTTTGATATGCTTTGGTACAGTCGATTTCTACAGTGGCACCAAAAAAAGGTTCTTCCATTTGTTTAAAATGGGCAAAGTGCTCTTTTCTATTCCAATTTTCTAGGTCTAAAAGTGTTTTCATTATAATAAATTCGGAACCACTTCTGCAATAGTTTCAAATGAACTAAAATGCTCGTGTTCTATAGTATGATTAATTTTTTCGTGTTCCCAAGTAGTGTGAAACGGAATATGAACGGCATAACCGCCAATTCCTAAAACAGGAAGAACGTCTGATTTTAATGAATTTCCGATCATCAAAAACTCATGCGCCTGAATGTCTAAACGGCCAAGCAATTTTTGATAATCGATTTCCTGTTTGTCTGACATTACTTCGATATGATGAAAATAATGACCCAAACCAGAACGATGCAATTTGCTGTGCTGGTCTTTCAAATCGCCTTTTGTAGCAACGACCAATTTGTATTTTCCTTTTAAAGCTTCAAGGGTTTCTTCAATTCCGTCCAGCAATTCGATTGGTTTTTCCAGTAATTCTTTTCCGTATTGAATGATTTTTTCGATTACTTCAACCGGAATGGTATTGTTTGAAATATTCATCGCAGCTTCAATCATCGAAAGAATGTATCCTTTGATTCCATATCCATACAAAGGCAGATTGGCAATTTCTATTTTGAATAATTCCTGCGAAATGCCTTGATGTGAAAGATAATCTTCCATCAAAGCGCAAAATTTATGTTCGGTTTCCTCGAAATAAGGTTCGTTTACAAACAAAGTATCATCGGCATCAAATGCGATTACTTTTAAGTTTGGTATTTTAGTTTTATGTAACATAGTTTTTTTGTTTCAAGTTTGAGGTTTTCTTTTGTTTCAAGTTTTTTGTCATAGATTGAAACGATTTTAAAGATTAAAATATTTGCTCAATCTCCAAAATCTGCGAGAGAGCTTTTCTGCCGCAAATTGCACGAATTGTTTAAAGTCAATTTGAGTGAAAACTTTCTCAATCTAATTCTTAGAAAAAAGCCTTTTTAAAGAAATAGTTTTATCGTAAAAAGTAATTCGGATTCCGAAAAGTAAAACGATTCCGCCGAAAACCATTTGTAAAGTTATTTGTTCTTCCAAAAACAACCAAGCTAAAATCGATGTAATTACAGCTTGACTCAATAAACTTAACGAAACTCTCGTCGCGCGCATGTGTTGTGTGGCATAACTAATCGAAAGCCAAGCACATAATTGACAAATTACGGCTTGAAGCACCAAAACAAGCCAGCCCATATCTGTAAATCCTGTGAAAGGTTCATTTAATGAATAACATAAAATTCCCAAATAAACGCTTGAAGCCATTAGACTGATCGTCATAAACGATAAAACGTCAACCTCGGAAAGTACATTTTTGCTGACCAACAGATAAATAGAATATAGAATTCCAGATAAAACGGCAAAAAGAAATGCTTTATCAAAGTTCAAATCGATAAAAAACTCAAAACCAACTAAAGTTATCATTCCGAATAGAGCGACTAATGTTCCGATCCAGAAATTTGTGGCAGGTTTTGCTTTCAGAAAAAAGAAAGAACCAACACCAACCCAAACTGGAGATAAATTAGTCAACAAAGAAGCCTGAGTCGCGCTTGATTCCTGAATGGCGATATTCCAAACTGCTACATCAGACGAGAATAAAACACCGCAAAGTACCGCCAAAAGAGCAAATTTTAGTTTTGGGAGTTTAAAGTTTCCGCTAAAAATAACATAAGGCAAAAGGAGAATCACAGCAAAAAACATTCGGTAAAAAGCCGAAATCAATCCTGGTGTTAAACGTAATTTTACCAATATCGGGAAAATAGATATGCAGAGTATACCGCAGATTAACGCTAATCTTGGTTTGGTGAGTTTCATTTAATGAATTTTAATTGTGTATTATTTTTCAAAGATAATTCAGAAAGCGACTATTTTGAAAGCAAAAAGCGCGAATCAATTAAAACTGTTAATTGGTTCGCGCTTTTTTGTTTTAGAAAGAAGTTTTTTACTCTTTCGTTTCTTCTACTTGAATAGTTGGAGGAACTTCAGGAGCATCTTCGCCTTTTAAATAAGTTGGTAGATTTAAACCTGCCATATTGAATAGATCATTTAATGGCGGAACTGTCTTCATCATTCCAGAAACAAAATTGGCTGTTGAACCGTTTTCGCCTTGACCGCTTCCAGAATCCCAAACCGTGATTTTGTCAATTTTGATGTTTTTAACCGCTTCCACCTGAGTTTTAACCAATTCAGGAAGTTTCTCCAATAATAAAAGCTGGAATGCTTTGCTCGGATCTCCGCCAGCGGCAGCCACAACATCTTTGTAACCTTCTGCTTGTTTGGTTAAGATTTCAAATAAACCTTTTGCTTCTGCTTCCATTTTAGCGAAGATTGCATCCGCTTCTCCTTTTGCATTTTCTCTGATGGTTTCGGCAGCAGCTTGCGCTTCAATGATGGCTCTTTGTTTAGCAATTTCAGCAGGAACTACAATGTTGGCAATTTGTGTAGAGCGTTCTCTTTCAGAACGTGCCAATTCGGCTTTTTGTTCTGCAAGATATGATTCTTCCAGTGCTTTTGCCTGTTGTACTTTTTCGGCAGCAATTGCAATACGCAACGATTCTGCTTCTTTTTCTCTACGAATAGCTTCAGAATTTGCGATGGCAATTTTCGCTTCGTTTTCTCCCTGAATTGCGATTGCGTTTGCTTCAGATGTTTTTACCCTTGTATCTCTTTCTGCTTCGGCCTTTCCAATCGTTTCATCTTTAGCAGCTGTTGCAATACTAATTTCACGGTCTTTTTGTGTAATGGCTATTTTTACATCTCGGTCTCTGTGTGTTTCAGCAATTTGAGTGTCTTTTTCTCTGTCAGCAAGAGCTTTACCAGTTTCTCCTATTTTTTCCTGCTCAGCCACGCTGATTTTAGCTTCGTTGATCGCTTTTGCAGCCGCTTCTTTTCCTAAAGCTTCGATATAACCAGATTCGTCACGAATATCGGTAACGTTAACGTTTATTAGTTTAAGACCAATTTTCTTTAATTCGCTGTCAACATTTTTAGAAATATTGTCCAAGAATTTATCACGATCTGAGTTGATTTCTTCAATAGTCATTGTTGCAATAACCAAACGCAATTGACCAAACAAAATATCTTTTGCAAGCTCTTGAACTTGTTCTGATGATAAACCTAATAATCTTTCAGCAGCAGTGTTCATACTGTCCGATTCTGTAGAAATTGCAATGGTGAATCGGCAAGGGACATCTACTCTAATGTTCTGACGGCTTAACGCATTTGTCAAATTGGCTTCGATAGAAAGTGGTTTTAAATCCAGAAAAGAATAATCCTGAATAACTGGCCAGATAAAAGCGCCTCCGCCATGCACGCATCGTGCAGAAGTGCCGCCAGTGCGTCCGTAGATTACTAAAATTTTATCTGAAGGACAGCGTTTGTACCTCGAGATTAATGCTGAAATGGTTACGAATAGAACGATTGCCGCAACTGCAATCAAAATAATTGGGTTCATTAACATGGTATGTGTATTATATGGTTTCTACGATTAAGAGGTTGTTGTTTTCTATTTTGACAACTTTTACTGAACTTCCTGACGGAATTCTATCATTTTCTGTCATGGCTTCCAGTTCATGAAAGGCACCGTTTACGCTAATCATAATTTTGCCTTTTCCGCTTTTCTTTTCGGGAATAGTCAGATATACTTCCGCAGTTTTATTTAGTGTATTGGTTATTTTAAAAGAATTGTCTTCAGCTAGTTTTTGCACTTGTTTGATTACGAAGAAAAACAAAAGCACAAACAAAACTCCAACAACAAATGAAGTCGCAATAAGAAAGACAGGCTTTTCACCAAGTGTAGCATAAAAAGAAATTCCAGTCCAACTAAAACCTAAAAGAAAATTAATAAGGTTTCGTAATGAGAAAAGCTGAAAATCTCCGCCATCATGAACATCGGCATCAAAATCGGTATCGAAACCATCTGCAACATCAAGACCCGAAAAGGTAATAATGGTTTGAATCAGAAAAATCAAACTTGTTGGAATCGCGATGTACCAAAAAGATTTAAGCAAAGTCGGTAAACTTTCTAATAGCTCCATAATATTCAGTTTTTTGAATAACAATTGGCGCTAATATCTAATTTTTTTTGTAAGAAAACTAATTTGGATGAAAAATGTGTTTATAATTGCTTTTAGAATGAAAAAGCGCGAAATTCAATTTGAAATTTCACGCTTTTAAATGCTGTTTTTAAATTAAAATGAATTTATTGCAAGCCTTTTCAATTTGTTTATCCGAAAACGGTTCGAGCGTTTTGGCAAGCATTTCGCTGATTTTGATGCACTCCATCATTTTTGATCTTAGCTCTTTGTCATCTCCCAAGTCTGTTTCAAGAATTCGCTTGAAAATTTCAGACAGATAATTGGGCTGTTCTCTAAAATCTCCTTCAAACCAAAGGTCTGAGAGGAATTTTGCCATCGATGGCATTACATCGTGGTGTGTCGGTTTTTGATTTTCACTTTTTTGCATAAACCTGAAAATATTAAACGCACGAATCCCTCGTTTTAGATGTGCAAAAAATACCCCATAGGGATAGGTTTTCCCATTGTTTCCGCAGGGACATCATGACGAGGGATTCGCTTATGTTAACTTTTATTAGAAAGTTGCTAAATAAATCCTATAGTGTATTTTTTGCAGAACAAACTTACAAAAAATGACTTTTATGAAGAGCAATAAATGTAGTAAAAAACTTATTTTTTAATAAATTAAAGTTTTGCACTTTCGGTTTTTAATTGATCGATCATTTTGGGGAAAATTTCATAATAATCTCTTTCTAAATTAACGATAAGTTTATCAATTTGAGATTTTGTATGTTCAGTTATTTTAATTTCTTGTTTGATGCATCTATTAATACTTTTATTTATTGCTTTAAGTATGCCTTCTATATCGGAAGTTTTATTTAGTCCAATAAATAGATTTAAAGCTACTGTGTATTGTCGAAAATACATGTCATAATTTTTGTCATTGAGAGAAACCATTCCTCTTAAAGCAAAAATTAATGCTTTTAGATATTCAACCTCATTATTGATATTTTTATTTAATTCTTCTTGTGATAAGGTGATTTCATTTCTGAGTTGTTCAAATTGTTCTTTATGAAAATTGGTTATTTTTAACTCTAATTCGGCAACTTTACGATTTGTAAAACTTGTAAGTTCATTAGTTTTAGCATTGATTTTATCATCATAAGTTCTAATTTGTATGTAAGGAATTACAATCAATATAATTGAACCGGCAAGGCCCAAAAATGCAATTAGTCTGTTCCATGACTTATCATAGAAATCATTAACTTTTTCGATTACATCAACTGATTTATAATCACTTTTTTCAATTTGATCAAGGCGCTTAGCTAATGAATCATTTTTTTTAGTGAGTATTAATATCTGATTTTTAATGTCTGAATTAATTGGATCAGATTTAGTTGGTGTTGCTGAAAATGATTTTGTAAAAAAGAAAATTAATAAAAGTAGTAAAGCTTTTTTCATGAAAATTAATTTTTGCGAATATCTTAAATTTTTTGAAATAATTAAATTCATTGATGTTTTAAATGAAAAAGCGTGAATCAGTTAAACTTAACTGATTCACGCTATTTTATTTAATATTTAAATCTTAATTTACTGTTGCTCCATTTGGTGCATCAGCATCTGGGTTTACAAAAACTAGTTTTCCTTCTGCATTTGTTGTCATTAAGATCATTCCTTGACTTTCAACTCCGCGTAAAGCTCTTGGCGCTAAGTTTGCTAATACAGAAACACGTTTTCCGATAATTTCTTCTGGAGAAAAACTCTCTGCAATTCCTGAAACAATCGTACGAACGTCAATTCCAGTGTCAACTTTTAATACTAAAAGTTTGTTTGCTTTTGGCATTTTTTCAGCTTCCAAAATTGTTCCAATACGAATATCCATTTTCGCAAAATCCTCAAACTGAATTAAATCTTTTTGTGGTTCTGCTTGTTTGTTTTCAGCAATATTTGCGGTTTTTGTCGCTTCCAATTTATCTACTTGTTTTTGTATTTCTTCGTCTTCAATTTTAGCGAAAAGCAATTCTGCTTCACCAATTTTATGTCCTGCCGGAATTAAATCTGAGTTTTCAGAAATGTCATTCCAACCTAAAGTTTTATCAATTACAATGTCTTTTGCATCGCGATCTTTCTCTTTCAAAAACTTACTAAATCCAGCAAAATGTTCTTTAAGATCACCTAAATTCAAGATTTTAGAAAGCTTAGAAGCTGTAAAAGGTAAAAACGGCTCAGCTAAAACGCTCAACGCAGCAGCAATTTGCAACGCCACATACATTTGAGTTTTTACACGTTCTGGATTGTCTTTCATTACTTTCCAAGGCTCTTCGTCAGCAAGGTATTTATTTCCTAAACGAGCAACATTCATCAATTCACCTAAAGCTTCACGGAATCTGTAACGCTCAACAGAACTTGAAATTACAGCTGGATACGCTTTTAATTCGTTTAAAGTTGCTTCATCAATTTCTGTAAATTCATTTGCCGTTGGAATAATTCCATCGTAATATTTGTTGGTTAAAACCACAACACGATTAATGAAGTTTCCGAAAATAGCAACTAATTCATTGTTATTTCTTGCTTGGAAATCTTTCCACGTAAAATCATTATCTTTTGTTTCAGGAGCGTTTGATGTTAATGCATAACGCAAAACATCCTGCTTATCTGGAAATTCTTCTAAATATTCGTGTAACCAAACTGCCCAGTTTTTAGAAGTCGAAAGTTTGTTTCCTTCCAAATTCAAAAACTCATTTGCTGGAACATTGTCTGGCAAAATATAACTTCCTTCGGCTTTTAGCATGGCTGGGAAAATGATACAGTGAAAAACAATATTGTCTTTCCCAATAAAGTGAACCAATTTGGTGTCTTCATCTTTCCAATACGGCTCCCAGTCTTTTCCTTCGCGCGCTGCCCATTCTTTAGTAGACGAAATATATCCGATTGGTGCATCAAACCAAACATATAATTTTTTGCCTTCAGCACCTTCAACCGGAACATCAATTCCCCAGTCTAAGTCACGCGTTACGGCACGAGGTTCCAATCCGCCGTCGATCCAAGATTTTACTTGTCCGTAAACGTTCGGTTTCCAGTCGTTTTTATGGCCTTCTAAAATCCATTTGGTTAAGAAATCAGAATATCTATCTAAAGGTAAAAACCAGTGTTTTGTTTCTTTAAGAATAGGAGTTTCTCCAGTAATTGTCGATTTCGGGTTAATCAAATCAGTCGCATTTAAGGTAGATCCGCAATTTTCGCATTGATCACCGTAAGCTCCTTCATTGCCGCATCTTGGGCAAGTTCCAACCACAAAACGGTCAGCTAAAAACTGATCTGCTTTTGCATCGTACAACTGCTCTGTTACTTCTTCAATAAAATCACCATTATCATACAGTTTTCTAAAAAATTCCTGAGCCGTATCATGATGAATTTTCGCCGAAGTTCTAGAATAATTGTTGAATGAAATGCCGAAATCTGCAAACGATTTACGGATAATTCCGTCATATTTATCAATAACTTCTTGTGGTGTAATTCCTTCTTTTTTGGCTTTCATTGAAATTGCAACGCCGTGTTCATCGCTTCCGCAGATAAATGCTACATCTTTTCCTTGCAATCTTAAGTATCTCGAATATATATCTGCAGGCACGTAAACCCCCGCCAAATGCCCAATATGAATAGGTCCATTGGTGTAAGGTAATGCCGCCGTGATCGTATATCTCTTTGGATTCTGTGTCATAACTCAATTTTATTGAGTGCAAAAATAAGCAATAGAATTGAGATTTTAATATTACACAGAGAATCGCGAAGAAAAACACAAAGATTCGCTAAGTTTTTTTTAATTAAATCGAATTAATCTCGCAAAAGCGTAAAGTCACAAAGTGTTTTTATGCCACAGATTAAAAGAATTATAAAAGATTTTAATTTTAAATATTAATTGCCTCCAGCTTTAGCTGGAGGTCATAATGTATGTTAATTTATATGGCTTTAGCCAAATGCTTATTTTGGGCTAAAGCCAATTTAGCGGTTCTTATATTATAATTACATTCAGCTAAAGCTGGACGCAATTCAAAAAAACTTTGCAGCACTTCTCCCAAGTCTCGGGATCGCTCAGTCTGACAAAAGAATAAAATCTTTGCGTCTCTGCGCCTTTGCGAGATTAATTCGCCAACAATAAAACCTCTTTGCGGGACTTCGACTTCACTCAGCCTGACAAAAGAATAGAACCTTTGCGAGATTAATTCGCCCTAACAATAAAAAACTTTGTGAATCTCAGTGAAAACCTCTGCGCATCTCTGTGGTAAAACCAATTAAAATAGAACCAGTTTAAACTACGTTTGCCGCTTATAAATAAAGATATATTTCGCAATCTTTGCACTCGAAAAAAACAAGTTTATGAGCAAGACAAAATTAATCATCAATAAAAATGGATCAATAAAAATCGAAGGAGATTTTGAAATCATGGATCCAGAAGGAACACTTTACGGTTTACAAGGAAGATCTGCACTTGGACTTTGCCGTTGCGGACATTCTGCAAACAAACCATTTTGCGATGGAGCACACCGTAATAATTTCGAACACGATTCTATCGCATTCGATTTGCCACCAATGAAAACAAACTAAGAAGAGTTAGCTAGTTTTAAATATTTAAACCGCATTCTGCCAGATGCGGTTTTTTTATATATAAAGTTCGCCTTTCATAGTAATAATTGAAGAACCGCCAACCAGAATATCTTCGTCACGGTTCATAACTTCAATCATTGATGGCTGCTTTAATTTGACACCTTGAAGAATTTTATACTCTTTATCGGGTTTAGTAAATTTCTTTTGCGTTAAAAAACCAATTAAAGGACCAGCAGCTGTTCCCGTTGCTGGATCTTCATTTATTCCGATGATAGGATTAAAAAACCTTGTTTCGACTATATGATCCTGACCTTCATCTGCTGGAGCGAAACAATAAAAACCTTCAAAATTATATTCTTTTGAGATTTGAATTAAAAGCTGGTTGTCTGGGACAAAGCTGTTCAATATCTGGCTGTTTTTTATAGGAACCATTGTATGCGCAACTTCTGTTTTGACTATTGTTGGAACAAAAGAATTTACATCCAAATCTTCAATCTTTAAACCCAGCGCCACCGCAATTCTATAAGTTGGAATTTCACTTTTTATAACTGCCGATTTTTGATGCATTTGAACAACTGGTGAAAAATTATCCAAATCGAAACTTACTGATACTGGAATTGCCGAATGGTTCATAATTACAAACGGTTCGCTTTCATTTTGCTCCTCAAAAATGGGAATTCCTTTTAGTAGGGCGCCACAGACCGCGCCTAATAAATTATGGCCTGCGCCGTCGATTTCTATTCCGGTTGGAGTAAACGAACGGACTACAAGTGCTTTTTCTCTTGTAGAATAATAAACAAAAGAAGTTTCAGAATAGCCAAATTCTTTAGAAATATCCTGATAAGTTTCTAATTTTAAATTTCCATCTGTAAAAACAACCGAAAGTGGATTTCCTTTGTAGCTTTCGTTGGAGAATACGTCTAAAACGTAATATTCTAATGCTTTTCTTCCGCTCATATTTTCCTATTTTGAATCTAAACTGATTCTTAATGGAATAAAATTACGTTTTATTATTGTATTTCATAGACACGTTTTGTTTTTCATGGCTATTTTAGCATTACTTTTTGATTAAAAATTTGCTTTCGAAATAAGAAAATAAAAGAAGAAAAGTTAAAAATGCTAGGCAACGATTTCATTTTGAATTAATTCAGTTAATTTTAAAACCTTCAAAATAATGTTGTCGTTTTTATGATCTTTAAAAAGCTTTCGAGTGTTCTTAAAAACTTTAAAAGTTGTGAAGATTAAAGATTATTGCTCAAAAATAACTTTTTTGTCTGTCTTATCTGTTTTGATAATGTCGTAAGGTCTTGATAGTTTTAAAGTATTATTGCCACTTTTTAGTCTCTCTACTTTTACAATTATAGTATTTCGATTTTCGGTAATTTCAACAATATCGATAGAATGACCTTCTGTGTTTTGAGTTTTATCTATAACAGCAATAACTTGATATTTGCTAAAATCAATATTAATTTCTTTAAAATCTTTAGACAAATTGGTAGAAACATTCATTTCTGCAATTAATTTATCCCAAGCTTTTTGGTCTTTAATAATCAAATGTATTGGCGCAAGACTTTCATCATTTGGAAAAGAATCTCCTTTAGCAATTAACGAATATTGCACATCAGAATTTGGTAAATCATCATTCTCGCAACTCGTTAAAGCTAGCAATATGCTAAGTATTAGGACAATCCTTTTCATGGTTTTGGTTTTGGTTGCAAAGACTTTTGCATAAAGTCTTCTATATAAACAGATGCATTTGTGTTCAAATAGTTGCGTGAAAGGTGTTTAGTTTTATCTGCATCTTTTATTAGATAAAGATAACGCTAATTTTAATTAAAGATTGTGCTCAATAACAAATAAATGTGATGCAAAAGGTTTTTTGTTATTTAATATCATTCTCATCCATTAGCATTTGTTCTCTTATGTAAGTTTGAAACGACTTATTTGTGTAATAAAGTTCTCCGCTTTCATGCCAAAATTCAACTACTTTTCTGTTATTTTGATCAAAGTCAAAACCCGCAAAATCGCCTGCAAAATTATCTCCAAAAAACCAGATATTGGATTTCAATTCATAATGATCCTCTAAGCCTAAATCTTCTAAATCAAATAATGAACTAGCGACATTAAATTGACATTGCCTAAAACTACCTGAACCAATTTCTTTTAAGTAACTAATATAGTCTCCTGGCAGTTTTGGATACTCAGAGAGAAGATTTTTAATTTGATCGTCGGTTGAGATTTCCCTTTTGTTTGTTTCATCATCGATTTCAACCTTTTTTAGAAACTCTTTTTCTAAAGTGTAATTTGTTTTCATAATCTTAATCGTCAAGTTCTTTCCAGCAAATGTCTATTTCACGTTGTACTTCTTTTTCTAGTTTTGGTAATTCGCTGGTAATCCAATCTTGACTTTCTTTGCTGAGGTAGTATTGATTCTCATTTAATTTGTACTTCATAGCTCCATGAATAATCTCTATCATTTCTTCTACAGCTGAAGTGCCGTTTGCAAAATTGGGTCCGATTAAATGTTTTAAAATTTCTTTTTCGTACTGTGGTTTGTAATGTAAAATGTGACTGACTAGCGGAAAATAGAAGTAAAAATAACTGTTTGTGTTAGATGTAAACTGTATTTTATGTAATACTGTTATTAAAGAATCTGATTCTGAATCTGTAGTTTGATAGTTTAATTTTTCTAAAAGATCAAAACAAATTTTAGAATGTGGCAGTATTTTTCCAACCGTTTCTAGATAAGTAAATGTTTTTTTAAAGTTAGTCTGGTCGCTATTTCCAAAAGAACTGAAAAGGTGCTGCATTTTCTTTTTCATTATAAATCTGTTGTTTGTTTAAACAATGCATTTTTTGAGTTGAGTTTTTTGGAAATTTTAATTTAGAAGGAGTTTCAGATTGTGCTAAAATACAATTTTTCTATTTTGTGATACCAAAATTAAAGCCTGATCAGTTAGAGAATGAGCAAAAAAGATATGGTTTATATTATTATTTCTCTCAACTTTGCATCACAATCTTTTAAATAAAAATTCAAATGGAATTCGGTAAAATCATAATTTCAGAAACTGCAGCGAATAGTGAAAATCCGCAAGACGTTGTCAATTCGAATATTTCAGTAATCAATTTAATGCGCGAAGAAAAAATAGACGACGATTTAATTCACGAAGATGCTTTAATGAGTTATTATTTAGATTTTTACGCTTCAAAATATGCCGAGGGAAATTTTTCGAAGTTCGTGCATGATTCGGGTTGGAACAAAGAATTGAACGAATTAATCGAAGAAGGTTTAGCTTTAATTGGCGCAGAAAAGCATTTGGAATTATTTAAAGAACAATGCCGTAAGTTGCGTTTGCAGAGTACTATCAAATTGGGGAAATTTCTAAAAGAGAAATACGATACTCCAAACGCTTTCAAAGATTTGCTAAACAACAATGCTTATTTTGAACTGGATGAAAATTTGACCGAATTGAATGCTGCATTCTTAAAATCGCATCCCGATACAGAAGTACTTTCGGTAGAAGAAATGTTTGCAACACTGGAAGAGTTTGTAGGTCACGAAATTAAGAGAGGTTAAGTTTTATTTTTTTTGCGGTGGTTTGTAAGAAAATTATATATTTGGAATGCCCTAAAATTTCTAACAAATCTAAACCTATGAAAAAAACGATTCTTTTAAGCAGCGTTTTGATGTTTTTGTTTTCTTGCGGGAAAAATGAAAAGGTCCCAAATGCTGCCGAAGTTCAGTATCAGGAACTGCTTTCGGAAACACAAGCACATCTTGGTCTTAATAAAAAACCAATCAAAAAACTCATTTTTAAAAATCTGGATGAGATCGAAGATTCTAAAGAAATGAATCTGAAGCTGCTCTCAATAGTGGCATCAAACTTAAAAATCAAATATTCAGATATTAAAATTGCCGAATCAAGTTCCATCAATTACGATAATCAAACCACTTTTTTTGTCCTGACAACTGTGGCGCACGATAAAAAAGTATTGAAGTCTCAAGATGACGATGAAATGGGAAATTATTTTCAACGTAAATACTTATTCGTGAATCGTGAAGACGGAAGTATAATTGCCGAAGAATTTGATGAAAATCTAGGTTATTACGATAATGAAGCCATTCAGTTTTCAAAATCGCATATTTTGAAAGATCTGTTTTTTTTAAACGAAAATACTCCAGCAGTTGCCTTTTACACAGAAGCGAGTGCAAGCAGCAGAATTGTTTTGTATTCGGAGAAGAAATTTACATTGGTAACTTTGGCTGACAAGGAGATAAAAAAGGTTTTATACGAGTATCCAATTCGATTAACGAATGGCGATTCTAACGGAAGCGGCACTTTTCAAGTAGAAACTTTAGAAACCGGTATGAGCTTTTCAGATCATAAAACGAATGGTTATTTTGATTTGATCATAACCAAAAACTTTTCTTATGAAGAAGCGGTCGAAAGTGATTCTGAAAACGGTATTGAAGAAAAAAGTGACCTGAAAATTAAAAAAGAATTAGAAAAAATCAAGTATAACGGAAGAGAATACGCTTTTCATAGAGATGACAGGCATCGTTTTCTGGAGTAAAATTCGAAAAAAGCGAAATAACATCAAGGGCACTTTTATAGTGCTTTTGCTGTTTATAGGAGATTTCGGTTTTACTGCAAAACTTTGACCTATTGTTAACAAACATTTCCTTAAATTTGCTTCCGTTATAAAAAATACAATAGTTATAAAAATCAAGCTATGTTACAAATTGCATTTATTAGAGAAAATCAAGAGAAAGTAATCAAAGCTTTAGCAAAACGAAATATCGATGCTAAAAGCGTTGTTGAAGAGGTGGTTCAATTAGACGAAAATCGTCGTGCTGCACAGGTGGAATTAGACAATACTTTATCAGAATCTAATAAATTGTCCAAAGATATTGGTGAATTGATGAAAGCTGGAGAGAAAGCGAAAGCAGCAATCTTAAAAGAAAAAACGGTTTCACTAAAAGAAAAAAGTAAAGAACTGAGCGAAAAAGCAGAAGCTTTGGCTGTTGAGTTAACCAATAAATTATACACATTACCAAATCTTCCGGCAGATATCGTTCCTGAAGGAAAAACACCAGACGACAATTTGAATGTTTTTCAAGAAGGAGACATTCCTGTTTTACATGAAGGCGCACTGCCGCACTGGGAATTGGTAAAGAAATACGATATTATCGATTTTGAATTGGGTGTAAAAATTACTGGAGCAGGATTTCCTGTTTATAAAGGAAAAGGAGCTCGTTTACAACGTGCCTTAATCAACTACTTTTTAGATAAAAATACAGCTGCAGGATACAATGAAGTTCAGGTGCCGCATTTGGTAAATGAAGCTTCTGGTTTTGGAACGGGACAATTGCCAGATAAAGAAGGGCAGATGTATCACTCTACCATTGACGATTTATATTTGATTCCAACTGCAGAGGTTCCAGTTACGAATTTGTTCCGCGATGTCATTTTGAACGAAAGTGATTTGCCTGTTTTACATACAGCTTATACACCATGTTTCCGTCGTGAAGCAGGTTCTTATGGAGCGCACGTTCGTGGATTAAACCGTTTGCACCAATTTGATAAAGTAGAAATTGTTCGTGTAGAGCATCCAGACAATTCTTATGCGGCGCTTGATGGTATGGTTGAACATGTAAAAGAGATTCTTCAGGAATTGAAATTACCTTATAGAGTTCTACGTCTTTGCGGAGGCGATATGGGATTCACATCTGCTTTAACGTATGATTTTGAAGTGTTTTCAACTGCACAAGATCGTTGGTTAGAGATTAGTTCTGTTTCTAACTTCGAAACTTTCCAGGCAAATCGTTTGAAATTACGTTTCAAAGACAAAGACGGAAAAAATCAATTGGCGCATACACTTAACGGAAGTTCATTGGCGCTTCCTAGAGTTTTGGCCGGAATTATTGAAAATTACCAAACTCCAGAAGGAATCGTAATTCCAGAAGTTTTACGCCCTTACTGCGGATTTGATATTATAAACTAAAAAAAGATAGTTTTTAAGATACAAACCTAACAGGTTTTAAAACCTGTTAGGTTTTCTTAATTTATAGAAATTAAAAAACGGAGCATGATGAATGGAATTTTAAACTGGAACGTAGATCCTGTTATTTTCTGGATTACAGATAGTTTTCCTTTAAAATATTACGGAGCTCTTTTTGCCTGCGGAATTCTTTTAGGTTTCTACATTGTTAGAAATATTTATAAGAAAGAAAATCTTTCGCTAGATAATCTCGATACTTTATTGATTTATGTAATTGTCGGAACCGTTTTAGGTGCTAGACTTGGACATTGTTTCTTTTACGAACCAGAGTATTTCTTCAAACATCCGATAGAAATTCTTTTACCGATTCAGAAAATAAAAGGAGTTTATCAATTTGTGGGTTACCAAGGTTTGGCAAGTCACGGAGGATCAATTGGTGTTATAACGGCAATGATTTTGTACTGCCGAAAATATAAAGTTCAGTTTTTAGGGCTTTTAGATAAAATGGCGGTTGCTGTTCCTGTAACGGGGACTTTTATCAGAATGGGAAATTTTATGAATTCTGAAATATACGGAAAACCGACCAACGGAAATTGGGGCGTAGTTTTCCAGAAAGATGATTTGATTCCGCGACATCCAACACAATTATATGAAGCTTTTGCTTATTTGTTGATTTTTGGAATTCTGTTTTATATGTACAAATCAGAAAAAATTAGAAATGCGCAAGGATTAATCTTTGGAACTTTCTTAACTTTATTATTTACAGCTCGTTTTATAATTGAATTTTTCAAGGAAAATCAAGAAGCTTTTGAGAATAATATGCTAATTAATATGGGGCAGATTTTAAGTATCCCGTTTATTTTAATTGGTTTAGGATTGATTTTTTGGAAAACTAAAAAAGTCTCGGCTGTATATTGAAAGTTTACAGTAATTAAAAACTAAAAAAGTTCGGTTGAAGTATGACTAAAAACTGTGACGGCGACTGAAAACTTATAAAGACTGAAAACTAAAAAAAAACTGCAATATGAAAAACATATTGATTGGAATCGTTTTATTATGTTCTGGTTTTGCATTTGGACAAAACGAGCAACTGGCTCAGTATTATTATGATAAAGGTGATTTTGATAAAGCTAAGATAAGTTATGAAGAGCTATTAAGAAATGCGCCATCCAATACGCAGTATTTTTTACGAACTGTAGATTGCTATCAGCAATTGCAGCAGTTTGCCAATGCAGAAAAAGCAATCCAGGAGCGTTACAATCGTTACAAACAAGGAGTGTTTTTGGTTGAATTAGGATATAATTTCCAGTTGCAGAAAAACGATTCGAAAGCTAAAAATTATTACGAACAGGCGATCGAAAAAATAAAGGTCAATCCAAATGATGTTTATGGAGTTGCGAGTTCGTTTGAGAAAAAAGTATTATTAGAATATGCTTTAAAAGCGTATCAGACCGCAATGCAGATTCAGCCCAACTTCAATTTCAATTTTCAAATCGGAATGTTGTACGGTCAGTTAGGCAAAACCGATTTGATGATAGATTTGCTATTGACAGAATCCTATACAAATCCGCAAAACACCAATTTGATTCAGACACAACTTTCGCGATTCATGAATGGTGAAACCGATAATACGGCTTTTAAAGATGCAATGCGAAAAGCCTTAATCTTGAAAACCCAGAAAGATCAGGACGTTTTTTGGAATCATTATTTGAGCTGGTTTTATGTACAGCAAAAAGAATTTGGAAAAGCCTTTATTCAGGAAAAAGCCATTTATAAACGCGAGCCAGAATCGTTGATGAGTATCGTCAATTTGAGTCAGTTTGCAATGAATGAAGGAGACACTGATACGGCTGAGGAAATTTTGAATTTTATTCTCCAAAACACGAAAGATCGCGATTTACTGATTCAGTGTAATGCCTATTTAATGCAGATCAAGATCGATAAGGCACAGGAAAAAGATTATCCAGCAATCAATCAAGAATTGCAACAATTATTGGCAACTTACGAAATCAGTCCTTTTACCTTATCTTTGCAAATCATTCAAGCCCATTTTCTGGCTTTTAATTTGAAAAAGACAGAAGAAGGAAAGGCAGTGGTTAAAAAAGCTTTAGAATTAAATTTAAACGAATATCAAAAAGCCGATGCCAAAATGGAGCTGGCAGATATTCTGCTTTTGGAAGAAAAGTACAATCAGGCACTTATTTATTATTCGCAGATTCAATTGGATTTAAAGAATGATGTAATGGCGCACGAAGCCAGTTTGAAAGCAGCCAAAACAAGTTATTATAAAGGCGATTTTGAATGGGCGAATAAACAATTTAAAGAATTAAAAGCAGCCAATACGCAGTTAATTGCCAATGACGCTTTAGAATATTTTCTTTTAATTAATGATAATACCGCTGCAGATTCGACTCAAGTAGCATTGAAGCAATTTGCAAAAGGAGATTTTTTAATTTATCAGAATAAAAAACAAGAAGCCATTGCACAGTTTCAGAATATCTTGAAAACTTATAAAGGGCAAGAGATAGAAGCTGTAACATTATTGCGTTTAGGAAAAGTTTACGAAAGCCAGAAAGATTTTGCTTCGGCTTTAAGTCAATACCAGCAGATTATAGACAATCACAGCGACGGAATTTATGTTGATGAAGCGCTATTTTTCTCAGCTGAAATTTATAACGACGAATTAAAAGATACAGAAAAGGCAAAGCCTTTATATGAAAAGGTAATTTTTAATCATCAAGACAGTATTTACTTTGTCGATGCCAGAAAAAAATACCGCGAGTTAAGAGGAGATAAGAATTTGTAAATTCCAATATTTTAAATTCCAAATTCCAATCTGAAAAGAATTAATAATGAGATTATTTTAAGTTTAGAGAAAAAACTCAGAACATTAGCATCTCAGAACATTAGAAAAAAATGATTATTTACAACGTTACCACAAACATACACGAAAGCGTTCACGACCAATGGTTAAAATGGATGCAGGAAAAACATATACCAGAAATTCTGGCTACTAATAAATTTTCTTCGGCAAGAATTGTAAAAGTTTTGGTTGAAGAAGAAATGGGCGGAATTACGTATTCTGTTCAATATGTAACAGACAGTAAAGAAACTTTAGATAAGTTTTATATCGAAGACGAACCAGAATTTCACAGAGAAGCTCTAGGATTATTTGCTGATAAAATGCTTTCTTTTAGAACAGAGTTAGAAGTTATTTCGGAACATTAGATTTGAGTTGTACTCTTTAATTAGAACCGTATAGAATTTGTATTAAGATTAAAATTAACAGGTCTATCTGCTTATACCTAAAAAAAGTATATTTGCAAAAAAATTAATTTCTAATTAAAAATTGTACTTGTTCACGCCCCTTATCTATGAAACACCTTTACATAAAACTTGTTTTATTTTTATTGTTAAGTCTGAATGTTTGCTGTCAAAGTAAAAACGAGCTGTGGAATGAACAAGAAACCGCAAAATCTGTTGTTTTACAACTGAATGAATTTAGAGAAATTAGTAATACTTCGAAAGAAATTTTAAAGTATACTGTTTTTTCTAAATACGAAGTGTTGAAAGTAAAATACGAAGAGTCGCCTAAATCATTTGGAGAAATGATGAAGTTTGCAACACAGATTTATGATACGGGTAACGAAATTAACGATTACATTGAGGAAATTAAAGCAGAAATCTCAGAAGAAGATTGTTTTGTAACAAATGATACTGCGCTTTATGATGCATTTGTAAAACAAAAATATGCTGTTTTGAAAAGTAAAATAGACAAATTTTACAAACAAAATAAAGTAATTACATATTCTGGAGGGGTTTATGCTTCTTTTAAAGGAGACAATGAAAAGCTATTTAACACCAATAAAACCTTCATTAATAAGGAAAATAAAAGTGTAGATTTTTTAAACTATAGATTTGGCTACAAAGCGAATATTGGACTGCTGACAGGTTTAGAAAAAATTCAATTTGACGTTATTCATTTTCAATATATGTTTATGAATACGATTATAGGATCTGCTCATTAAAATAATACCCAAAAAGCAAAAAGCAGAAAGCAAATAACAAATATGGAAAAAGTAAAAGCCAAAAAACATTTAGGACAGCACTTTCTTAAAGACGAAAGCGTAGCAAAAGCTATTGCAGACACTTTAAGTCTGAAAGGGTACGATGAGGTTTTAGAAATAGGACCAGGAATGGGTGTGCTTACTAAGTATTTGCTTGAAAAGCCAATTACTACACATGTTATAGAAATCGATACCGAATCTGTAGCGTATTTGGATGCACATTATCCAAAATTAAAAGACAAAATTATTTCTCAGGATTTCCTGAAGTACAATATAAATGAAGTTTACCAAGACAAACAGTTTGCCATAATTGGAAACTTTCCGTACAATATTTCTTCTCAGATTGTTTTTAGGACATTAGATCTTAAACATCAGATTCCTGAATTTTCAGGAATGTTCCAGAAAGAAGTAGCCGAGCGCATCTGCGAAAAGAAAGGCTCGAAAACCTACGGAATATTATCCGTTTTAGCCCAAGCTTTCTATACTACAGAGTATCTGTTTACGGTTGATGAAAACGTTTTTATTCCTCCGCCCAAGGTGAAATCGGGTGTGATGAGAATGACCCGAAAGGAAGATTACAGTCTTCCTTGCAGCGAAAAGTTGTTTTTTACAGTGGTAAAAACCGCTTTTCAGCAGAGACGAAAAACATTACGTAACAGTTTGAAAACATTAAATTTATCAGACAATTTGCGAGAAGACACTATCTTTGATAAACGTCCGGAGCAGCTTAGCGTCGATGAATTTATTGAACTAACTCTAAAAATAGAAACCGATGGAGTTCAAAGTTAGTAAAGAATTTATACACCAGCTAGAGGAGCTGATCAATAAGAAAAACGACAGTGAATTAGAAGTTTTACTTAATGATCTGCACCACGCTGATATTGCCGAAATTTTAGACGAATTAGATTTCGACGAGGCAACCTATATCTTTAAAGTTTTAGATAGTGATAAAACAGCCGAGATTCTTCTGGAATTGGAAGAGGATCTGCGTGAAAATATCTTAAGCCGACTCTCACCAAAGGAAATTGCTGAAGAGCTTGATGAGCTTGAAACCAATGATGCTGCCGATATTATCGCAGAGCTTTCGCAGGAAATCAAAGCGGAAGTAATCTCTGAAATATTAGACGTTGAACATGCTAAAGACATTGTTGATCTTTTGCGTTACGACGAAAATACTGCAGGTGGTTTGATGGGTAAGGAGCTTGTAAAAGTGAATGAAAATTGGAACGTTTTGACCTGCGTTAAAGAAATGAGAATTCAGGCTGAAAATGTATCTAGAGTGCATTCTATTTACGTAGTGGATGATGAAAACCGATTAAAAGGAAGATTATCACTGAAAGATTTATTGACTTCTTCTACAAAAACTCAGATTGGTGAAGTCTATATCCGAAAATTAAATTTTGTAAATGTTGATACGGAGGACGTAGAAGTTGCTCGTATCATGCAGAAATATGACTTAGAGGCGATTCCGGTTGTGGATGAGTTAGGTCGTTTGGTAGGAAGAATTACCATTGACGATATCGTAGACGTAATCAAGGAAGAAGCCGATAAAGATTACCAGTTGGCGGCCGGTATTACTCAAGACGTTGAATCGAATGACAGCGTTTACGAATTGACCAAAGCGCGTCTGCCTTGGCTTTTGATCGGAATGGTGATCGAAATTGTAGCGTCTTTTGTTTTAAAAGGAAACGAAGCTACTTTTCAAAAATATTCTACACTAATCATTTTTGTGCCTTTACTTTCTGCAACAGCAGGAAATATCGGAGTTCAGGCTTCGGCAATCGTGGTGCAAGGTTTGGCAAACGGAACATTGAAAGATTTCAGCCGTGCTTACTTTACTAAAGAAATTACGGTTTCAATGATTTCCGGAAGTATCATTTCGTTGCTTTTGTTGTGCTATCATTCTATCATGTATCAGCAGTATTTAGTGGGATTCGCGATTTCAATTTCAATGATTGTCGTGATTTTGTTTGCGGCGACTTTAGGAACTTTGGTTCCTCTTTTCTTAAATAAAAATAAAATTGATCCCGCAATTGCCACTGGTCCGTTTATCACAACGACCAATGACGTATTCGGAATTATGCTCTACTTTGGAGTAGCAAACTTAATTCTTGGATTTTAGATTTTTGCCACAAATTAGTAGATTACAGTGATTTAAGATCTCTAAAATCTACGTAATTTACAGGCGGAAAAAATGCTGTTGATCAGCTACGAATAATTAAAGCCAACCAGAATGAAAGTACACATTATTGGAGGAGGAAACCTTGGGGTTTCTATTGCCTTGGGAATTGCTAAATTCTCGAAAAACAACCAAGTTACTGTCACAAGAAGAAACATAGCAAGCATTCAATATTTATCTGAATATGGAATTGCTGTTTCTAACGATAATAAACACAACATCCAAGAAGCCGATGTTGTAATTTTGACTATAAAACCGTATCAGGTAGATACTGTTTTGGCTGAAATTTTACCAGTTATTCAAGATAAAACAATTGCTTCAGCAGTAAGCGGATTGTCTTTAGATGTGCTTCAAACCAAAACAAACTACGAATATCCAGTTGTACGCATTATGCCAAATATTGCAGCCCAATTTGGAGAATCGGCAACTTGTATTTCTTTCCCAGAAAAATATGCAGCAAATGCTTCACCAATTGTTGACTTATTCCAAGATTTAGGAACAGCTCCTGTTATCGACGAAAAATTAATGGATGCGGCAACCGTTTTAGGTGCTTGTGGTACTGCGTATGCATTGCGTTATATTCGTGCTTCTATGCAGGCGGGAATCGAGATTGGATTTGATTCTAACACGGCTCTTGCAATTGCAGCTCAAACGGTAAAAGGTGCAGCAAAAATGCTTTTAGAAGAGAAAGTACACCCAGAACAGTTAATCGATCGTGTAACAACGCCTCAAGGCTGTACCATTGTCGGTTTAAATGAAATGGAACACAATGGTTTCAGTTCATCATTAATTAAAGGGATTAAGACTTCCTTGAAACAAATCAAAGGATAGTTTTTAAAGAAATTCCAAATATTTGTAAATTCCAAATTCCAATTTTATCATTGGGATTTGGAATTTTTTATTGAGATTAAAGAAGTTAGTTTTGTCATTTCGAGGAACGAGAAATCTCCACAAGTAGCTCCACAAAGTTAAAAATTGGAATTTCATTTTTTACTAAGAATGTATTTCAAATAAACAAATCCCATAAGTCCGGCTAAGAAAGAAGCAATAAGAATCGCTATTTTAGAAAAAACAATTATTTCAGGATTTTTAAATGCAAGAACGGTAATAAAAATAGACATTGTAAAACCAATTCCGCCGAGCATTCCTGCACCTAAAATATGCGCCCATTTTAAATTTTTCGGCAAGGTGCATAAACCTGCAGTTACGCCAACAGAAGAGAAAAGTAAAATTCCAAGCGGTTTACCAACCACAAGACCAAGAATAATTCCGTATGTATTAACATGACTTAGACCTTCGTGCCAGTTTTCGGTAATTGTTATAGCAGTATTGGCAATAGCAAACAAAGGCAAAATGAAAAAAGCAACGGGTTGGTGTAAAAAATGCTGTAGCTTGTACGAAGACGTTTTTTTGCCACCATCTCCAAACGGAATAACAAATGCTAAAATTACACCCGTTATTGTGGCATGAACTCCAGAATTAAGCATGAAATACCACATTATAACTCCGCCAATAAGATACGGAATGAGATTGTGAATTTTCATTCGGTTTAAAACAAAAAGAAGACACCAAATTCCAAGTGCAATTCCGAGGTTTAAAAATGAAATCGAAGTGGTATAAAAAATCGCAATCACGATAATGGCACCCAAATCATCAATTACAGCCAGCGCCGTTAAAAATACTTTTAAAGAAGCAGGAACTTTGTTTCCTAGAAGCGATAAAATTCCAATAGCAAAAGCAATATCAGTAGCCATGGGGATACCGGCACCGTTTTGTGTAGTAGTTCCGTAATTTAAAACCAGAAAGATTGCTGCAGGAACCAGCATTCCGCCAAAAGCCGCCATTATGGGCAATGAAGCATTCTTAATATTGGATAATTCGCCATGATAAATCTCACGTTCCAGCTCCAATCCGATCAAAAGGAAGAAAATAGTCATCAATCCATCGTTTATCCAATGTGTGAGAGAATGTCCTGCAATTTCTTTTTCCCAAAAAGAAACATACGGAATTTGAATCGAAGAGTTAGCGAGAAAAAGAGATAAAATCGTGACTACGAGCAAGATAATTCCTCCCGATTTTTCGTTTTCAAAAAAGGCTTTAAAAGTCTTGGTTAGTTTCATTATGGGAAGATTTTCTTAAGATTTATTAGGTGGATTGTGAAATCCTTATTCTTTCAAAGTTAAAAAAAATCTGAGCAATAAAAAAGTTTAACTGCCAAGTCCAGAAAATCGATAGTTTTTATTCTATTTATTCAAGAGAGAATCTTCATGAAAAAACTTTGCGTCTTTGCGCCTTCGCGAGATTAAATTAACCGTATTTTTGTTTAGTATAAAATTTGAAAAATAATGAGTATAAAAATTCTTCATATCGATAGTAATAATCCAATTCTTTGGAATCAATTGGAAGAAGCGGGTTTTGAAAACCATGCTGATTTTAAATCTTCAAAAGAAGAAATCGAGGCAAAAATTCAAGAGTATAACGGAATTGTAATTCGTAGCCGATTCAAGATTGATAAGACTTTTTTAGATGCTGCAACAAAGTTGCAATTTATTGCGAGAGTTGGCGCAGGCCTTGAAAGTATTGATTGTGAGTATGCTTCTTCAAAAGGAATTCATCTTATTGCCGCGCCAGAAGGTAACCGCAATGCTGTTGCAGAACATTCTTTGGGCGTAATTTTGTCTTTGTTCAATAACCTAAACCAAGCTGACGCCGAAGTAAAAGCTGGACACTGGAATCGGGAAAGCAATCGCGGTCATGAACTCGATTTAAAAACGGTCGGAATTATTGGTTACGGAAATATGGGGAAAGCTTTTGCTAAAAAACTGAGAGGTTTTGAAACAGAAGTTTTATGTTATGATATTTTGGATAATGTTGGAGACGAAAATGCCAGACAAGTTTCATTGGCAGAATTACGTGAAAAAACAGACGTTTTAAGTCTTCACCTTCCTTGGACACCAGAAACAGATAAAATGGTCAATAAAGACTTTATAAATGCGTTTAAAAAGCCGTTTTGGATTATAAATACTTCTCGAGGTAAAAACATAGTAACGGCCGATTTGGTTGAAGCAATGAAAGAGAAAAAAGTTTTAGGTGCTGGTTTGGATGTTTTGGAATACGAAAAGCTTTCGTTTGAAACATTATTCCAAGAAAAAAATACACCAGAAGCACTTCAATATCTTATGATGTCAAAAAATGTATTACTGACACCTCATATTGCAGGTTGGACTTTTGAAAGTCACGAACGTTTGGCTCAGGTAATTGTTAATAAAATTAAAGCAGTTTACAACAAAAAATAGCGTAAAAGCTTTAGGTTTTAATAACGAGTTTTTTCCTGTAAATTTTATTTGGCAAGATTAGTTTTATTTGTTAATTTTTAATAATATTGTTTCCGAATTTAAAAGAATGGGTCTAAATAGGTTCTTTTTTTGAAGTTCGGAGAAAACCGAAAATCCTAAGAGTAGGCCCAAAAACAAATTATCCTAAGTATGATTGAATGGTATAAAATTGCCATGTTCCAGAACTATTCGAATTTTAGTGGAAGAGCTAGAAGAAGTGAATATTGGTATTTTCGTTTGGCAACCGCTGTAATCTTTTTCGCGTTGATTGCTTTTGCAGGTTTATTAGCTATAGTTGCTGGTGGAGCTTTGGCTTTTCAGATAGCCATGGCGATCTTCTTTATTTATATATTACTTTCTGTAATTCCTTCTTTGGCTGTAACAGTTAGAAGGATGCATGATTTAGGTAAAAGCGGTTGGAATGTTTTAATTTCTTTCATTCCGTTGGTTGGCCCTATCTGGTTTCTTGTTTTGTTAGCAACAGAAGGAGAGCATGGGGAAAACTATTATGGTCCAGATCCTAAAAGTACCATTGAAGAAATTGATGAAATCGGAATTAATAATTAACTAAATAATATAAAAATGGAAACTACAAAACCAGAAAGCTGGAATACACCATCTCAACCTAGACAAGAGAATAAAAAAGTATTAGCAGGAATTATGGGAATTATTTTTGGATACTTAGGTATTCATAAATTTATCTTAGGATACACTCAAGAAGGAATCATCCAAATTGTAATTACAATCGTAACTTGCGGAGTTGGTAGTATAATTGGATTTATTGAAGGAATTATCTACTTAACAAAATCAGATGAAGATTTTTACCAAACGTACCAAGTTGGTAAAAAAGGCTGGTTTTAAGAGAAAAATGCATATAATACTAGAAATCCCATTCAGAACTGAATGGGATTTTTTGTTTTGAAAGCCTTTATTGTCAAGCTTGATATTTTGTCTTTTATTGATACTTAAAAAACTTCTTGTGACAACAAAAGGGGGGCATTATGAGTACTATTACAAAATTTTAAATCAAAAATTAAATTAAGTTATTATGGAAAATGGAAAGCAAGAAAATAAAAAAGTAGTCGCAGGAATATTAGGTATTGTTTTAGGATGCTTTGGCGCTCATAAATTTTATTTAGGATACCAAAAAGAAGGAATTATTCAGTTGATTGTTTCTGTGGTGACTTGTGGATTAGGAGGAATGGTTGGGTTTGTAGAAGGAATTATTTACTTGACAAAATCAGATGAAGAATTTTATCAAACTTACCAAGTTGGCAAGAAAAGCTGGTTTTAAGAGAAAAGAAGATATTTGTCTGTCCCATTTAAAATTTAAATGGGATTTTTTATACAAACATTTTGTCGTTTTATGCTGTATTAATGTTTTCTAGAGTCTTTCGGGAGTTTAGGATGTAAGTAATTTTGCGCTCTGTAAAGGGAGTAATGTAGAAATTGAAATTACAAAAAAAAAAAAAAAAAATTTTATTATGATTGAGATGTACAAAAAGACAGTTTTTGATAACTATGCCAATTTTAACGGAAGAGCGAGTAGAAGAGAATATTGGACATTTGTTTTAATGAGTATTATATGTTTTTTCCTCTCAGGGATCCTATTTTTGATACCGTTTCTTGGATTAATGTTATTTAGTGGTTTTTTATTTGTTGATAATGATACCATCAATTGCAGTTACAATCAGAAGGATGCATGATGTTGGCAAAACTGGCTGGTTTTCATTAATTCCATTTTATCGATTAATCTTGCTTTGCACGGCAGGCGATAAAAGGTCCAATCAATATGGAGCAGATCCTAAAAATCAATTAGAAGACATTAACGAAATTGGTAAAGAATAATTAATCTGTTGATTATGAATGAAATCCCATTTTAAAATGGTTTTTTTTTTATGCTCATAGTCTTTTCTTCATGTGTTCTTAATTTAAGGATCGTAATATTGGTGGTTTTTTCAGATTTAATGAAATCTTTGAAAACAGTTGTGATAAAGGAATTAAATTAAATAATAATTATGTTGAAAATTTACACCAATGTGCTTTTTGCAAATTATATAAACTTTAAAGGAAGAGCCCGAAGAAAGGAATTTTGGAGCTTTTTCTTTATAAATACAATGTTCTATTTTGGTTTAAAATCGATAGTGAGTCTGATGGATTCTGATGAAGATTTGCTTTTTGAAATTTATACAATAGCTCTTTTTCTTCCCATGATAGCTGTCGGTTTTAGAAGAATGCACGATATTAATAAATCGGGATGGTATTTCTTTATTCCGTTTTATAATGTCTATTTATGCACGGTTATGGGTGATGAAGGTCAAAATCAATATGGTGCTGATCCTATTAATGAGTTGGAATATTTAAAGGAATTAGGGAAGAATTTGAATTAGTTCTTGGGTTTTTCACGTACAAAGAAATCCCATTCAGAAATGAATGGGATTTTTGTTTTTATAATTGTGGATTAATCTTCCTTCTCAGACAATTTACGCTCTAATTCAATCTGGAATTCTTCGATAACAGGTTTCATAGTGCTTTCTGGAATATCGGCGATTCTAATGTACATTAAACCGTCAATAGCGTTATTAAAAAGAGGATCAACATTGAAAGCTACTACACGAGCATTCTGTTTGATGTATTTTTTAATTAAAACCGGCAAACGTAAATTTCCAGGCTCCAGTTCGTCAATTATTTTATCAAATTTGTTTAAGTCAGATTCTGCTTCATCGAAGATAAAATCTTTATCGGCATCTTTTAGTTTTACTTTATAAGCCTTTTTCGGATGAATATATTGTGCGATATATGGATCATAATAGTTTGATTTCATAAACTCAATCATTAGCGATTTTGAGAAATCTGAAAACTGATTGCTGATACTTACTCCTCCAACCAAATATTTGTGCTCAGGATGGCGCAAAGTGGTATGAATAATGCCTTTCCATAATAAGAACAAAGGCATTGGTTTCTGCTGGTATTCTTTTACGATAAAAGCACGACCCATTTCGATCGATTTGTGCATCATATCATGAAGTTCCGGCTCAAATCTGAAAAGATCAGTCAGATAAAAACCTTCAATTCCGTATTTCGGATAGATTTCAGAACCTAATCCCATACGGTAAGCTCCTGCGATTTTTTTGGTTTCATCATCCCATAAAAACATATGGTGATAATATTGGTCGTATTCGTCTAAGTCAATAGATTCATTTGTTCCTTCTCCAACTTCACGGAAAGTAATTTCGCGAAGACGTCCTATTTCATGTAAAATGTTCGGAATTTCTTTTGCGCTTGCAAAGAAAACCTCATAGTTTTTGCTTTGTAAAAATCTGCTGTCGCTATCCCTTAAAGCTTGGACTTCATCAATCAATTTTGATTCGTTTGCAGGGGTAACGATTTTTTTCGGTGCTTTTGTGATTTTTAAGCTCGCTGTGTCAATCAGTTTAGTGTCTTTTTCAAACGGATTGGCAAGCATATAGGTTTTCTTTCTTAAGAATTCTGAGTATTCTTCGAAAGATTCGATTTCGTTTTGTTCAGATACAGAAATTGGTTTCCCGATACGAACTTTAATAACACGATCTTTCTGTGTTAAAAGTTCAGAAGGTAATTTTGCAGTTCTTAAAGTATCGTCAATTTTAGAAAGCCAGTAGAATAATTTACTGTTTTTAGCATGAAAATAAATCGGAACTACGGGAACTTTTGCTTTTCTGATCAGTTTAAGAGCGCCTTCTTCCCAAGGTTTATCCACTACTAATTTGCCATCTTTATAAGTTGAAACTTCACCAGCAGGAAAAATACCCAATGGTTTTCCGTCACTTAAATGGCGCAAAGTTTCTTTAATACCAATTACGCTCGATTTTGCATCCTTATGGTTTTCAAAAGGATTAACCGGCATAATGTATTTTTTCATCGGAACAATTCTGTGTAATAAGAAATTGGCAATGATTTTGAAATTTGGCTCTCTTTCAAGCATTAATTTTAAAAGCAAAATTCCGTCAATTCCTCCAAGCGGATGATTTGAAATGGTAATATACGCACCATCTTTTGGCAGACGTTTTAGATCTTCTTCTGGGATTTCGAACTTAATTTCCATTTCATCCAAAATTCCATTCAAAAAGGCAAGGTCTTCCAAATGTTTATTACGATCGTAAATTTTATTAAGGGTCGAGATCTTAAGAACCTTCATAAGAATCCAGCCAGAAAAGGTACCGAAAACTCCGTACTTTTCAACATTTATTGCCTTTGCAACTTCTTTCGCGGTAACTAAACCCATGTAGTACTTTTAATTTATTAGAACAGCGAACAAAGATAACAAAAAAGTCTACTTTTCATTGTTTCCAAGACAAACTTTGCACTTTTTTATTACATTTGAAATCCTAAAAAAATCACTGATGAAAATTATTTCTTATAATGTAAACGGAATTAGAGCGGCAATAAACAAAGGGTTTATCGAGTGGCTGCAACAAGCAAATCCTGATGTAATATGCCTTCAGGAAATAAAAGCAACACAAGATCAAATTCCGGTCGATGATATAACGGCAGCTGGCTATCCGTTCCAGTATTATTATCCTGCAACCAAAAAAGGGTACAGCGGGGTAGCTATTCTTTCTAAAACAAAGCCAAACAATATTGTTTACGGTACGGGAATTCATCATATGGATTTTGAAGGTAGAAATCTTCGTGCAGATTTTGACGATGTTTCTGTAATGAGTTTGTATCTTCCATCTGGAACAAACATTGAAAGACTTGATCACAAATTTATGTTTATGGACGATTTTCAGAATTATGTCAACGAATTGAAAGTTACGGTTCCGAACCTTATTATTTGTGGTGATTATAATATTTGTCATGAAGCAATTGATATTCACGATCCTGTTCGTAACAAAACAGTTTCTGGATTTCTTCCGGCAGAGCGCGCTTGGCTAGATGCTTTTATGAAATCTGGATTTATAGATAGTTTCCGTCATTTCAATAAAGATCCTCATCATTATTCATGGTGGAGTTACCGTGCAGGAGCGAGAGGAAATAACAAAGGATGGCGTATCGATTATAATTTGGTAAGCAATGCGCTAGAAAACAGATTAAAAAGAGCTGTTATACTGCCAGATGCTATGCATTCAGACCATTGTCCGATTTTAGTCGAGATTGACTAATTTTTGGTATTGTTCTTGTTGAATGAATTTGAGTCTTAAAATTGAGATTGCAATTGGCATTGAATTTTGACATAAAAAATTATTAAACGCCCAGAATAAAAACGAATTAAAGAAGATGATTAAAAAAGCCTCCATCGGATTACTAGCATTAGCTTTGTCCACAACGTCGTGTGTTTCTAAGAAAATTTACAATGATCTAGAAACAAAATATTCAGATTTGAAAAAAGAGAATCGTTCTATTGCTGATGAAAATGAAAATTTGAAGAAAGCAAAGAATCAATTGGAAACCGATCGTGATAAACTGGTTAAAGATTTAGCAACTGCTAATGATGATTTGGCAAAACAAAAAGCAGATTTAGCGGCGGCTCAAAATAAATACAAAGTTTTACAAGATTCTTATAATGCATTGGAAAAAAATAGCAACGATGCATTGGAGAAAAACATGGCTAAAAACCGTGAATTGTTAGCGCAATTAGAAGCAAAAGGTAAAGCCCTTGCAGAGGAACAAGCTCGTTTAGACAAAACGGCAAATCGTCTAAAAGAATTGGAAGATATGATTGCGGCGAAAGAAGAAGCAATGCGTAAATTAAAAGAAACTTTATCTAAAGCATTAACTGGTTTTGAAGGTAAAGGTTTGACAGTGGAACATAAAAACGGAAAAGTTTATGTTTCTATGGAAAACAAATTGCTTTTCAACTCAGGAAGCTGGGCTGTTGGAACAGATGGTAGAAAGGCAGTTGTTGAACTTGGAAAAGTTTTAGGCGATAATCCAGATCTTTCTGTTCTTATTGAAGGTCATACAGATGATGATCCGTATGCTGGATCGGGGCCAATCGCAAACAATTGGGATTTATCTACTAAAAGAGCAACTGCAATTGTGGCTATTTTAAGTGAAAACCCAAAAATCAATAAACAAAAACTAACAGCAGCAGGAAGAAGCGAGTTTTCTCCTTTGGCAAGTAACGCAACTCCAGAAGGAAAAGCGAAAAACCGTAGAATCGAAATTATTTTAACTCCAAGATTAGACGAGATTGCGGAGATGCTTAATAGTATTAATTAAGATGCTAAGGTTCTGAGGAACTAAGGGATTAAGGTTTTAAAAAGGTTCAAAGTTTTACTTTGAACCTTTTTTTATTAATTGGAATCTAAACTTAGCATCTTAGCTCAGAACCATAGCATCTCGAAATAAATCTTGTACTTTTTTTAACCTTTCTCGTTTTTAGATTTGAGAAATCCGTTTGTATCTTTGAAAACTTATTACTAAAAAAGGGAAAAAACTTAGAACCTTAGAATCTTAGCAACTCAGTATCTTAAAGAAAATGAAATACACAACATTACCCAATACCGACATAAAAGTTAGTAAAATTTGCCTTGGAACCATGACTTTTGGTCAGCAGAATACAGAAGCAGAAGGACACGAACAAATGGATTACGCTCTTGAAAGAGGAGTAAACTTCTTTGATACGGCCGAAATGTATTCGGTTCCTGCGAGTGAAGCGACTTACGGAAGCACAGAAAAGATTATTGGAACTTGGTTTAAAAAATCAGGAAATAGAGATAAAGTGATTTTGGCTTCAAAAATCGCAGGTCCCAATCCAAATTTCGGATATATGCGCGAGAAATTAGATTTTTCTCCAGCAAGTATTAAGTATGCAGTTGAGAACAGTTTAAAAAGACTTCAAACCGATTATATCGATTTGTACCAAATGCACTGGCCAGAAAGAAAAACGAACAATTTTGGTCAGCGTGCTTTTCATGGACATGATGATGTTTGGGAAGATAACTTTAGAGAAATCTTAGAAACTTTTGATGGATTAATCAAAGAGGGTAAAATCAAACATATTGGAGTTTCTAATGAAAATGCTTGGGGAATGATGCGCCTTTTGGAAGAAAGCAAATACAACAATCTTCCAAGAATTAAAACCGTTCAAAATCCGTATTCTTTATTGAACCGTTTGTTTGAAGTGAATTTTGCAGAAGTTTCGAAATATGAAAATGTTGGTTTATTAGGATATTCTCCATTAGCCTTTGGAGTTCTAACTGGAAAATTCTTAACTGGAGAAAGTCATCCGAAAGCGAGAATTAATCTTTTTCCGCAATACAAACGTTACAATAGTGATCAATGTACTGAAGCAACAAAAATGTATCAGGAAATCGCTAAAAAACATGGTTTAACGCTAACGCAATTGGCAATGAGCTTTGTATTGCAACAGCCGTTTTTGACAAGCGCTATTATCGGAGCAACAACTATGGAACAATTAAAAGAAAACATCGATACAATTGATGTGGTTCTTTCTAAACAAATCTTAGCAGAAATTGATGCGGTTCAGGCTATAATTCCAGATCCTGCGCCTTAGTTTTTTTGCCACAAAGGCACTAAGACACGAAGGTTTTTAATCTCGCAAAGCCGTAGAGCCACAAAGTGTTTTTTTAAACCATATAAGTAATATAAGAGATTTAAGTCTTTTCTTAACTGATCCTACATTACTTATATGGTTATTTTATTTTTAGACTTTGTGTCTTAGTGCCTTCGTGGCAGAAAACAATTATAAATCAAATTCATCATCAACAGCCAAAGAATCTGTTTTGATTGCTGTAGAATCTGGGACTTTGATTTTAATTAATGAACGAGCATTTCCAGAAATATATACAGGTAATATTCCAATTGTATCCTCAGGAACTAAAAGTCCTCTTCTAAACATGAGATTCTTTAAGAATTTCTGATTTTTAACGGCATAATCTTTCAAATTACCTTGATCATTAAACTGATACATAAATTTTCTTGGCTTCGGAATAATTGTTGCCAGATATAAACATTCATCAACATTTAAATCGGCTGGACTTTTTTGGAAATAAAAATGACTTGCTTCTCCAATTCCGTATATATTTGGTCCCCATTCGATAATATTGAAATATACTTCCAGCATTCTTTCTTTGCTAACAATTCGATTGTTTTCTAAAATGTAAACCAATAAAATTTCTTCTAGCTTTCGCGAAAGCGTTTTTTCACGAGTTAAAAATACATTCTTAATTAACTGCATGCTGATTGTGCTAGCGCCGCGAGAGAATTTTTTAGTTCGAATGTTTTTCAGAATCGATTGTTTGAAAGCTTCATTAATAAATCCGCGATGCGAGAAGAAAGAAGGATCTTCTGTCGTTAAAACACATTTTCTTAAATAAGGAGAAATTTGGTCCAAAGGCGTATAATTCGGATTTGCATTTCCGACTAAAACAGGCCGTTGCAATACATTTTGAATTATAGCGCGATACACAAATTCACCGTTTAGTTTATTTAAATCGGCTTCTCCGTATTTAGTGATTCGTAAATCTTCTTTGTTAAGCTTACTGTCAAAAACAAGTGTGTTTGGTTTGTTTTGATTGAATTTGAAATCCAATTTGTAATCGAAATTTCCAGTTGCCTGCATTCCCTGAAAATGTGTGAATAAACCATCAGGAAGCGAAACGATAAAATCTTGCGCTTTCATTTTCGGAATATCGACTTTCAAAGTATAAATTGTATCTTTTTCGGTATCGTAAGAAATGTAAGGACGAACTTTAATCTTGTTTAACTGCATTGTCGAAGAACTGTCGATAGAAATAAAGCTATCGCCCAATAAAAATCGGTAATCAAAACGCGCATTTTTGATAACCACATCTTTGCTCGCGATTTTGGGATGATTGATTTTAAGATTAGCGATAGAAGTGTAACCGTCTATATGGAGTTCGCTGCCGCTTTTGTCTATGTTTTGAACATTTAGACGAATAGAGTCAAAACTTGCTTTTAAGTTATAACGCTGATCTAAATACGGAACGCGAATAGCGCCAGTATCTAAATTGAAAAAACGAATATCTGCTTTTTTGTTTCTCGGATCTGCAAATCCTTTAATGTTCCAGCGCTGATCAAAATCTTTTGCTTGAACATGAAGATTGGTTTCGAGCTGTTTGTTATTTAAAACGAGTTTATCTACAGCGATATTGGTTTGTTTTCCGTTATCATCGATTTTGAATTTGAAGTTTTTCAAATCCATATCCGTCGGAACCAAATTCAATACTTTCGAAATGATTCTGTAAGCAAAAGCAGCGTACTTGCGTTTTTCATTTGAATCGGTTTCTTCTCGATCTCTTTTTAGAAAAGCATCAAAATTTCGTTTTTTGCCTTTTTTTACTAATTGAATATATCCGTTGTCTACTTTTAAAGTTCCAACTTGAACATCACCAATTAATAAATTACTTAAACTGATGCTGGTTTCGACATTTTTTATTTTGACAAGCGTATCAGCATTTATTGGAGCCAAAACTACATCTGTCAATTTTATAGTTGATAAACCATCAAATGTCGCCGACTTTACAGAAAAGTTACTTTGGTACTGAACGGCCATTTTGTGGGTGACTTTTGCAATGGCTTGGTTTAAAAGTGAATTACGAAAATAATACAGTCCGATGCAAAGCAATAAAATTACTATTCCTAGTATTTTTAAAGCTTTGTATATTTTTTGTTTTGGAAAATTCATAAAATTGGTTTGCTTCGAAATTATTCAGTTTTCAAATTTAAATTTAAAATTATCAGCTTGTAGAGTTTTTCTTTAAAATTTTAAACAATGTGTCTAATATGTTGATTTAATTGTGTTTATGTTTTAAAGTATATGGTGTTTGTAATGGAATATTATAGTAAGGCTTTGTAGATGCTGTTTTTATTTTAGAATTGTGGAAAACCGTAATTTTTTATAGTATTTATCTTATATATTTGTCCTGTTAAATAATAAAAAAACAATCAAATGAAAATTTTTAAAAAAGTTATGTTTTTGTCTTTTGCAATTTTTGCATTAGCATTATCTTCATGTAGTAATGATAATTCATCCGATGATACTGACGTTCCAAGCAGTCAAGAAGGATTTATGAAATTTAAGTATAATGAAACTGTATATACTTTTTCTGAGCCTGCTCTAATGACTTCAGAAAGTATAAATATAATGGGAAGTTCAGGAATTGATAATACTTATAAAAAAATCTCTTTATGGACACCGTTGAATATTACAACGGGAAGTCATCCTATAGTATCTGATTTGTCAAATCTTACTACTACGTACCAAGCGTCTTTTAGCTTTATGCCAGAAATAGAGAATGCGAGTGCTACATCTGGAACGATAAATATTACTGCAAATGATGATAAAAAAATTGAAGGTACTTTCAGTTTTTCAGGAACTTCAAAAGGAAAAACATTTACTGTTACTGAAGGAAGCTTTAGAATTATAAAATGGTAAGAAATTAAAAAGTTTGGAAAAAATCCTGCTCATGAGATAATATACTCGAGAGCAGGATTTTTTTATAATATATATTCTAAAAAATCAACCAAAAAGAATGCTCGCAACATCTTCAATTTTAGCAACCAGTTCGATTTTAATTCCAGTGTTTTTTAAAGCGATTTTGTTGTATTTAGAAACAAAAATAGTGTCGAAACCTAGTTTTTCAGCTTCCTGAATGCGTTGGTCAACACGATTCACAGGGCGAATTTCGCCAGAAAGCCCCACTTCACCAGCAAAACAGAATCCTTTTCCAACAGGAATATCTTCGTTTGAAGATAAAATCGCAGCAACAACCGCCAAATCGATTGCAGGATCATCAACCGAAATTCCGCCAGTTACATTCAAGAAAACGTCTTTTGCACCTAAACGGAATCCAGCTCTTTTTTCTAAAACAGCCAAAATCATGTTTAGCCTTTTTGCGTTGTAACCTGTTGTGCTTCGTTGAGGTGTTCCATAAACAGCTGTACTCACTAAAGATTGTATTTCGATCATCAACGGACGCATACCTTCTAAAGTCGTCGCGATAGCAGTTCCAGATAATTCTTCGTCTTTATGAGAAATCAAGATTTCAGAAGGATTGCTTACTTCTCGTAATCCGCTTCCCAACATTTCGTAAATTCCAAGTTCTGATGTTGAACCAAAACGGTTTTTTAGCGAACGTAAAATTCGGTAAATATGATTTCTGTCGCCTTCAAACTGTAAAACGGTATCGACCATATGCTCCAAAATTTTTGGACCAGCAATGTTCCCGTCTTTTGTAATATGGCCAATCAATATTACTGGAATATTGCTTTCTTTAGCAAATTTTATCAGTTCTGCAGTGGTTTCTCGAATCTGAGAAATGCTTCCAGCAGTCGACTCGATATAATCGGTATGCAAAGTCTGAATCGAGTCAATAATGACCACTTCAGGCTGAATGGTTTCAATTTGTTTAAAGATGTTTTGCGTTTTGGTTTCCGTTAAAATATAGCAGTTATCGCTATTTGGCGTTATTCTTTCGGCACGCATTTTTATTTGTTTCTGACTTTCTTCTCCAGAAACGTATAATGTTTTATAAGGTAACTTTAATGATACTTGAAGTAAAAGTGTACTTTTTCCGATGCCGGGTTCACCGCCCAAGAGCGTCAAAGATCCAGGGACAAGTCCACCACCTAAAACACGATTCAATTCGCTATCAGTAGTGTCCATTCGGACTTCCTGCGTAGAATCAATTTCGTTAATTTTTAAAGGTTTTGGCGCTTTGCTTGTTGGAGTAGGTTCGCTTTTCCAAGCAACCTTATCTTGTTTTTGAATGATTTCTTCGGCAATCGTATTCCATTCTTTGCACGCGTTGCATTGCCCTTGCCATTTAGCATATTGGGTTCCGCAGTTTTGGCAGAAAAAGGAAGTTTTAACTTTAGACATTATTTACTTTTTTTAGCAAGTGTATTCATCTCGTCAATTTTCTCATACATCACGTCTTTGTTCAAATCACCAATTGGCTCCATTTGTGAAGCATTTTGGTATTTCTTCGAAGCATGTTTAGGATCGCCCATTTTTTCGTACATCAAACCTAATTCATATTCTCCCAACATGGCTTTAGGATAATTTACATTTCCAATTTCAGCCATTTTTCCTAACTCATCGTAGGCATTTCTTTTCAGAATAAGATTTTCCATTACTTTAAAATCGCTCATCCTAACTGGAATTTGAACTCCTAAAACTTCAGACATTGTAGCGTATTTTTTTTCTAAATATTCTGCATAACCGGTTTGAAGAACCGCAATTTTGTCGTTGTATTCGGCAGAATTTATCGGACGGTATACTTCAAAAATCTGGTACAATGCACTTGGTATAGAATGCAAGACTTCTGTATAATGTGTTGCGCCTTTAAATACATCATATTTATAATTTACTAACGGATTATTGGCGATTTTAATATTACTGTTTAATTTTTCTATCGGCTCTTTAATTTTTTTAATATCGCCTTCTCCTGCAGAAAGGTAATAGAAGACAGGACTTTTTATTTTAGCAAATTTCTCTGCAATACGCACTTCCATCTTTGGAGCAAGTTCTGGGCTTAAACAGATATAGGCGTTAAAAAGCGGAACTTCTTTATATAAATAAAAATTAGCAAAACTTGCTGTTAAATCGTGTCCTGCAATAAGTCTAAAAGGCGAGGTTCGGTATTTTTTTTCGATATATGGTACTAATTCAGCTCCGATAAATTCGAAAAATTTTGCACCTTTTTCAAAAGGAAGACCTTCATTTTGGTCAATTGTTGTGTCATCAAAACGTTCTCCATCTTTGTTTTGATGAATCCCAATGATAATCATTTCTGGAATATCATCCCAATAAGTTCCGTAGCTCACAGCCCCAGAAAATGGATCAAATAAATAATCTCCATCCAATAAGTAAAGAACAGGATATTTTTTGTCTTTGTTGGTTTCATAAGAAGCAGGAAGTCCAATTGTAATTCTACGCTCTTCTCCGAGTTTTTCTGATTTAATGTTATCGAACGTTTTTTGGGCAAACGACGAAAACGAAATTAATAAAAATAGTAGGTAAACTTTTTTCATGATTTGTGGCATTTCAAGTAAATTAAAAAGTATTGAAAATAGTGTAGCAATATACTATTTTATTTGCTTCTTTGCTAAGTAGGTTAAAATTTGAAGCACAGTATTTTAGCGTCAAAATCATTTTGGATTAAGACAAAAGAAAGTTTTTTTGTGCAAAATTGACTTTTGACAAAGTAGGGGAATTCGGTAAGAAAAAGAAAATCTTAGGTTAAAGAATTGTCGTTTTCATTTGGGAAAATAATCCATGGCTTGAAGGTTTTTGCTTCTTCAAAATCCAATGTAGCGTAAGAAATGATAATGATGATATCATCTTTTTGCACTTTTCTAGCTGCAGGACCATTTAAAGTAATTTCTCCTGAATTTTTTTCACCTTTAATAGCGTAAGTTTCAAAACGTTCGCCATTATTAATGTTAACAATAGATACTTTTTCGCCTTCAATAATATTTGAAGCCTCTAGTAGAGTTTCATCAATAGTAATACTTCCAATGTAATTTAAATCGGCTCCAGTTACTTTAACTCGATGAATTTTTGATTTTATAACTTGAATTTGCATGCTGCAAAGTTAGATTAATTTAATGAAATGGTGTCAATCAGTCTTATAGAATTAACAAATACCGCTATAAATGCGCGATATTTTTTATCATTCTCTTTCTTATCGATAGACAAAAGTGTAGATTCGTCAGCAATAACAAAATACTCTAGTTCGAATGTCTCATTGTCTTTGAAAGAATTTTCTACAAATTCGATTGTTTCTTGCGGAGAGTGATTTTGGAAAATCTCTTTTGCCTGGGTCAAAACTTTGTAGATAATAGAAGCGTCTTTTCTTTCTTGGGAAGTTAGACGTTCGTTTCGAGAACTCATTGCAAGCTCATTTTCTTCTCTAAAAATAGGACAACCGACAATGTTTACTGGTAAATCAGTTTTTTCAACTAATTTTTTTACAATTTGAAGTTGCTGAAAATCTTTTTCTCCAAAATAGGCATTTGTTGGAGTTACGATTTCAAAAAGACGTTTTACAATTGTTCCGACACCATTAAAATGACCCGGTCTGAATTTTCCTTCCATTTGGTTTTCCAATCCGTCAAAATCAAAAGTCTGCGAAACGGTATTTCCTTCATAAATATCTTCGACCGAAGGTGCGTATAAAATGATTTTATCACTTAATGTACGCATTTTCTTAATATCTTCTTCTAGTGTCCTCGGATATTTTGCTAAATCTTCAGCGTTGTTAAATTGAGTTGGGTTGACAAAAATACTTACTACTGTATCGTTGTTTTCTTTTAGCGAACGTTGCATTAAAGCCAAATGTCCTTGGTGTAAAGCGCCCATTGTGGGTACAAATCCGATAGTGGAATTTGCGGTTTTGATAGTTTTAAGATAAGCTATCAACGCTGCTTTACTGTAGAAAATATGCATTGAGGTATTATTAAAATTTATGCAAACATAATATATTAGTTATAAACTGCATAAATTTTTGTAATTTTGCGACGTTTTTATTACCAAAATTAAGTAAAATACTATTATGAAAGATAAGAGGATATTATATGTATCATCTGAAGTCGTGCCTTACTTGGCTGAAAATGAGGTTTCTTTAATGTCTTATGACGTTCCGAAAATGATTAATGACCAAGGTGGCCAGATAAGAATTTTCATGCCTAGATATGGGAATATAAATGAAAGAAGACATCAATTGCATGAAGTGATTAGACTTTCAGGGATGAATTTGGTAGTGAATGACTTAGATATGCCGTTGATTATTAAAGTAGCATCGATTCCGAAAGAAAGAATTCAGGTCTATTTTATAGATAATGATGAATATTTCAAACGTAAAGCCACTTTTACAGATGAAGAGGGCACTTTATATCCAGATAATGACGAAAGAGCAATTTTCTTTGCGAAAGGCGTTGTAGAGACTGTGAAAAAATTAAACTGGGTTCCAGATATTATACACGTTCACGGTTGGCTTGCGGCAATGCTTCCGATTTATATGAAACATTATTATAAACACGAAGCCCTATTTTCTGAAACGAAAATTATTACTTCTGTTTATGGCCAGTCATTTGATGAGAACTTAGATTTAGAAATGATAAATAAAGTTAAATTTGATGGTGTTCCTCATGAAGCAGTGTCAGATTTGGAAGTGCCAAATTATGAGAATGTTTTAAAAGCTAGTATTTTACATTCTGATGGTGTTATCATTGCATCAGAAAATGTTTCTCCAAGTTTAACAAAATTTATAGAATCTTCAGGAAAACCTTTTTTACCTTTCGCCACGAAAGATGCATTCGCTGATGCTTATACAAATTTCTATAGAACATTTGGACTTTAAATTTTAATTTTATTTTTTGACATGTATAAAACTTCTTTTATTAAGAAAGCTTTTTTGGCTGTAATGGCTGTTTTTTTATATTCTTGTGACAAAGATTTTAATGCAATTGGTGATGGTTTGATTGGAGATGATCATTTTGGACTTGAAGCTGAAAAATACGATGTTGTAGCGTTTAATCAAGAAGTTACCCCTATTCAGTCAAATACCATGACACCAAATGCTCTTGGTATTTTAGACAATCCGCTTTTTGCAAGTACTACTGCAAATTTTGTAACTCAGGTAGGACTTTCTAGTTATCCTATAAAAGTTGGGGATTCTCCAGTAATTGAGAGTGTTGTGCTTGAAATTCCGTATTTCAGTCATTCCACAACTACAGATGCTGAAGGAAATACCACTTATGTATTAGATTCTATTTATGGAGACAAAAATGGAAAAATTAAGTTAAGTGTTTATGAGTCTGGAATCCAGATGAGAAGCAGTTATTTAAGTGGAGGTACCCAGTTGCCACAGTTTTATTATACAGATCAAAACAGTGAATTTGATAGTAAAAAAGTTGGCTCAAGATTAAATGATGGAGATGTTTTGCAAAATGATGAATTCTTTTTTGATGCAAAAGAAATTGTAATAAAAACAACAGATCCTACTACTAAAGTAGAAACAACTACAAGAAAAGCGCCTCAAATGACACTGCAGCTCAATAAGCAGTTTTTTCAAGATAGGATATTAAATGCCGATGCTTCGAAGCTTGCTGCAGAAGATGTTTTTCAAGAATATTTTAGAGGTTTGTATTTTAATGTTGAGAAATCGGGATCCAATCCGAGCAATTTGGCACTGATGGATTTTTCTAAAGGGGTTATTACTATTAAATATAAGGCAAAAACAAGCTCAACTACAGATGATCCCGAAGCTACTGAAGACAAGGAGATTCTCTTAAACTTGAAAGGTACTTTTACAACTACTGCTAATTTTCTTCAAGATGCTCGAAATGCAGATTACCAAAGCGCTGTAACAACAAACGTAAATAAAACAGATGGAGATGAAAGACTATATTTAAAAGGTGGAGTAGGCTCTTTGGCGGTTATAAAACTTTTTAGTCCAACAGATGTTTTGAGTTATGACTCTAATGGTGCTGTAGTAAATGGAGGAAATGGGGTTTCTGACCAATTGGATGAAATTAGAAGTAATGTTGCTATTAAGAATTGGAAAGTAAACGAAGCTAATTTAGTTTTCTATATTGATGCTGATAAAATGGCTGGTGCACAAGAACCGAATAGAGTGTATTTGTACAATTTGACAGATAATACCATTTTAGCCGATTATTCTACAGATGCTGTATCTGCGTATGGTGGAGTAATTAGTCTAGGTTCTGATAAAAGAGGGAAAAGCTATAAAATTAGAATCACTAGCCATATTCGTAATTTAGTTAAAGATGCGACAGTTAAAAATGTTGATTTAGGCTTGGTTGTTTCTCTAAGTCCAACTACAGTTGCATTTAATGCACTTAAGGATAAAAATGATATTACTCCGGTAGTACCGAGAACATCATTGTTAAATCCTCTAGGGACAATCATATATGGAGGAAAAACTTCTGCTTCTATTCCGGAAGATAAAAGATTGAAACTTGAGGTGTACTATACGAAACCAAATTAATAAATATATATGTGTGGAATTGTTGGATATATCGGTCATCGAGAGGCTTATCCTATTGTAATAAAGGGGTTAAAGCGTCTGGAGTACAGAGGATATGATAGTGCCGGCGTTATGTTGTATGACAACGAGTCGGGCATTAAAGTTTGTAAAACAAAAGGTAAAGTCTCTGATCTTGAAGCTAAAGCCGATGAAGGTTTTAAAATAAACGGTAATATTGGAATTGGACACACGCGTTGGGCAACTCACGGGGTTCCAAATGATGTGAATTCGCATCCTCATCTTTCTAATTCTGAAGATTTAGCAATTATTCATAACGGAATTATAGAGAATTATGCGCCTTTAAAAGAGGAGCTTATCAAAAGAGGTTATACTTTTAAGTCGGATACAGATACTGAGGTTTTAGTTAATTTGATAGAAGAAGTTCAAAAGAACGAAAATCTTAAATTGGGTAAAGCTGTTCAAGTTGCATTAAACCAAGTTGTTGGTGCGTATGCAATTGCTGTTTTTGATAAAAAAAATCCGAATGAACTTGTAGCGGCTAGATTAGGAAGTCCGTTAGCAATTGGTGTTGGAGAAGGAGAATATTTTATTGCTTCTGATGCTTCGCCATTTATTGAATATACTTCTAATGCGGTTTATTTAGAAGACGGCGAAATGGCAAATATTAGATTGCATAAGCCAATTAAAATTAGAAAAATTCAAGATGACTCTTTAGTAGATCCTTATATTCAAGAACTTCAAATGAATTTGGAGCAGATTGAAAAAGGGGGGTATGATCATTTCATGCTTAAAGAAATCTACGAACAGCCAAGTGTTATTAAAGATACTTACAGAGGAAGACTTCATGCAAATGAAGGCATTGTTCAAATGGCTGGTGTTGAAGATAATTTAGAGAAATTCTTAAACGCAAAACGTATTTTAATCGTAGCGTGCGGAACTTCTTGGCATGCAGGTTTAGTGGCAGAATATATCTTTGAGGAATTTACCCGTATTCCTGTAGAGGTTGAATATGCTTCTGAGTTTAGATACAGAAATCCAATCATCAACAAAGATGATGTAGTTATCGCTATTTCGCAATCTGGTGAAACTGCAGATACTATGGCGGCTATTAAATTGGCTAAAGAAAACGGAGCGTTTGTATTTGGAGTTTGTAACGTAGTAGGTTCTTCTATTTCTAGAGAAAGTCATGCAGGCGCTTACACGCACGCGGGTCCAGAAATTGGAGTAGCTTCTACAAAAGCATTTACTACTCAAATTACTGTTTTAACGATGATTGCTTTACGTTTAGGAAAAGCGAAAGGAACGTTGTCTAATACAGATTTCCATACGTATCTTCAAGAATTAGAAATTATTCCTGAAAAAGTGTCTGAGGCATTAGAAACTAATGATAAGGCAAAAGAAATTGCTGCTGCTTTTAAAGATTCGCCAAACTGTCTTTATTTGGGTAGAGGGTATAATTTCCCTGTTGCTTTAGAAGGTGCATTAAAATTAAAAGAGATTTCATATATCCACGCAGAAGGATATCCGGCTGCAGAAATGAAACACGGTCCGATTGCTTTAATTGACGAATTTATGCCTGTTATCGTGATTGCTCCAAAACAAGGACACTACGACAAGATTGTAAGTAATATTCAAGAAATTAAATCAAGAAGCGGTAAAATTATTGCTGTTGTTACAAAAGGAGATACTCAAGTACGCGAATTGGCAGATTATGTAATCGAAATTCCAGAAACTTCAGATGCATTGTCTCCATTAGTTACTACAATTCCGTTGCAATTGCTTTCTTATTACATCGCTGTAATGAGAGGTTGTAATGTTGACCAACCTCGTAACTTAGCAAAGTCGGTTACGGTAGAATAAAAATTATATTTTAAATATTAATATGTTAAAAAAGCGAGATTTAGGTCTCGCTTTTTTTTATTGTCAATATTTTTTTTGAGCATATGTATTTTTGTGAAATTTTCAATTTTTTGATTAAAATTTATATGTATGCATAGTATAGTGGTTTTTCTTCTCATTTTCTTTGTTTTTATTTTAATAAATTGAATTAATAAATAGTTAAAATATTGTAAAAATTGATGCTAAATATTTATTTTATTTAACGTTTTTTTATGTATATTAAAATATTTTCTTATTTTGGCTATATATACTAACCAAAAACTAACCCAAAATGAGAGTCTACTTGCTAATTATGTTGTTATTCAGCGGAGTGTCCTTTGCGCAGAATACAATTACAGGTTCAGTTACAGATGCTAATAAGCAATCTATCCCTGGTGCTAATGTTGTTGTTGTCGGAGAAAATAGTGGTGCTTCTACTGATTTCGATGGATCGTTTAAATTGACTACTAATGCTAAACCGCCTTTTTCGATAAAGGTTTCGGCAGTAGGATTTGAGACTAAAACGATAAATGTAACAGCTGCAAATCAAAAAGTGAATGTGATTTTAAAGGATGAAGAAACAAAATTGGATGAAATTGTAGTTTCTGCATCAAGAACGCCAGAAAGAATTCTGGAATCTCCTGTAACCATTGAGAGAATGGGAGCTCAGGAAATCAAAAAAACGGCTTCTCCTTCTTTTTATGATGGTTTAGAAAATATGAAAGAAGTGCAGATGAACACAAGTAGTATGTCTTTCAAGTCCATAAATACTAGGGGGTTTGCTACTGTAGCGAATACGCGTTTTATGCAGTTAGTAGACGGAATGGATAATTCGTCTCCGTTATTGAATTTTGTTTTAGGAAACATGATTGGAGTTTCGGAAATTGATGTTCAAAGTGTCGAATTGCTTCCAGGAGCATCATCTGCTCTGTACGGGGCTAATGCTTTTAATGGGATTTTGTTTATGACTAGTAAAAGCCCGTTTGTAGATCAAGGTGTTTCGGCCTATTTAAAGTATGGGGTAACTTCTCAAGAAGCTGCTGGTACAAATGGTTTTTACGATTTTGGCGTTCGATTTGCTCGTGCTTTTAACAAATACATTGCAGCTAAAGCAAACATTACTTACATGCAGGCTACTGATTGGTATGCTACAAATTATGATGATAAGACAAGAACAGGTGTTGATAGAACGAATCCTAATTATGATGGAATTAACGTGTATGGAGATGAAGCTGCTACAAACATTAAAGGTGTTGGTCAGAAGTTAGAA